>JBDRCC010000014.1:0-3535 GCA_043822065.1 archaeon | reverse complement strand
CGCCTCCTGGCTTGACTTCTTGCACTGGATGAAAGCCGAAACTGACGCGTGCGAGGCCTGTGCTGACGACTTCCCTTTTGACATCTTAAGGTCAGACCTCAGGACGATGACCTGCTTGACTTCGCCATACATTGCGGAATTGAGCTTTTTCCTGTTTCTGCCGAGCATTATGCGGAAGTCGACAACCTTGTTCCTAAGCGTTATCAAGAACTCGCTTTCGACCATAACCCTAATTAAAGTAAAGCATTTTTATAGCAACCGTATGCTGAGAGTCCTTGTCGGCGGGGTTTTTGATTTGCTCCATGAGGGGCACAAGTTTTTCCTGAAAAGGGCGTCGGAGTTTGGAGACGAATTAGTCGTTGTAATAGCGAACGACAGGAATGCCGAGCTGAAAAAGAGGAAGCCAGTGTGGAACCAGGAAAAACGGAAGGCGGAGGTTGAGAAGCTTGAGTGCGTTGACAGGGCAGTCATCGGGTTTGAGGACGAGGACTTCATGAGGATTATCGACCAGGAAAAGCCGGACGTAATCGTTCTCGGATACGACCAGAAGTTTGACCAGTTAAAGGGTGTTCTTGGGATAAAGGTCGTACGTCTTAAGGCTAAGCTTGAGGGGCATTCAACAAGCAGTATACTAAAACGAATAAATCCTTAGGAGTAGCCAAACCGGTCCAGGACCGCATCAAGGTTTTTCAGAATCTCCTCTTCCACGACGTCCACGAGGTTTTTCGTAAAGACCACTATCCTTCGCCTAATCTCCTTATTTTTGGTATAGAGGATTGAAAAATTGTGCAGGTTTGACTGTATTTCTGTCGCCTCCCTCCAATCATTCTTTGCTAACGCCGCCGTTACTAGGTGGGTGTGCTGGGCCAAGAAGTCCTTGAAGCCGCGGTAGCAGAAGGAAATGCACTCGTCGCTGTATTCTGTGTCAATGTTGTAGTTCTCCCGCTCCCCGATTAGTGTATGCACGTTGCAGTGCTTGTAGCAGCCAGGCTGGGGCGGCAGGCTGTCCTTTGAGATAATGACAATGTCCAAATCGCTTTTTCCTGGCCGGTACTCGAGGGCTTTTGAAAGCGAGCCGAACAGGAGGATGGCGTCTATGTTGTCTCCGCCGATGTCCACCGCCCTCTTTGCAAAATCAAGAACGTACTTTTTTGCCTCGTCTGCCGAAGAAAAGGCGTGTTTTCTTTTTTCAGCATCATATTTTTTGAAAGATGCATCGCGCCGGACAGAAGCGAGGCTGCTTTCAAGGATGAGGTAGATTGCGCCAATAATGCGCTTATCACGGTATTTTGGCCTGCTTACCACGCTTTGCTTTGTGTCTGATATCGCAGTTATGGCCCGCCGGATTAGCTGCTCCATTTTCGCATCAGCGCCAGGCTCGTCGGATTCGATAGCCTGTGCAAGCTCAGGATAAAGGTCAAGAGTCTCCAAGGTGTAGGAGATGATGTCCTTTGCATTTTTTGGGAGCGACCTGCGGTGGTATTTTTTGTATTCGTCTATGTGCAGGCGTATGTAATAGTTTATTTCCTGCGAATAATTTTTTGCCATAGTGCAGTCTAGACTTTAGTCTATCCGGTATATAAACAATCGGATTAAGTTGCGTATGCCGCCGGAGCTACATGCCGAGGCTCTTGTTTGTCTTCAGTATCGACGTCATCGGGTCCTTTTCGAGCCCGGTTACCGCGCGGATGCAGTCGATGTTTTCCGGCACGACAATGGACTCCTGCCCGATTGCCTGGGTAACGAAGATGTAATTGCCCTTTGTAGTGACAGACTCCTTCCACACGCAGTTCTCCCAGAGGTCGTTCCTCGGGCGGTTCATGTCCCTTGCCATCTCGATGAGGTCTGCAGTCGAGTGGAGGCCTGCCTCGGCTGAAACAATCCGTATGCGCGGCGTTTCAGTGAGAAGCTTAAGGACGCCTTCCTTGTCCGCCTTCTTCTGAACCTGGATGATGAACTCGTGCAGGTGCATGAGCGTTGTCGGCACGAGGACAGCCATTGTGTCGATGTCTATGTCGAGCACAGTCTGGACGTCCGGGCCGTGGTGGGACGGGACTGCCGGCGGGTTCGGGACTATTGCGTTGATTGGCCCCTTCTTTATCTGCGCTGGGTCTGCCGCCCGGCGGATGTAGACGCCGAACGCCTTTGTTATCTTGTACTCGTTGTTTATTGCGTTTAACAGCCTGCAGGAGCCGGTCGTGTTGCATGAAACGACGCGGACGTAGCTCTTGCCGATGGATTTCGCGTAGTTGGAGTTCGCGTTGAAGGATACTTCCGCGACGTGCGCCTTCTCCCCGCCCTGGAAGATTGCCTTCACGTTGTTCGGAATGTAGAGCTTCTCCTTGTTCATGGCGCCGATTTTCTCTGGGGAGCAGTCTATCACGATGTCTGCCTGCGATACCATGTCTTCGACTGAGCCCTGGTACTCGATGCCTGCCGCATCGAACTTGTCCTTTTGGGCTAGGTCAATGAGGTAGAAAGGGTAGCCTTTCTCGACGAACATCCGCGCGAGGTTGTCCGACTCGAGCCGCGTTACGCCGACAAGCTCCATGTCGTCCTGGAGGGATACCGCGTCACAGACGCGCTTCCCTATTGTTCCTCCGCCGTTGACTGCAACTTTTGTTTTCATTTTTTGCCTCCCTTGATTTTCTTGTTGAACTTGTCAGCCGATGCCTTTAGGGCGTCGAGAACAGGCAGCCGGTCTCCCGCAAGGTAGAGTATGCAGGCGCCTCCTGCCGTGCTTACGTGGTCTATCTTGTCCACGAGCTTCAGGTGCTCGGCCGCGACAGCAAGGTGACCTCCGCCGATGACAGTAAAGCCCTTTGACTTTGAGATAGCCTCGAGAATGGAGTTTGTGCCGACTGCAAACGGCTCGACCTCAAAGTAGCCGGCCGGCCCGTTCGCGAGAATCTTGTCGGCGTTGTTTATAAGGTAGGAGTACCTGCCTATTGTGCCTGAGCCGATGTCAACTATGCGGTACGGCATTGGAAGCGCGCGCAGGGAGACCTCAAGCCTCTCGCCGTGCCGGTTCAGTGCAATATCCACTGGCAGGTGGATTTTCTGGTCGTATTTGTCCAACAGCTGCTTTGCGTACGGTATGTGCTTCTCAAGGCCGTTGCCCTTGAGGAAAATCTGGGTTGGCTCGCCAACGTCGTAGCCCTTCGCAACTAAGAAGAGTACTGCGACGACCCCGCTAGTCAGGACTTCGTCCGCGCTCTTCGTAGTAAGCGCCTTGTCTATGACCTTGAGCGAGTCGCCGACCTTTGTTCCGCCAAGAACGAAAAGGCAGGTCTTCTTTGAGGCAGACATGAACTTTTCGAGTACAGAAAGCTCTTCCTCCATAGTTTTTCCAGGGAATGACGGGATCAGGGTTGTGAAGCCTACTAGCGAAGGCTGCGAGCGGTGCGCCGCCGAAAAGGCATCGTTCACGAAATAGTCAAACAGCGGGGCAAGGACCTGAACCATGTGCGCCCTGGACTGTGAGTCTGCTGGGCGCTCTATCTGCTCCTCTGAGTTGAACCTGACGTTCTCCAGG
>JBDRCC010000013.1:0-29957 GCA_043822065.1 archaeon | reverse complement strand
AATTCCGCAATGTATGGCGAAGTCAAGCAGGTCATCGTCCTGAGGTCTGACCTTAAGATGTCAAAAGGGAAGTCGTCAGCACAGGCCTCGCACGCGTCAGTTTCGGCTTTCATCCAGTGCAAGAAGTCAAGCCAGGAGGCGGCCTCCAAATGGCTCGAGAGCGGGCAGAAGAAGGTAGTTGTCTCCGCTAGGAGCGAAAGCAGCCTCAGGGAGCTGCACAAAAAGGCAGAAATGGCTGGGCTCTGCAGCGCCATTATCGAGGATGCCGGCAGGACAGAGCTGGAGCCGGGTACGCTAACTGCCCTTGCCATTGGCCCAGCTGACGGGAAAGAAATTGACAGGATTACCGGCAGCCTTCCGCTTTACTGAGACTCAATCTGGCTTATCCCTCTTATAAACGTCTCTTCAAGCACTGGCGAGTCCTTGTTCTCAAGCGGGATGGAAACAACCATACCTGTGTTCCGGCTCTCTGAGAAATATACCATCTTGTAGTCTGGCCCGAATATGCCCATGCCTGAGCCCTCATAGACAGCCTTGCCGTTCATGGTCGCGCCTTTCCTGTTCTCCAGCGAGTTTATTTTGCCCTCAATATACCTTACCGAGCCGTCCCCCTCCACCACCAAGACCTCCATAGTCTCGCGCGTCTCGTTGGTCACCTCCCGTATGTAATACCCAACCGTATTTGTATAGCTGGACAAATACATTCCTGGCGTTACCATATACAGGTTCCACCCTTCCGCCGGGTCTGGCAGCATTCTGATTATGTCTGCGAACTCCAGCTCTGCTGCGTTCGCCAGCTTAGTGGTGCCCAGGACTGCCTCTGCAGAATTTATGGAAACTGACTGGTTGAATCCGCTAATCGCGTGGACAACGTTGCCAGACACCCATAGTATATTGTAGGGCTGGGCAGACACCATGGGTATGACATCCCTATAATCTAGATACGCGGTTATCCCAGCAATGTCCCTAGTCTGGAGGCCTGCGAAGTCAAATTTCGCCCCCTCCCTGAGCCACTGCTTGGTATAAATAAACGGCTCGAGCTCTTCGCCTAGGTACACGCCCTGCTCCACCTTATATGTTGTCTTGTCGAGATTTTCCGAGGGCGTCTCGATATAGAGTATTGTGTTGATGTAGTACCCATCCGGGCTCGGGAGCTGCGGATTGAACGTGTCCTTGACGTTTACCGTCCCAGGCTGGGACGGAGCGCCGTCGCTAACACAGCCTAAAACCAAAACTGCAAGCAGTATGGCTAAATAACCCCGCATGCCACCTCTTAGAATTGAAACCTATTTAAGTTTTCCGACAAAGTTAAACAACCTTTTTCTTTTAGAAAAAGAAAAACATTGGCGAAAAAGAAAACTACCATAGCCCTCGCTCCGCTCGGCAAAAATTAAGTTTTCCGACAAAGTTATATACGTTCTTCGCAATCTTTAGGATATGGGAACCCCTCTCCAGGTCAACACCGCCCTTCTCCTGGTCGGCGGCCAGGCGACACGCCTCAGGCCCATCACACTAACCACTCCAAAAGCCCTTATCCCGGTCCAGGGCACGCCGATAACTGAGCACATCCTGAAGCACCTAATCTCGCAGGGAATAACCCATTTCTACTTTTCTGTCGGCTACCTAAAGGAAAAAGTAATGCACTATTTCGGCGACGGGAGAAAATGGGGAGTCAAGATAGAATACCTCGAGGAGAACGAGCCCCTCGGCACAGCCGGACCACTGAACCTTCTCCGCGGAAAGCTGTCATCCCCATTTCTTATGCTCAACGGCGACGTCATGTCAAAAATCCCGGTTTCCACCCTCAAAGGCATACACCAGAAATACTCTGCCAAGGCGACCATAACCCTTGTCCGCGTGGAAGACCCTTCAAGCTACGGGGTGGCAAGGCTTGCCGAAGACAACAGCGACCGCATAACCGAATTCGTTGAAAAACCCCTGCGGGAGCAGGCGCCATCGAACCTGATAAACGCAGGATTTTACCTTCTTGACCCGGCAGTCCTTGACTACGTCCCGCAGGGCAGGTCAATGATAGAATACAAAGTATTTCCAAAACTCGCCGCCGAGGGCAGCCTCTACTGCTACAAATACTCCGGCCCCTGGTTTGACGTTGGGACGCCGGAGCGGCTCAAGGAAGTCAAGCTTGTGTGGGACCGCCCAACGCAACCTAAGAAATCTTCCGGGCGGAAGACACCGAAATAGACACTATGCTTGACAAGATAGGCATTCTTTGCTACGCCACAAAATCCAAAGGGACTGGCGGCAGGATTAAATCCGAGCCGGAAGACTTCGTCGTTGAGGAGGTCTGGGACGATGGTGTTGTTGAGGCAAAAAACTTCCGCGGCAAGGAAATGCCCAAAGGGGAGCTAACCGGAACGGGCGACTACATCTGGTTCACCCTTGAAAAAAAGGATTGGGACTCCTTCAAGGCAATACGCTACCTTGCCGACTTCTGCAACGTCTCAAGAAAGCGCTTTTCATACGCCGGCACAAAGGACAAGTTTGCAGTGACTGCCCAGCGCCTCTGCGCATGGAAAATAGACCTCCAAAAGCTCTACCGCTTTGGCGCAGGCGGGTTATGGGTATACGACGCATTCCTGTCAGAAAAGAGGATGGAACTGGGCGACCACAGCGGAAACAGATTCACAATACGCATACGGGATATTGAGCGTGACACAGTCTCAGAGTTCCTCACGGAGGCTGAAAAAGGCATACCCAATTTCTACGGAATACAACGGTTTGGCGCCCGCCTGAATTCACACTCGGTCGGAAAGCAAATCCTGAAGGGCAACCTGGAAGAGGCGGTGCGCATCTACCTTGCGGAGTCCACGCCTTCCGAAGGGGAAAAAAGCCGTGAGGCTCGCATATGGCTCTCCGAAAACTGGGGCGAGTTCAAGGCCGCGCTTGACAAGTTTCCCATAAATTCACGTCCGGAAAGGACTCTCCTCAGCCACCTTTCCATCCACCCGAACGACTACGCCAACGCCCTCCGCCGGCTCCCGAAGGGGCTGTTCAAGATGTTCGTCCATGCCTACCAGTCTTACTTGTTTAATCTTGTCCTCTCGGAGCGTGTAAAGCTCGGTGTCGGAACAAAGCTGGACGGCGATGATGCCCCGCTTACTTGCCCCGTCTACGGCTATGACTGCAAGCTCCTGGGCGGCCAAGCCGGGGAAATCGAGAAAAAGGCTCTCGAACAGGAGGGCCTGGCACTCGAAGACTTCAGGATAAAATCCATCCCTGAAGCTAGCGGCAAAGGCATAAGGCGCGAGGCAATGCTAAGCTTTAAGAATTTTAACGTCATATCCTCTGGCAAGGACCGCGTGGCAGAATTTGAGATTCCAGCAGGCTCCTATGCGACAGTGCTTTTGGAAGAGTTGATGAAAGTTGGCGCGACACAGAAAAAAGAAACACAAAGCGATTGAGGCCGCACCACCGGTCGAATCTAAAAAAGAAGAAGAGCTTGAGATAGACTTATCCAAGCTGAAGTCCATTTTCAGCTCAAAAAATAAGGATGGCTCCGAACAAAAAAAGGAAGACGATGTCGTGGAATTCGACCTGAGCGGCATCTATTCCGCACTCTCATCCCACAAGCGGCTTCTTGTTTTTTCCATTCTTATTGCAATATTCTTGTTTTCGCTTTGGGTTAGGCTCCTTCCAGGCACTAGTGGGATTCTCCATGAATACGACTCATTCTTTTGGTATCGGTACGCGAAATTGTTCGTAACCAACGGCCTTCACTTTCCCGATTTCGACCCCTACAGCTATTATCCCCCAGGACGCGACTTTGAAACTGCTACCTGGTTCCCGGCAACACTGGGGCTCTTCTACCTGCTATTCAAGGCATTTATCCCATCAATGACGATAATGCAGACTACCCTTATAGTCCCGCCGCTCATTGGCGCACTTACGATATTTCCAACTTACTTTATAGGGAAAAAGGTTTCCAGCGAGTACGCCGGGCTCTTGTCCGCCTTTCTCGTTGGCGCGTCTCCAGCAATTTTAGGCAGGACGATTGCCGGATTCTCAGATACTGATTCAATTGTCATATTTTACACCCTCGTCGTCGTAATGATTTACCTCTACATGATTGAGTCCATCAAGGATGGAAAAATAACGAAATCCTCGATAGTTTATTTAATCTGCACTATACTCGCTTACGTAACGTTTGCAAATAACTGGAACGCTGCTAATTACATAACCTATGTAATCTTCGTTTTTCCATTTGTGCTGCTGGCTTTCTACTTCATCTTTTCAGACGGAAAACTTCTGCCTCGCGCAGTCTCAGCTTCCCGCAAGGCAAAATCCTTTTTCGTTTTGACCATAACCTTCCTTTTGAGCTCTTACCTCCTGGCCCCGGTATTCCAGATAGGTCCCAAGCGCGCCGTTGGCCAGTTCTTTGCGAGTATATGGAACCTGGTAAACACCTTTCTGAGCTATTCTCACATAGTATCCGGTCTCAAAGGGCAAGGTGCGGGTGTCGGAGATTATAACGTTTTTATCTCCGTAGCTGAGCTTCAAGCCCCCTCCTGGGGTTCGTACCCAGCACAGCTTGGTTATTCGATTTACTTGGCGTTACTTATGTTTACTTTAGGCACGGCTTTGATAGCCTTTAGGTTCATTAAACGGGAAAAGGCCGAACTTGTTGGCTACATCGTATCTGTACTATTCCTTGTAGCTGCGATAATAACCTACCTCTCAAAAATACTTGTTGCCCCTCTCCTAGTAAAGCTCCTTTTAGGCATGGCCACATTTTTCTTTCTTACCACCCTGGCAAACAAGCAGGAGTATCTAATACGAACCTCTCAAGTGTTCTTTGAAGATGAACGGCATGCCCGCGGGATGCTGTTCGTCCTTATGTGGGGAAGCATGATTTTTGCCATTTCCACCCTTGGCTTGCGGTTTATCATGGTCCTGTCGCCCGCCATCTGCGTTGCCAGCGGGATCTTTTTAGATAAGCTAATCCGCGCGGTTGGGGTATTCTCCAAGAAGCTTTCGCCATTAATATTCACCATTGTACTGCTCTTCCTCTTGCTTAGCTATGCCCCAATTGCAGTGGCTATAGGCAGGGGTTCCGGCTCCTCCGTGACTCAGGACTGGCATGAATCGCTGACGTGGATAAAAGAGAACACGCCCCATGACACAACGACTATATCTTGGTGGGATCCTGGGCACTGGGTAACTGCCATGACTCAGAGGTACTCCGGCGCAGACGGCGCCCATTATATGGGCGGTCCGCGGCCAATAAACAAGCGCATAGACGACTTTGGTTATATGTTCACTACGACGAGCGAGGCGGAGAGCCTCGAGAGGATGTCATATTATATCGGGAACCTATCTGAAATGTACTTGATATCCTCCGCCGACCTCCTTGGGAAGTTTACGTGGCTTTCGTTCTTCAGCACCGGACAAAGCCAGAACTACCTATTCCTAAACAAGGCAGGCGAGCAGAAGGTTGAAAACACGACGTATTACGTCTACCCAGCAAATGAACAACTAGCAATCGTTGTCGGCAAAGAAGACAGCGGTTTGCTGAGGCCGTATGTTTTTGAGGGCGATTACCGCCAGCCCATACGGGAGATTGCATATCCTTCTGGAAACCAGATAGTGCGGATTGACTTGCAGGAGGGTCTTGATGGCATGGTTTGGGTTCAGCCGGATATGAGTTCAGCGATATTCATGCCAGGAACGCTCAAGGACAACATCCTGACGAGGACGTTCCTCTTCCAAGGCCAGGGCTTGGAGCACTTCGAGCTGGTCCACCAGACTCCAAGCATCAAGCTCTACAGAATTCACTTTGACTAAAATGAAAATAGCATTTATTGATGAGGTATTTTATCCCGTCATTGGCGGCGGGGAAATATTCTGCCTCGAGGTTGGGAAGCGCCTTGCCAAAAGGCACGACGTACATGTCTTCACCTCCAGAGTCAGCGGCCTGCCATTGGAGGAAACAATTGACAGGATTAAAATCCACCGGATGAATGTTTCATCAAAAAAACTTCCATTTTTAATCAATGCCCCGCGGGCTTTTAGAAAATATAACCTAAACTTCGACGTTATCTGCTCTACTTCGCCTGTTTCGAGGTTCGTTGCCGGCAAGATAAAGGGAGATTCGAAGTTCGTCTGCAATGTTTTCGCCTATTGGGGGGACAGCTGGAAGGAGTTCCAGAATCCGCTCTCCGCTTTTTTTAGGAAATCGATTGAAAACTACAGCCTTACGAGCCCCCATTACGACCTGATAGTATCTAGCAACGCGGCGTTCAGGCCAATCGCGAAAAAATTGGGCATAACTGCGCCGGTAGAGGTCGTCCCTTCGGGCGTTGACCTCAAGAGATTCCAAAAGAGGCATTCGCGAATGCGGATAAAATTCGGTTTGGCAAACGATGGCGTAGTGCTATTTGTCGGCAGGGTCATAGACATCAAAGGCCTTAAATACCTCGTACGCGCCCTTGCGAACACTGGTTACATCCTTATGATTGTTGGCGAAGGTCCAGAACTCCCGAAGATAAAAAAACTTGCCTCAAAGCTGAACGTTAAGCTCATTCTTCCTGGGACTAAAGCAAAAGTTGAGGAGTACTACAACATTGCCAACGTTTTAGCTGTTCCTTCAATAATGGAGGGCTGTCCCCTGGTCATCCTCGAGGCAATGGCGTCCGGGCTGCCTGTTGTCGCCTCAAACGTAGCCGGAATACCTGAGATTGTGGAGAACGGAAAGGACGGGTTTCTCGTTCCCCCCAAAGATGTCATCGCGCTCAGGGAATCTCTGAGGAAGATTCTCTCAGATGACATACTTCACAAAGTGATGTCCAAGCGGGCTCTTGCAAAAGCAGCTAATTTTTCCTGGGACAGGATAGCAGCAGACTACGCAAAAATACTTAAGTCGCTTTAACCCCCTTCAACAGCTTTTCGTACTCTCTGAGATAGCTCTCCCCCGAGAATCGCTTGAGGTATTTGCGGTAATCATAACCTGCTTTCTCATCCAGCACGTCGTTTATCTTTCTGGCAAACTCTTTGTGGTCCATGGGGTCTTTGACAAGATACCCCATCTCTTCGCTCGTCAGGACTTCCCCGACCCCGCCCACGTCGCTCGCAACAATCCTTTTCCCGCAGGCAATCGCCTCCGCTAAGATGGTCGGCAGCCCCTCACTTAAGGAGGGCAGGACTACGACGTCTGCAGAATTAATCCAGCAGGGGATGTCATCGTGCTTCACGTCCCCCCCGAATACCACATCTATTCCTGCGCTGTCTGCCTCGTTTTTCCACATTGCGCCCATCTTCCCGTCGCCGGCGACCGCTAGGACTGCGCAGTCTACTTCCGCCATCGCTTTGATTAGAGTCCCCAAATTCTTTGTCGGGACAAGCCGCCCCACGAAGAGAACGATTTTCCTTTTTTGCGGCAGCCTTAAAATTTTTCTGCAAGCCCTTGAATCTGCTGGCTTGAACAAATCAGTGTCGACGCAGTTTGGTATGACGTTTACCCTCCGATCTATGCCAAGGCGCATTACCTGCTCTTTCAGCTCCTCGCTTACGACAATCACTTCATCGGCCCACTCGAGCGTCTTTTTTATAAAAAATCTCCAGACCGGGTTTTTTGGCATAAGCCGCAGATCGCTGCCATGGGCGGTAACAAATACCGGACCCCTTACTATCCCCAACTTTTTTGCAAGGCAGCACGAGAACCCGTCCGGGTAAAGAAAATGCCCATGCAGCAGCCCCTCCTGCTTTTCTCCTGCAAGGTGCAGCAGCACCCTCAAAATGAAGAGGAGCCCGGATAGCAGAGGCACCCGCAGGTACTGGATAAAGACCGTGTCAACTTCAGGGTGTATGTTCTTTCTCTTTCCCTTGGGGAACGGCAGAACCGCGACCATCCTTACTTTGTGTTTCTTGACTACGTGTTTTATCCTTTCGTAAACGAAAATCCCCTTGGTAGGTTCCTCTGAGTTCGGGTAGTTGCTCGTTACGTACGTAATCATTTTTTCGCCACCACTACGCTGTATAAGCCATACCTTCTGTCAAAGAGGGGATTTAAATGGGAACTAAGCAATTTCACAGCATATGACAATGACCACCAAGGCCTAAACATAGTGTCCTCCTTCGGCTTTATCCACTCGAAAAGGGATGCTGCAAAGTCCAGGGAATACGCGTCGAGAACCTCAAAACCTGCGCGCTTCATAACCGCTGCAAACTCCTCTGGCGAATAGAGGTCCTCATGCTCTTCAATCTTTTCTTTCCTGAAGCGGTTAACGCCCTTGTTCAGTACGTTTACGAATATCACGCCATCCTTCTGCAGTACCCTCCTAAGCTCCTTCAGCGGCGCCACAGGATCCTCAAAGTGTTCAAGGACGCCTAAGCATAAGACAAAGTTGAATTCAGCATCCTTGAAAGGGAGCTTCCTTATGTCTGCCTTGCGAAAGTCTATGTCATAAGAATTTTCCTTGGCGTACCTCTCCGCAATCCTTACCGAATCTGAGAAGTCTACGCCGGCAGATTTTTTCACCCGTTCGTCACTTGCGAGCCAAAAGTTCCACTTCCCAAGCCCGCAGCCAGCTTCCAGAAGTCGTATATCCTTGCCGAGGTACTTTTTCATACACAGTCTTATCGCCCTTCCAATACTGTGCTTATCCGCGTCTGCAATCTGCCTTCGTAAGTCAACCTTCTCCCATTTTTTATCCCAGTATTCCTTCTTAGCCATCAGCGCACCTCCCCGACAATCATGTACTTCCCGCTCAGCTCGCCCCGGTTCATTGCATACCTGACATCGTGCGGCACAACCTTATTGTCTGCAATCTCCTTTGAAAACCGCGGCTTCAGGGCGACTGGATACCTAATTCCCTCCGCCGCCCTGTACGCTTCAGAAATGTTTCGTGGAAAGAATGTCTTAGGAACAGCTAATCCGCCCCTTTTCGCGATATCCAGGCTCTCCAGCTTGTCCGGGCTTTTTTTGAGTATCCTTCCCTCAGGCACCGCAAGCTTCGTATGTTTCTCCAATTCCTGCCGTATCTTGAGTATGGGTAGTATCGTCAGGTCGGTAACTGGCAGGACCACATCCGGCTTTTCCCCCATTACGTACCTTAACAAGCCGTCCTGAAACCCCTTCACGTTCTCCTTGGGCGAAACGTATACGAACTGCTTCCAGGCATACTTTGATTGCAGCCCAGGTGCGTTGATGTCCTCCGAAGCTGCAATAACCTTGACCCCAGCCCTGCCAAGGCTCCAGATGGCGGACAACCCTGCTCGCAGGCCGGCGTCCGTAACGAGAACTCTCATGCCAGCCATTAATATACCAAACTATTTAAATTTCTTTAAAGTAACTTTGCTTATGGGCCTAGTAATAACCATTGATACTGAAGCGGATATGCCTAACCGGAAGCCGCTTCCCGGGACAAATCTTAAGAATATACTGGCAATTCCCAGGATAGAGGATGTTCTCCGAAATATGGCGTGACGGCCACATCCGCGCCGCCTTTACCTTCAGCTCACCCGCGCCCCTGCGTTGGCTCATCCTTTGAGAAGGCCCTTTAGTATTCCATAGTCATAAACTGTTTCGCGCAGGACCTCTATTGCCGGGAACAAGGCAAAAATCCTGAGCTTCCCTACTTTCCCAAACACAGCCGCGCAATTCGGGACCTCGCGCAGGAACAGAAACGCAGCAAACGCATAGAGCGGGACAAGGGAAAAATACCCAGCTGCCGCAAGCAGCAATAAAACAAGCGGCGTCGGATAGGGTATTGGCAGCCCGCCGTGCTTCCTCGACAGCCGCGCATACGCCTCGCCGTAGGCGGAAATGTGCCTCAGAAACGACGTTGCGCCCTGCCTGTGCCTGTGCCGCACCTTCGGCTTTTCCAGGTAAACAAGCCTCGCGTCTTTTTCCTTAAGCCTCAGGTTCAGGTCCCAGTCAACGCCTCTCCTAAGGTCCTTGCTCGTCCCTTCGACTGACTGGAGAGTCGACCTCCTAAAAGATGAGTTTGCCCCCATGAGGGATTCCATCCGCTGGCTGTTCTCCGCCTTAAGCCTGAAGCCTAAAAACCTTTTTAGGTATTCGAATATCCGCCTCCCGCCCAGATACGGCGAGTGCGAGTAAAGGGGAGTTCTAGAATAATACGCGTAAATCTCCCAAATCGAATCAAGGCTATACGGCAGAATCATGCCCCCTACGCCGTCAATGCCTTTCTTGTATCCAGCAAGGAGCTCTTTAATCCAATCTCTGTCCGGGATGCAGTCATCATCAGTAAACGCAATGACGTCTCCCCTGGCGATATTGATCCCCAGCTTGCGCGAATAGCCAAGCCCCATGTTGACCTTGTTCTTAATTACTCTTGTGCCTGCCTCCCTTGCGATTTTAGAAGTCCCGTCAGTTGACCCGTCGTCAATTACGATTACCTCATACTTTTCCTTTGGATAGCTCTGGTTATTTAGGGCTTTCAGGCAGTCTCCAACTATCTTCTCGCTGTTATAGCAGCAAACAACAACGGACAAGTCCATACCCTTATATACGGAGATATTCTATAAAAAGTCGATGACTAGGGTGAAGGTTTCTGAGGGAATAAGGCAATCAGGGTATATGTTTTCCCAGACCGTCGTCATAACCTTCCTCGGCGTGCTTTTTGGCATAGTCCTTGCAAGGCTTTTGGGCCCTGAGCAGTACGGGATACTTGCAGTCCTCCTGGCATTCCACCTCATCTTTACTAAGGTATCCGATCTTGGCATCAACGGCTCACTAGTTTATTTCATTGCAGGCAACCTCGCCCAAGGGAAGAGCGCGGATGTCAGGGCTTGCATAGTCACTGGCGGGATAATCAAAACTGTGATGGGAATCCTGTTGGCCGCAATAATCGTCCTCGCGTCCGGACCGCTCTCGCTTTACTTTGGTATCCCGGACCCAAGGTATCTCTATGCCGTTGCCGCAATGGTTCTCATAGTAGCCCTTGTGGACTACATCCTCTCCACCTTTACTGGGTTTAGGGAGTTTAGATACCTCGTTGTCTCTAGAATATCCGGCGAACTCCTCAAAACGGCAGCCGCAATAGGCCTTGTCATCCTCGGCTACGGCGTTTGGGGCGCGCTCGGCGCGATGATAGCGGGCTTTTTCCTGACCCTTATGTTCTCCTACTACTTCTTCCACAAAAAGGTCCTATCCGACTATCTCGGAGAGAAGAAACGCACAGAGCCCTACCTGAAGAAATTCCTGAACTACGGCTTCTTTTTCTTCATAAACAGCGTGTTCGCGTTCGTCATAACGAAGACGGACATCCTTTTCCTAAGCAGATTTAGGAATTACGCCGAGGTCGGCTCATACAACATCGGCATCTCATTCATCATGCTTCTGTCTCTTATCCCGCTCGCGCTCATATACGTCATCTTCCCGACGATGGCGTCCCACAAGTTTAGGAAGGACATGAAGTCAGTCCGCGAGAACCTTACGCGGATATGCAAGTTCATGTCCATATTCAACTTCCCCATAGCGGTATACCTTGCAGTAATGTCCACCCAGGCCGTAGTCGTAATACTTACAGGGAGCTATGACGTGACGATAAAAATACTCTGGATGCTCGCAATCTCCGGCGTGCTTTACTCCTTCAGCCAGGTCTTCTCCTTCTCAATAGCAGGCTTAGGCAAAGTCAGGTCCCTTTCAAAAATAGTCCTTATCCAGCTGGCACTCAACCTTGCGCTGAACCTGTACCTCGTTCCCCGCTACGGCGTCTATGGCGCGGCCTCTGCGTTAATCGCCACAAACCTGCTGGGCGTATTGCTTATGTACGCCCTCATTTCGCACGCAACGGAGGCTAGGCTCTGCGGCGTATTTGCAAAGCCCCTGATAGCTAGCGCACTGATGGGCGCATTCCTTTACTTCCAGCGGAACCTTGTTTCGCCCTACTGGCTTGTTTTTTCAGTGGGGAGCGGCGCCTTGGTTTACTTTACCGCATTATCCCTCCTGCACGGCTTTGAGGAGGAGGATATCCGGATACTGAAGCAGATTTCCACCTTCTTCGGGCCCTTCGGCAGGCTGATGTCCATCGGGATAAAATACCTAGAGGCGGTGGGCGGGTACAAATGAGAGTCTGCCTCATCAACCCTGCATATGAGTACCCATACGCAAACAAGATTAACGTCAACCTGGTCTTTCCAAACCGCGTCGTCCCCCCGCTCGACCTAGCCTACCCAGCGGCAATTCTCGAAAAGGAGGGGCATGCAGTTTCCATAATCGACGCAAATGCAGAGAGGCTAAGCCTCGATGAGCTAAAGAAAAAAGTCACAGAATCCTCCGCCGACCTCATCGTCATAAGCTCTGCCCCGTTCGACAGGTGGCAGTGCCCCTATCTCGACATCAAGCCGGTCGAGGACACCATACGGCTCTTCAAGTCAGTCTGCCTTATGGGCCCGCACCCCACTACAGAACCGGAGTACTTCTTTAGCAAGTTTCCACAAGTAAAATACATTGTCCGAAACGAGCCGGAGATGACAATCAAAGAGCTGGTGGTTGCCTTAAATACTGGCAAGCGCGTTGACAACATAAAGGGCTTAAGCTTCCGCGGCAAGAAAATACGCCATAATCCAGAGCGCCCCCTCATACGGGATATCAATTCCCTCCCCTGCCCGGCATATCACCTCCTCCGGATGGAGTTGTACGGTGACGCTATGCTAAAGTCAACGCCTTTTGTCAGGCTCCTCTCGAGCCGGGGCTGCCCGTTCCGGTGCACCTTCTGCTACAAGTCATTCTACGGCTCAGGCTACCGCTATAGAAAGCCGTCCTCCGTTTTCGAGGAGCTGAAAATGCTCAAGGAAGAATACGGGCTCAAGTCATTTTACTTCGGCGACCTTGAATTTGTACTAAACAAAAAGCGGGCTATTGAGATATGCCATCTCATCGCTCCATTGAAGCTCAGGTGGGGATGTACGTGCCGGGTAACGAGCGTCGACGAGGAACTGCTTGGGAAAATGAAGTCCGCCGGCTGCGAGTATATCTACTACGGCCTCGAGAGCGGCGACCAGCGCGTTTTGGACATGACTAAAAAAGGCATAACCCTTAAACAGGCAAAAAACGCCTTTAAAATAACAAAAAATTCAGGGATCACGCCATACGCATTTTTCCTGCTTGGTTTGCCCGGCGAAACGATGGGTTCAATAGAAAACTCAATAGCTTTCCTAGCGGAGACTGAAATTGCAGAAAGCTTCGGATTCACCCTTGCCATTCCATATCCAAACACGCAGCTATACCTGCTCGCCCAAAAGGAGAACAAAGCTAAACGCCCGTGGTGGGAAGGTGCAAGAGAATATGCCGGGCTAGTGGGGAACGACCTCGACAAGGGCTTCATGCACTCCATGGACCTTGACGCCTACCTCCGCCGCAGCCTCTACGAAAAGAAGTACGGAAAGCTCTTCTATCTGAATCCCATCCTGATATCCAAGGTTCTGCGGGAGACTCTCCGGCGCCCGCACTCATTTGTCCGCATAGTCCGAAAAGGCCTGCATGTCGTCCTAAAATGAAAACGAAAAAAGCCCTTACCTTCATAGCCGTTATGGGATTCGTCAGCTTTGCGTTTTCCCTCCTGATAGCGGGCAGCGAGTTCAATTATAGCGAATACAGCACCTGGGCAGTCAGGTTTACGCTCACTGACTCTTTGGTCATAGGTGTTGTCGAGCTGGTAGGGCTGTCCTTAGTATACTTCCTAATAGACTGGAATGAGCGAACCACTAAGCTAAAGCTCAATCTCATCGAACTGAAAGAGCTTTTAGTCACAGTCCTGCCGATCGCCTTTTTGCTCGAGCTGCCAAACTTCATGCATGGCATATCCGAAATTGATGAGGGAATCCACGCATTAGCCGGATACTTTTTCATGAAAATCCTCTCCTCCATGCCCCACATAAGCCAGGCACTGCAGTACCTGGTGTCGCACCACAAAGGCGTTTTTGCCGCAGCTTTTCTCAAGTTTCCCCCCGTTTACTCTGTGGGGAGCGGGCTGTTCTACGCCTTTGGGGTCAACCCCATTACTTCCCGGCTTTTTCCATTCGCCTGCGGCGTTGGCATTTCTATTGTAGTCTATTACACTTGCAAGCTTTATGGCGTGCGCAAGGAAATTCTAAAACTGACGCCCCTTTTCGCATATTTCCTGCCAGCCGTCTACTACTGGTCCGGACGGCCGATGCTTGACATCCCGCTGACTTTCTTCCTAACACTTTCCATGTACCAGCTTCTTAGAACCCTTAGGAGCCCATCATACGACAACTGGCTACTCCTTTCAATCCCGCTGGCTTTAGGCTTCCTGACGAAGTATGACGTTGGAATAATCGGTGCCCCAATCGCAATCATAGTCCTTTGGCATGGATACAAGACAGGCATGTTTCGGGCGATACGCCAGGCTTCCGTTACGCTCCTTGGCTTCCTTCTCTTGGTATTCCCGTGGAGCTACTTAGCGCTCTACAAGGTCCCCTACTTCACATTCTTTTGGTCCAAGGGTCTGCAGGGTGCAGAGACCTCTTTTCTTATGCATTACCCCCAACCGGTGGGTCTGGCTTTTGACATCGGCTTTGCTTGTATCCCCCTACTCCTCGCCATCTACCTCGACGCAAAAAACAGGACGAAATTCGACAGGATGACCCCGCTAACCCTGGGCATCGGGTGGCTCGTGCTCTACATGCTAATGGTAAACGTTCCAGCAGTGCGGTATGTCTTGTTTGCGGTAATCCCCCTCACAGTTTATCTCTTGAAAGTCCTGAGCGACAATTACAAGCCGCAGTTCCACAAGCTGCTCGTTGTCGTGACCGTTCTGAATGCCCTCCTTGCGTTTACTGTGCTCTTCGGCGTTGTCCACCTCCCGTCTGAAAAATACATAGCCAGCTACGCATGGTCTGCGAGGTTCGAAGAACCCTGGAGTGAAATCGCACAGTTTGCAGGGACATACACTGACGGCAACATCCTCTGCGACATGCCAAGCCAGCTGCAATACTACCTGGTTCAGGGGGGGCTCTACGGCGAGAGGACGGTTTTTACCCAGGACAGCACCGAGGAGCCGTATTATGACACGGTGCTCGTGAAAGCAAGGGAGAATGACGTCCGGCTGCTCATAACCCTGCGGGAAGAGCCGGTTGGCCCTGCCTTCAAACACCTTAGGACCTTCGAGGGCGCCCCTTACAGCTACCGCGTCTACGAATTCACCGGATAACCTATTTATATGTCGCGCCTATTTTCCTGCTATGGACTCTAAAGTATACCTGCGTACCGCTCTCTCGCAGGCGCCGCGGCTCTTGGGACTTGCTGACCGGAACCCCAACTCGCCGACATACGGCTGCTTTGACAGGCAGTACTGGCACTACCGCGTCGTTGACTTTCCCTGCTCAAGGATGCAGGAGGCAGTGCTCACTCTTGCGCTGCTCTACAAAACCCCAAACGCAGGGTACAGAAGCGAAAAGATTCTCGGCCTCGCAAATGGCGGAATATCCTTTTGGTCAGGCATACAAAACCGGGACGGCTCCTTCAACGAATGGTATCCTAACGAGGGCAGCTACGTCGCCACCGCTTTTTCGCTGTATGCCGTCTGCGAATCCATCCGCCTCCTTGGCGTCAAACCGGACGACGCCACACTTAATGCAATAGCTAAATCCGCAAAATTCATCTCCACGTATGGGGAGTTCCAGGCAACGAACCAGGAATGCGGCGCCGCGCTCGCCCTTCTGAAGGCTTCCGCTGCGCTCGGCGAGGAAAAGTACGCAGAGCTCTCGAAATCAAAGATTGGCGCCCTGCTCTCCAAACAAGACAAGGAGGGCTGGTTCAGCGAATATGGCGGTGCGGACATCGGATACCTGAGCCTCGCTATTGACTACCTGTCAAAGTACTACAAGGAGAGCGGAGATGGCCGGCTCTTAAACTCCCTCTCCAGAGCCGTTGACTTTATACGCTACTTTATCCACCCGACCGGCTCGGCAGGCGGGGAATATGGCTCCAGGAACACCGAATACCTAATCCCACACGGCTTCGAAATTCTCGCAAAAAAACACCCTCCTGCAGCAGCAATCTCCAGTAGCATCCGCAAATCATTATCCTCCGAAGGCCTCAACATTGATGACCGGTATCTGGCTTACAATCTATACACCTACTTGCAGGCGTACTCCGATGCCGGAAAGCTGAACCCGCCCCCCCTGCCGCACTCCACCCAGTTCACAAAATACTTCAGCTCATCCGGGCTTTACGTCCACTCCTCAAAGAACGCCTACCTCATATACAGCGCTAAAAAGGGCTCGCTGAAGGTCTACAAGAAGAAGCCGGCAAAGCTCCTTCTCTCTGACTGCGGGTACTACGGGGCGCTGAAAAGCGGGAAGCGGATTGGCTCATCCGTCCTTGACGAGTGCGCCAAAACCGAGGCTGGCAATTCAGTAAAGACGGATACGAGCCTTTTCTACCAGAGCTATCCACTGCCTAAGACCTCTAATGTCCTTGCTTTGCGCGCGGCGATGAAGCTTAATATGCTCTCTCCTTCGAAGAAGGCAGTGAAAGCGGCCTTCCGGCGGATGCTGATAACAAAGTCACGGCGCGCAGGGGTCACTCTCACGCGGGAAATCGTGCCGGGTGACGTCCTGGTGGTACGGGACACCCTGCGAAACAGTGGCAAGCATCCCCTCTCCAAGCTCTACATGTCTGACAAGTTTTCCGTTAGCTTTATACCTTCAAGCAAGTACTTCCTGAAGGAGGAGCTCTCGGCGGAGCTTCCAATGGAAAACCTATCTAGTAAGCTGAATTCCGGAAAGGTCGTTGTCGAGAAGCGGCTGGACATCAAGGCAGAGAAGCTGGAGGTATCCATAAGTGCCTGAGTTTTGGAAGACACTCAAGGGGCGCAGAAGCACAAGGAAGTTCACGCCGCAGAAGGTCCCGATGCAGAAAATCGAAAAGCTTATTGGCGCCGCCCAGTGGGCACCTTCCGCCTGCAACGAGCAGGCATGGAAATTTGTCGTAATTGACGACAAGAAAATAGTCAGCAGGATGGTGGACGAGGCAGGAACCTCAACCATAGTCCGCAGCGCCCCCCATGTCATCGCAGTCTATTACAAAAAGGGGAACTACCCTGACTTCATAGAAAGTGCGTCCGCCGCAGTCCAGAACCTCATCCTCGCGGCAGAGGCTGAGGGCATTGGCTCCCTGTGGGTTGCATCCGTTGGAAACCGGAAGCGCATTGATAAGATACTGAATGCGCCAAAGGACTTTTACCTGGTGTGCCTTGTACTCCTCGGCTACTCCGCCGAAATGCCCACGGCTCCGCGCCGGGCTGACGTGAAGCAGATACTCAGCCTGAACCGGTTTTCACATGACGGGGGAAGCCGGAAGCACAACCCGGACTCCTGGTCGCTCGACGGCATCGCCCGCCACCAGGACTTAGTCTCAAGGAAGACGTCCCCTGGAACCCCCATGATGGTCACAAACCCACTGGAACGCGATTTTATCGCTAGCCAGCTGGCTTCCTTGCGCGGAAGCGTTCTTGATGTGTATTCCTACGACGGGAGCCTCCTAAGCTGTTTTCCCAATGGGTGCCAGCTCACCTCACTTGACCTTTCAGTCCAGTCATCTGAATACACCCAGGCAGCTGCAGGCAGGAAGATTTCAAGGAAGGTCTCCAAAACCCCCAAGTTTCCATTCAAGGACGGCTCCTTTGACGCAGTCACAATTCTCCTGAAGCTCGAGCGGATTCCCTCCAAAGAGCGCAAGGCAGTAATCTCCGAGTGCCGGCGGGTCCTGAAAAAAAATGGCAGGCTTTTTATTGCCTACCGGAAAGCATTTTCGCTCTACGGCACTTTTTACACACTTCTGCGGTTAGTCCGCGGGGATGATATCTCCCGGACGGCGGTGTACTACTTCTTTGGCCCATACAAGCCACTCAATTCAATCAAGCTTGAAGGCTTCAAGGCAAGACAAAAATCCGCGTTCTTCATCCCACCAGTCTTCAAGGACTACTGGGCGCTGTTCAGGCAGTTCCGCCTCTCTGGAGGGACGTCATTCCTGCACAGAAAGCCGGTGGAAAACAAGGGGCTCATTATTGCAGCCTCCCATGCGACCCGGTTCCTGTTCCCCAGAAGCATTGCCGTGGTCGAAGGGCACAAGTATTAAAAACCAGCGTCTGATTATATGGCGTATGCAGCTTTCAGCCATAGTTCCGGCATACAATGAGGAGCATACAATCCAGGAGATAACCAGCAGACTCCTTGCAGTTTTCAAGAAAGCCGGCCTTTCCGGAGAGGTAATACTCGTAGACGACGGCTCAACCGACCGGACTCTCCCGCTCGCAAAGGAGCTCGCATCCAAGCATCGGGGCGTTAGGGTGCTGGCCAACAAAACAAACATCGGGAAATCCGCAGCCCTCACGAAGGGATTTCGGGCGGCAAAAGGGGACTATGTCCTGTTCATTGATGCCGACCTCCAGCAGGACCCAGAGGACATTCCAAAGTTCATAAGCCTGCTGAAAAAATATGACGTGGTCAACGGCTGGCGGGCGGACAGGAAGGACCCCATGGGAAAGAAATTCTCCTCCTACCTCTACAACCGGCTCGCCCGTTTCCTGTTTGGGATAAAAGTCCACGACTTTAACTGCGGGATGAAGGCATTCCGGAGGGCGGTCACCGACCGGATGAACCTTAGGAAGGACGAGCACAGGAACCTGCTAATCCTCGCGTCTGAAATGGGCTACTCCGTCGGGGAAGTGAAAATAAACCACCACCCCCGGGCGCACGGAAAATCGAAGTACGGAATTACCCGCCTCCTTATCGGGTTTCTCACCCTCGCGATGCTAAAATTCAGGCTGAAGTTTGACGACTCTCCGGTGGTCTTTTATACCATCGTAAGCGGCGTAATCGGCGGCTTGGGTTTCCTGTTTGGAGTCTACCTGTTGTATGAGAAGTTCTTCCTCGGGCAGGCAATAGGCGGAAGGCCGCTTCTGCTGTTCAGCGTGCTGCTGATGCTTTCCGGCCTCCAGATATTCCTGTTTGGGGTTCTGGCAGACTCTATAACCTACCTAAGAAAGGAAATCCAGGAGAAGTAGTCACTTCACTACAACGGCGTAGTACGTTACTGGGACTAGCGTAGGGATTTTTGACTCTATCCTGTACAGGATTTTAACCAGGTCCGCCCTTGCGCCCATTACTCCGCCGTACTCCCGCTTCAGTTCCTGTTTCGAAAGCCTCTCAAGCTTGAACTGGTCTCTAATCTTTTTCGGGACCAGCGATGGGGCAAACTTCAGCAGGAGCTTGAATATGGTGAAATCGACAAGCTCGAACAGGTAGGCTATCGAGCCACCGCACAGCGTTCCGAACTCCTCCACCCTGAAGCCTGGCGCCTCAACAAGCTTCTTAAAGCCCTTTCCGGAATACTTGTTAAGCACCGGATAAACTTCAAAATAAGAGCCAGTCCTTGCGGTGCAGGTCAAAAATGCCCGTCCTCCCTTCTTCAAAACCCTGTGCATCTCTGAAACTATCCTTTCCGGCTCCGCCACGTGCTCTAGCAGGGCATAGCAGAGTATGAACTCAAACTCATTGTCCTTGAACTTCATGTCCCTCGCGTCACAGACTGCGAACTTCCCCTTCTTCGGGAACCTGCCCCCGTCAATGTCACATCCGGTGTAGTCCTTGAACAATTCCGAATAGGGCGCAGAGCCGCAGCCTACCTCCAACGTCTTCAGCTTTCGTGGCAGCCTCTTTATTTTCTCAGTTGCCTGGTACCTCCAGATTGTTGAGATCTCAGCAGAAATCATTCTATTCTCCGGTATATCCTTACGTACTCTTTCTCTGTTTTTCTCCGATAATCTCCGCCAAGGAGGTTCACCTTTCCCTCAATGGTCTTTTCAAGCTCATAGTTCTGTTCTAAATGCTGTCCGTAGTCTTCTGTCTGATAGTTCTTCTCATAGGTCGATGGTATGACGACGTACTTAAGATGCCGGGTCTCTGGCGCATATGGCAAATCAGCTCTACCCAAGGCAACATCAACGTAGTTTTTCCCCTCCCCTACACGTATCAGGTTATCTAGCGGATGGACGTAGGCACACAGAACTTCTGCATAATAGCAAGGAACTGCAGATTCAACCCACCCTATGGTGTCTCCTGCCTCCAGTCTATCCCTCAAATAAATGCCAGCGTCAGCGTACGGGTACTCAACGTCGTAAAGGACGTAGACAAGCGGGGCGGAAACCAACAATGCCAGCACCAGCAGGTACTCCTTCCGGAACTTGAGTTTTATCCTGTCCAGGCCAATCCCTGCCGCGAAGCAGAATACCGGCATGGTCTGAGCAACATAGTAGTTGTTTCCCATGGCTTTCGGCATGACTCCAAATAGGTATAATGCCGCGCCAAGTAGCCAAAGCTTCGTGAAATAATCCTCCCTCTTTTTTGCATAGACTAAAAAGTAGAGTGCGAGAATGGCAACCAGTGGGTTGGCGCCCCATCCAATTCTTGCAGACGTGATGACATAGTATCCAAAGTTTGCCAACCATACCAGCGAAACAAATGAACTAGAACCCCACATCGGCCTGAACTGCGACGAATAGCTCATCCACGCTGCAAGCGGCACGAGCACAATCGCCAGATATGCAAGCATGAGCCGCACGTCAATCCTGTCCCGCCTTTTCCAAAAGAGATACCCTCCAATCGGAAGGAAGAGGTAAAGCGGGGTGTATTGGACAAGGGCAGCCACCATGAGGAAAAAGGCCGATGCCAGGCCTGCCTGCCTGCTGTTATCCCGTATTCACCTGATGTAGAAAAGCACCTACAGGATTGTGCAGAGCGTCACAATCGATATCTCTGCAGTTATCCTTGAAAAATACGCTGCCATGGGGGAAACTGCGAGGAATAGCGCTGAATAACGGCCTGCCCTTTCCGAGTAAACCTCTTTCCCAAGGAGATAGATAAAGTAAACTGACGCGACGCCCATGAACATCATGGGGAGCCTTGCTGACCATTCAGCAATTCCGAATACCATCCAGAAGCCTGCTATTATCCACGCTGCAAGCGGGAGCGGGCCGCTCTGCGGGCTTGCCTGGAAATTCCTGGGTACAAGCCAGCTGCCCTCGTCCAAAAACCTTGCGGCCATTCCGCTGATTTGCACTTCTTTCCATCCGTGGTGCCCAGTAAACGGGGCGTTTATGTTTACCAGCCGAAAGGCGAGGGCAAGGACTAAAATCCAGAACAGGGGATTCCTCACAAGCCTCCTAAAATCAAAATTCATGCCTTATCTATTTTCTACCCCTATAAAATGCTTTTCGCCATACGGTGCGCAGATTTTGAATCTATTGAGTGCGATAGCGCGAGTTCAGGGCGTATTCAACTACCTCACGCATGCCCAGTTCGTACATCTTCAGGGTGTAATACGCATATGTCACATTGGAGAAAAGTTTGAAAAGCTTGTTTGGGGGGAGCTTTATCAGCGGCCTGACAAACGGGATAAGGGACGGGTGCTTTGCACAAATCATCACGAAAGCTGAAAGGTTCTCCAGCAGTTTTTTATCCGGAGAGTCAATCACTGCGTATGAATGCTTAAGCTCGTCCAGGAATTCAACGTTGTAGTTTTTCGGCAGGTAACCCTTCGAGATGGCATAATTTGTGATGGCGAGCCTCGGGTATGGCTGAAGTATCAGGCAGGTGGCCATGTCTGCCTTCATCTGTGCGTTTAACCTTACGGTATCCCAACCCTGCTCTATGGTCTCGTCTGGGAGGCACATCATGTTAAAGCTCTTATACTTAATTCCATATTTTCTGAAGAGCCTGCACGAATCCAGTATCTGCGCGTTTGTTATGTGCTTGCATAGGACTCTGTCGCGCAGCTCCTCATTTCCTGATTCAGTGCCCATGGCGACACTGACGCAGTTAGCATCTTTCAGCTTCTTGACAAGGTCCTCATCAATAAGATTCGCGCGAACGTTGCAATTGAATGGGATTCCGACTTCTTTTTTGTATTCGGACAGAAATTCCTCCAGCCATTTTCGGTTGATGATAAACGTGTCATCGGAAAACGTAAGGCGCTTCATGCCATACTTTTTTTCCACGTCCTTGATTTCCTCGATTACATTGCTTACTGAACGGTAGCGCACATACTTCCCGTGTCCCTTGTACAGGTCCTTTTCCTGATGATTATGACAGTAGGAACAGTCATAGGGGCAGCCACGGCCGGCAAGAAATTTCTTTATACTAACATTGCGCATATACTTGTATTTGCTATAGTATATCTCCCTGTCTGGAAACGGCAGCGAGTCAAGGTCTTCGTTTAACTTGCGCACAGGGTTATGGTGCATCTTTCCGTCTTTCCGCACCCACATGTTCCTGACTTTAGTGGCGTCTTTGCCAGACTCCCACCTATCGAATATCTCTACTGCTGCCTCGTCACCTTCCCCGATGCAGATTGCATCGATGTTTTTGTCTTTTTCTAAAATATCAGGATAGAATGTTGCATGCGGCCCTCCGACGATGATTGGCACATCTAACTGCTCTTTTACAGTTGCAACTGTTCTTCTAAGCCACTTATGCTCAGATGTTGACGAAGAAATAGCTATAACGTCCGGCTTGCTTTTGACGACCACATCCATGAAATTTTTCTCCACTCCATCGATAAAAGCCTCGCATTTGTGCCCCTGCCCCTTGAGCATTGCAGAGATATACATGACTCCAAACTGGTCAATGCCCATGTTCTGTAGAAAGCTAACTCTCATATTCGTCTTTACCTATTTCTTTTATCGCCTCATAAACTTTATGTGTTGACGTTTTATACGGCTTACAGGTCTCTGCCATTACGCTTATCCCATGTATTTGAGCTGATGATACTCTCTCCACCTATCCTTAAGATACGATACTGAAGGTCTTCGAATAAAGTTTTTTAATACCTTCAACATTCCCCTGAATAAGTATGCCTTTCTCCGCTTCCTTATGATTCTTTCTCTGAACTGTATTAAATCATTAAGTGTGAGGTTTTCGAGCTTTATTGGGGTCTCAGTTTGAAATTTATGGGCTTCCCCTCGGTAGTCATGGGATTTATAGCTAATACTTGCTAAACTTCCCTCTGATTTTGCCTCGTCGTATAGATATGATCCAAACACGGGGGTCGTAATAGAAAAAGAAACGCTGTTCGGCTTTATCTCTTTTAATAACTCCTCAGTTCTTCGCAAGGTATCATGACTTTCCCCAGGACTCCCAAGCATGATATATGCCTTGGTCGGCATCTTGTATTTCTTGCAGAGCGCGAAAGTATTTTTTATCTGTTCAATGGTTATTCCTTTACGGAGCGTATCCAATATTTTTTGGCTCCCAGACTCGACACCAAAACTTATGCCGATGCATCCTGCCTTCTTTAGTAGTTTTATTTTTTCCTCATTTAGCGTGTCAACCCTGGAATTCACCGAAAACGTAATCTCGAATTGTTCAATTTTATTACAAAATTCTTCAAGTGTGTCCTTTCTTAGTGTCAGGTTGTCATCCACAAAGGTAAAATGCTTGATGTTGTATTTTTCCATCAGGGACTGAATTTCATCCGCGACGTCAGACGGGGATCTGAACCGCACCGTCTTCCCCCATATCTTAGATGTGGCTGGCTGGCAGAAACTACACCGAAATGCACAGCCTCGGGATGACAGTAGCGGGAGTTCGTTACTCTTTAAATACTGATTCAGATCGTCCAGCAAATCAAAATCCGGGTGGAGTATGCCATCGATGTCTGCGATTGGCTCACGCGGAGGCGCAATGTGCAGTTTGTCCCCATTGCGGAATGCGATTCCCTTCACTTTTTCAGGATTATCAAGATTCTCGAGCAGATCAAGAATTGTCTCTTCCCCCTCTCCAATCACGGCAAAATCCGCAGACTTGTCGACAAGGATATCCTCCGGCTTTACCGTTATGTGCGGTCCTCCAATGATCGTAACGGCTCCAATCTTTTTTGCGAAATCAAGTATTTTGACAGCTTCTGGATAAAAGGGACTCATGCAGCTTACGCCGATGACATCTGGGTTGAACTTCTTTAATTTTTCAAACAATTCCTGAGAATCATTAAAACACTGGTCCAAGAGTTTCGTAGTATATCCCTTAGCTGCCAGAATAGTACCTAAATATGCGATGCCAAGGGGAGGCATAGACGTGCCCCTCGCTTCCTCCTTTGGCCTGACACAAACAAGTGCAATCTTGCTGGGCATTTTCTATTATTTTAGACGGTTCATATATATACACTTATTGCAATTGTCTTTGAATAAATCCCATTTTGAATTTCTTTATCGAAATGTCTTTAAATATGGGTACACGTATTTAACTTATGAAGCTTATCCGGCTGTTCCTTCCAGTAGGCCTCATACTACTTGCCTATATAGTCTGGTCCATAGGGCCTGCTCAGCTAATGGCAACTGTCCTTGCCTCTAAGGTAGAGTACATTCTTTACGCATTATGCCTTTCCATACCTGCCATTCTGGTAATGACTTACAAGTGGAACTTTCTCCTGAAAAAGCAGGGCATATCAGTTAGCTTCTGGCACCTTGCCCAAATCCAGCTTATTGGCCTTTTTTATGGTAACATAAGTCCTGCGAAACTCGGCAGCCTGGTAAAGATACCCTATCTCCAGAAAGCAACCGGAAAAACGATGCCGGAGTGCAGTTCGAGCGTTATCATTGACCGCCTCCTTGACTTGATTGCGCTGTGCAGCTTCGGCACGATAGGACTCCTACTGCTGATAAACTACTTTGCAGGATTCCTCTATCTGGTAATCTTCCTGTTCCTTGGCCTCGTCACTGGCTTCTTTATCCTGATGGAGCAAAGATACTCAAAACCAATCCTTAGGGTATTTTATCATCACTTTGTTCCAGCGTCCTACAAGGAAATGGCTAAAGCGTCCTTTGAGTCATTCTACAAAAATCTGCCGAAGATCTCGGACGTTCTCCCTGTTTTCCTGCTCTCACTTCTCTACTACGTCACCGTCTACACTCAGGGTTACATAGTGGCACATGCGTTCTCTATCGAACTTCCCTATCTCTTTTTCATAACAGCAACGCCCATTGCCAGTCTGGTCGGGCTAATACCAATAACCATCGCAGGCTTTGGCACGCGGGAGGCAACGCTGGTTTTCATCTATTCCATCTATGCTATCCCACCTGCCGCAACTGTTTCATTCTCAATAGTCTCTTATTTCACACTGGCCATATTCCCGGCTCTCGTTGGCGTGCTCTTCACTTTCAAGCTCCTTGGTGATAAAAATGAGTGACATAACCCTAGTCTATCCCAAAACTGGAATGGACGAGTTTGCAAGGCAGCCACTTTCAATCATGGCCGTTGCATCGCCAGTAATAAATGAGGGATACTCGGTTGAGATGGTTGATACCAGGGTTGAAGATAAGTACCTGGAGAAAGTACTCGCCTCTTCAAAGAACGGTACTGTAATTGGCATCTCTGCAATGACGGGGACGCAGATATCGCACGGAATCCGGATAGCAAAAGCAGTCAGGGAAGAGAACCCGAACATACCCATTGTTTGGGGGGGAGTCCATCCATCCCTCCTTCCAAAACAAACCCTTGAGCATGAGTATGTTGATTATGTCGTCGTTGGTGAAGGTGAGCAGACGTTCCTAGAACTTGTTAGAAAAATCGAAAAGGGCGAGGAGCCAAAGAACGTTGATGGTGTAGGGTACTCAAAAGGCAAGAAACTAATACTGAACCGGCAACGGGCGTTCCTCCCTTCAGACGAGCTCGACATACTTCCCTGGGACTTAATAGACTTCAAAAAATACGTTTCAGAGAAGTCTGGCAGCGTTATCGCAATGCAGACGTCCAGGGGCTGCCCGTTTAGGTGTACTTACTGCTACAACTGCGAATTCAATAAGCGCTCCTGGCGTGCGATGAGTGCTGAAAGATTCGTAGAGGAACTAGATGCTATTCGCAAGGAGACGAAAATCGGGAAGATTATCTTCTGGGACGACAACTTTTTTGTGAACCTCCTGAGAAGCGAGGACATAATCAAGACACTCCAGGACCAGGGCATCGGATGGGAAGCCGACATAAGGCCCGATTTGATGTCTAGGTTAAAAGAAGACTTCCTCAACAAGATGCGGGATTCCAAGTGTACTGCAGTGTTTCTCGGCGCGGAGTCCGGTTCGCAGAGAATTCTAGATTTTGTTAAAAAAGACACAAAAGTTGAGCAAATAGTTAAATCAGTCCAATACTGCAAGCAGTATGGGATATCACCAATCCTGTCTTTCATGACAGGATTCCCGACCGAGACTCCAGAAGAAAGGGCCGAGACCACATCTCTCATGACCAAGCTTCAGGAGATAGACGATAACGCCCAAGTCGCACTTGCAATATTCACCCCCTTCCCAGGGACCGAGCTCTATGAAACGAGTAAAGAGCATGGCTTTGTCCCTCCAGATTCTCTTGAAAAGTGGGCAGAGTATGTCCCAACAAGCACAATAGCGCGCCCTTGGCTAAGTGAAAGGGAAAAGGTCTTTTTACAGGATCTCGCAATGATATCTAGGCTCGCTTTCCAGTTCTCGAGAATGGAGGGTTTCCTGAAAAATCCGTTACTTAGGTATGCAGGCTACTTGCTTCACAAATTCGAACAATTCAGGTGGAGGCGCCAGTTCTGGGCATTGCCTGTTGAGATAAGGGCAATCCAGTACATCTACCGCAGACGGACTAAAGCAGCCTAAGCAGAAACTTGTAGCAGTCCTTAAGGTCTTTCATTTTCGGGCATTTCGCCCTGCCGCTGTATAAAAAGAACCCTTCCATCTCTTTAGTTTCAGGCGAATAGCCGTGCATCCTGTAAAGCTCCCGCTTCCCTGTAAAATAGTTAGGGTGCACCAAATAGCCCGGCTTCAATAAGAAGTATAATTGCCCATATGCATCATCGGCAGGGACCCCAAATTTTTTAAGCTCCATTTGGCTAAGGATTTTTCCTTCTTTTATTCCGGAAAGCACACCCTTTACAAGCTTTTCCGACTTCTTGTCCATGAACCAGAACCTAGCGACCGTGGCGTCAAGGAAGCAAAGGTAATTGCTGCCCAGGACAGCTCCTGGTGCCAGGGCATTGAGCTTAGACATAATGTCGACCCTCTCCTTAACCCGCACCATGCCATGGTCTGCCCATATTATCACGTTGGAGTCAGGGAACCTGCCCCGGAACTCAGAAACCACCTGCCGTATTCTCCTGTCTTCCTCCGTCAGCTCGGAAAGGTACTCATTATCCCCCTTTATTAGGTGGCCCTTTACATCCATGTCAACGAAATACGCAAAATAGAGGTCGACTTCATCCGAGAAAGTCGAAATCAGGGACATCGCCCGCCTTTCGTCGCTGTTTTTAGAGAACGTGAGCGTCGTCCTCTCCTCCGTGCCGAAAACCGGCCACTTCAGGTACACAAACCTCCGCCCTTTCTCCCTCAGCTTGTCAAAAAGCGTCGGAACCGGCAGGGAGCCTGGAGCGCAGTAGTTTTCGTCCACCGAGCCGCTAAAGAACTTCAAGAGTCGTCGCGGAATTCCCTTTGGAGCCATGTAGAAATAAGACTTTCCCTCCAAGAGCCGGACAATGTTGTTTAGCCCATCCATGAACATCTGCGGCATCCACCAAAAGTGTCGGTACGTCCAGTTGCTTCCTCTCTTGAACAGGAAAAACTGGTTGTGCCGATCCGGAGTAACCCCCGTAAAAAACGTAGCGCCAAGGCTGGTCGAGAACCCAAGGTGCGTCTTAAACCTTCGGAACTCGGAACCGGACCTCAGCTTCTCCAAAAACGGCATGTTGCCCTGAATCAAGTCGGGCGATACTGCGTCCAGCCAGATTATCAGCGTCTTTTTCATACTATCTTCAAAAACGCAAATAGGATATATGCATTTGCGTAGGAGTGCGCTATTTCCTCCCAGTACTTGATGTCAGCTCCTTTGTACTTTGCATCGACCGGAAAGGTCTTTCCAAGAAGCTTCCTACCTCGTTCTAGCATCTCGAGATCAACAGTACCATCGTCTTTCAAGGAGAATATTATTAGAGGTGCTGCAGAGAAGAAGGTCAGTTCCGGAGACCTGATTTTCAACAAGCATGGCAGGTGAACCCTGCCGAATTCCCTCTTTATTCTTAGGAAGTAGAGTATATTCAAGTAGTACTGAACAAACGGAGATAACACTGCGGCAACGAAACCAGGGATTCTGAAGCTATACATCAGGTATGGTTTGTAGTAATTCTTGACAACGTCCCTGTAAAAGACTTTCGAGAACTCGTCCCAGTCCCATATATCCTTTCCTGTAAACTTTGAGACATAATACTTGGCGACTTCTCCTATGTAAAATCTTGAATCCGTCCACAACTCAAAGTCCTTATTACTGTAAGCAGAAAAGTCCATCTTGACTTTTAGGTTAGAAAACTCCCTGACTCTTTTAGTATAGCTCGGCATAACTTTCTTGAGCTGAGGGAAATCCTTGTCGAACGTCTTTACTATCATCTGTGCGCGCTGAACGTAAGTCGGAACATACTTCCCGTTCAAAAGCAGCAGGGCGCCGGCAGAATCGTTGAATATCTTAATCGCGTGCATCAAGAAATGCTGGTGTGCAATCTCATTCTTTTCCTTGGTTACAAACTCAGGGAAGAAAAACTCAATAAGATGGCTCATCCTGTTCAACAATAGCCGGATTCCCTCTGCAAGGGGCAGGTCTTCAATTTTGAAATCCGGAAACTTGTCATAGACATCGTCACCGTAAACAGTCAGCGAGGCATTTTTTAACTCATAATAGCGAATCATGGGTGGCAGTTTTTTTAATTTCTCAAGTGGGATTGCCTTGAGATCAACATAAAAATACTTTCTAAGATCGGCTAATTTTCGCTTGTCGAATCTCTTGAATGAGATGATCCCTTTCTTTCCTATCTTCTTTGAAGCCCTGAGCCCTATTCTGTTCAGAACCTCTTCAGGATATGGCTTCTCGGTTATGGCAAAAACATCAAAATCATTTATGGGATGTATCCCCTCCCTGTCGACGACAACGCTCCCCTCTTTCCTTCCGAAGCTTCCGCCAACAATGACACTCTTCAGGTCCGGAATGTCCTTCCTTATCTCGTCAATAACAATATCTAAAATCGCTTCAATCTTCTCATTCACTTCTTTGCTTAATCTGCAAAACTTCATTCTACTCAATCTTTTTACACAGCAAATACAGGTGATGCGTTATTGGAAGTTTGACAAAGTCCGGAACCGGGAGATTCTCTACTTTCTCAAAAAACTTCAATGCCGGCGGGATATGTTCTTTCTTTTTTAGGGTGGTCATGGTGCTCCACTCCCACTTCTTGCCGAATCTGCCAACCACTCTCTTGAAAATGCCCCTGACCGGCATGTCCCAGGTATCGGGCCAGAGTGGAACGTCGATAACGCCCTTTTCGAGAACTTCCAGGTTGGCATGTCTTGCAAGTTTTTTCAGTCCGGCAACACTCATCCACTTGAGGGATCCATGATCCCACTCCTGCTTCTTAAGCTTGTGGTAAAGAATATGCGGATAAGTTCCGACATTGTACTTGTTCTGGTTCATCAGAAGGACGTATTTTCCGGAAACCCGCGCCATTTCCTCCACCAGCGGATACGGATTCATAAAGTGCTCAATTATGCAGAAGTTCCACGTCAGGTCAAACGTGTTGTCTTTGAAAGGGAACTTCAGCGGCCCGCCTTTTTTGATTTCAATTTTGGCGTTGCTATTGAGGTCTTTGAGCGCCTTGCTGACATAGGCTATTTCATTCGTTGACGGCGTTAAGTATGTCACATTGGCGCCCTCCTCTGCGAATGGGAGGGAGTTTATTCCACGGATTCCTGTAATCCCGTCGCTCGGGCCCTCTAAAACTGAGCTTATTTCATATTTCCTTTTTATTCCCCTTAGATACTTATCCATGACGTACCTTTCATAAACCGTACCGAGGCCTTCATCATAATCTTTAGGCGCATATTTGACCAAGCCTTCAATGAAGTGGGTAAACAGTCTCTCATCCTTCTTTATTTCTTCGGCAGTAC
>JBDRCC010000012.1:0-3533 GCA_043822065.1 archaeon | reverse complement strand
TTGAACGCAATCAGGCAGTCAGCCTTCTTTATCCCTGGCCACGACCGCAATCCCTTCTTCTTGTCGAATATCAGGTCGCCGAGAGTCGAGGTGTTCTTCACCCTGACCTTTGCGAGTATGTCGAATCCGCTTCCCATTAGGTGGACTTCCTCGACGTGCGGGTTCCTGCTTAGCATCTCGGCAATGTCCTCGACCTTCTCCCTCTGGGAGACATCTATCTGGATGAATGCAGCAGTCTCCAGCCCGAGCTTCTGCGGGTCGACGATAGCCTGGTAGCCCGTTATCACTTTCTGCCTTTCGAGCTTCTTCATCTTCGAATAAACTGTCGACGGCGGGATGTTCAGCTCCCTCGCAATCCTCTTGAGCCTTGCACGCGCATTCTTCTGGAGCTCGCGGATAATCCTCTTCTCAGAATCGTCTATCATATTTGCGGTTTCCCCTCTTGATATATAAAAATCTTTCCCATATCATAGCCAAATCACAAAAAAAGTAGGTTTTTAGAGCCATTTTTCTGCCCGCTGGCTGAACTTATCCCGATAAAGGCTATAAGAACCACCTGCCCAAACCAGTCTGGTGTTGGGGAATGAGCGCTGAACTCGTGATACTGCGCATTGTCGTGCTAATATTTTCGATAACGTTCCTCAACACCAAACACCCTTTGATTCTCATCCATGGGCTGACCATGATTTTCGTCAGCCTCTGGTACTTCCGGCAGAGTGTCATCGTCCAGTTTCTCCAGACAAGCAACCTTATAGCCATGAGCCTGCTGATAATGATGTTCATAATTTTTATCACCGAAAAAATACAAAAGCAGAAAGGGACTGACGTCTATCTGAACCTAGAGCTTACCTCTTGATGTATGTGAGGCTCTTCAGGCTCGTCTGCTTGACCTTCTGCCTTTCCTTCCGCCTGGATTCCTGAAGGCGGTTCTTTGCCTCCGGACTGACCTTTGTCGGGTACTGGCCTGTCAGGCAGGCGGTGCAGACGCCGTCAATCCGCAGGGCGCTCAAAAGCCCCTGCAAATCCTGGTACGTAAGCGTGTCCGCGCTGATTTCGCTTCGTATCTGCTCAACCGACTTCTGCGAAGCGACGAGCTCCTCCTCAGTTGGGAAGTCTATCCCGTAATAGCACGGGTGCTTTATCGGCGGGCAGGTCGAGACGAAATGGACCTCGGACGCGTACGCGCGCTTTATCATGTTTATTATCTTCTTGCAGGTCGTCCCGCGGACTATCGAGTCGTCTATTACCGCCACCCTCTGCTTTTCCATCCTCTTCGTTATAGGGTTGAGCTTCACCTTGACGACCTTCTCCCGCTTTTCCTGCGACGGCATTATGAACGTCCTCCCGACGTATCTGTTTTTCAGGAAGCCCTCGCGGTACTTCACGCCAATCTTCTCCGCGAAATAGAGCGCGGCAGTCCGCGCTGTGTCCGGGACTGGCACGACAACGTCTACTTTGGTCTTCCACTTCTTCGCAAGCTCCCTGCCGAGGTTCGCCCTCGCGTCGTACACGCTTACCTTGTCTATGATAGAGTCCGGCCTTGCGAAGTAGACCCATTCGAACATGCAGTGCCTGTGCCCAGCCTTTTTTATCCTGCGCGTCTCCACATTCATGTCCCGCGAAACGAATATCGCCTCGCCAGGGTTTACATCCCTTATCTCCTTGTACCCCATCGCGTCAAGCGCGCCGCTCTCTGATGCGAACGCATAGCCATTCTCGTTCTCGCCCATGCACATCGGCCGTATGCCGTGCGGGTCCCTGAATCCTAGAATGCCGTCCTTCGTTAGGACAACAACTGCGTACGCGCCGTTCAGCGTTTCCATGAGCTTCTCCACGACCTTGAACAGCGCGGACGGCGTGAGCTTCTTTGGCTTCATCTTAGCGAGTTCGCGGAGCATTAGCTTCAGGATTATTTCGGCGTCGTTCCCTGACTTTATCTTGAAGCCTGCCTCCTTGAGCTCGTCCCTCAGGCTATAATAATTAACTAGATTGCTGTTGTGGGCGACAGCAAGGAAGTATGGCAGCTCCTCGTAAAACGGCGCAATGTCCATCTTGAGGTTAGCGCCAACCGTCGGGTAGCGGACATGCCCGATGCCCACGGTGCCCTTTAGTTCGTGGAGCTTGTCCTCGTCAAAAACATCATTGACGAGCCCGAGGCCTTTTTTTGAGTAATAGTCTTTGGAATCCGAGGTAACAATCCCGCAGGAGTCCTGCCCGCGGTGCTGCAGGCTGAGGAGACCTAAATAGATGTCATAAGAGATGTCTCTCCGGTCTATAATGCCTATAATTCCACACACAGCAACCGAGAAGCGTATATCCCTTCTGATTTATATCATTATCTAGCTCTTTCAAAAAAGAGGAGCCCCCGGAGGGATTTGAACCCTCAACCTGCGGTTTTTTCTATTCTTTTCTTTTTCTAAAAGAGAAGGTTATACGAAACCGCCGCTCTGCCGTTGAGCCACGGAGGCACGGAAGGTTTTATACTAAATTACTATTATATAATTATGCCCCCTGCGCTTCACGAGGCAAAGTATTACAAGAAGAACAAAGACGGGTCAGTATCCTGCATACTCTGCCCCAATCACTGTAATATCCAGGATGGGAAACGTGGCATCTGCCGCGCCCGAGAAAACCGCGGCGGTACCCTATACTCGATGAACTACGGCAAGCTCGTCGCCATGAACGTCGACCCAATGGAGAAAAAGCCGCTCTTCCACTTTTACCCTGGCGCAAGGACGCTCTCGATTGCGGCGGCTGGCTGCAACTTCCGCTGCCTCTTCTGCCAGAACTGGGAAATCAGCCAGGCCGCGCCAGAGGACCTGCCTGCGCAAGAGGTTTCCCCGAAGGACGTCGTCAACGTGGCAAAGGGGCAGGGGCTCGGGCACATATCCTACACCTACACCGAGCCGACAATATTCTACGAGTTCGCATACGACACTTGCAGGCTCGCCCACAAGGAAGGGATAAAAAACTCATTCGTCTCGAACGGCTTCATCGAGGAGAAGCCGCTGAGGGACATTGCACCGTACCTCGATGCGATGAACATGGATTTCAAGATGACCCGCAAGGAGGACTATGCAAAGTACTGCGGCGCCGACGCCTTCGAGGCTGTAAAGCGCACCGCCCGCCTCTGCAAGGAATTGGGCATCCACCTAGAGATAACGACTCTTATCGTCCCCGGGCTCAACGACAGGATGGGCGAGCTCGAGGAAATCTTCGACTTCATCGCCGGCATTGGCAAGGACACCCCCCTCCACCTCTCGAGGTTCCACCCTGACTACAAGATGCTGGATACGCCGCCGACGCCGCTCAAGACCCTAATCCGGGCTTCAGACCTTGCAAAGAAGCGGCTGGACTATGTTTATGTCGGGAACACCTCCGACTACGCAGGCGAGGACACGTTCTGCCCGGGATGCAATTCGTTAATTATTAAAAGGTCGTCCTTCTCTGTGTTATCTAACGCCCTGAAGGGCGGAAAGTGCCCGAAGTGCGGGCTTGGAATACCGATACTCTATGAAAAAGCTCTCAAAAAG
>JBDRCC010000011.1:0-14337 GCA_043822065.1 archaeon | reverse complement strand
TCTATGCGCTGGGGATAAGCTACCTCCTGATTGCGGTTGAAACCGGGTTTAACGTGATTTATCTGATAATCCTTCTGGCGATTTGCGCTATCCTGAGTGAACGCGTCTGACGAAAAGTGAACGTGTTAAGACGTGTTAAGTAAATGGTCTAAATCCGTTTAATATGCGGAAAAAAGGCAGGTATCACAAAGGCGTATCTTACCCTCACAATTCATGTTTTTGGCCTGGATCCTCACATTCGCCATTTTTAGGCCTTGTTCACTCACAGGCCAAGCTCTCACAATTGCCTATTCTGGACCCAACCCTCACATCTCGCTTTCCACCCACTCAAAAGGCCTGGCTGAATTACCCCCTCTAACTCTCACAATTGAGGGTGTACTAATTTTTTCCGGAAAAATCCTCGATATGGCGCCCTATTGGCTATCCTGGGCAGGCCCATAAGCTCACAATTGGAACTGTCCGGCTTAAATGCGGATAAACCCTGGCTTGGATAACCCAGTATAATTGGGGGCGGATCCTGCAGCAATACGTGCTTAACGCGTCCTGCCAGTGCCGAGAGTACTGGCAAGCTAAGTCTCGATATACTTAACACGTCAAGTGCATGTTAAGTACGTGTTGATAACATGTTATTAACATGTAAAGGAAAAATTAACATATAAGTAACGTGTTAAGATATGTTAAGCAGATGGGACTTTTCACCCTGTTAAAGAGGAAAAAGAAGGAGGAGCAGAAGGAGTCGACCATAGTGAAGGAGGACGTCGCCATAACAATGATGAGGGAGCTCCTCGGAATCAGGTTCGCCGTCGACGACCTGAAGAGGGCGATGCACGACGACCACCACAGGATACTTACCGAGTTTGACCTGCTGCCGAAGAGGGACGACCTCAGGGACGCCCTCGGCGAGAAGATTGAGCGGCTTAGGGGGGAAAAGGAGAAGCTCGAAAAGGAGATAGAGCTGACCGAGCTCCAAAGAAAGATACTGGACTACCTCGAGCACCCGATAACCGCAGCCGAGCTGGCGAAGGCCCTGGGCAAGAGCAGGACGTGGGTGAGCCAGCAGGTAAACCGCCTCGTGGATGCTGGCATGGTAAAAACGAAGAAGGAGGGCAAGTTCCTCAAATACTATACTGAGACTGAAGGCTTGTCAGCGCCTCCAAAAGGCGCCCTTTAGACTGCCCAAAGTGTTTGTCCAATGCCAAAAATATTCCGGCTTTTAGGTCGTGTTCAGGTGCTTCAGGGTCCTTGACAAAGGTGTAAGTGTTCTCAGATTTCTCCAGGAAGCCGGTTTCCCTCAATTTCCCGAGCTGGTACCGGATGGTCTTTTCGGTGGTTTCCTCCCAGTTTGAGTCGATGTAGTCCTTCAGGTCGCGGGTGGTCGGCTTTTTCCCCCTGAAATTGTAGTAAAAGAGGGCGTCAAGAATCGAGAGGATGGTGTCGCGCGACTCGCCGGGGGTTATCAGGCCGAGGCTGAGGGCGACCCAGCGGATGAGCGCCTTCCGGGTGAGCCTGGCCTCCGGCGGGAGCCGCATTTTGCGGATGGTCATTTCCGCCTCAATGAGCTCGGCCTCCGCGACTAGGCTGCCTGTTTGCGGTTTAGCCCGGGTTATTTCGTAAGGTTTTTCGTCCATTTGGGTGCGTACGTAATGTATTAGCTATGCTAAAAATGTTTTGGCGTGGGTAGTGAGAATAATTATATACTGGACTGACCAAGAAAGGGGTATGGCGGAAAAAAATAAAATTAAAGACGAGCTGATTGAGCGCTGCGAGTCTTGCTTTGAACTTGGGGAAGCGTGCAAGGGCGGCACCCATAAGAAGATAATGACGGCTCAAGCTGATTTTATGGCATATGTCCAGGAACATGTTAAAAGTGAGATAACAAAGGTCACGATTGAGGCGTCATGCGATATGTGCCGTACGGCGCGCACGGTTCCAATGCCGGGGTTTCCGCATGGTGTCGTCCAGAGCAATCTAAAAGACTTAACTGAAGAAGACGTGAAATAAGCAGTATATTCTGGCGCCCATAGTCTTTTAGTTATGCCCAAAATGTTTTGGCGTGGCTAAAAGAGTGTTGGCGAAAAGGGGCGGCTGAAAATTGTTATAAATATGCTAGTATTAGCACGTGTGAGGTGGCAACGTGAAAACTAGGCTGGTATTATATTTCAACTCAGAGGGCGGCATAATGCCGTCAGAGGTCAAGAACAAGGTGTCCGCGCTTGGCTTCACGGTTTCGCTTGGGAACTCCGACTTCCAGTACAACTGGGGTGAAAAGGTCCCAACGACCAAGGACATCCTTGCGCTCAGCGACCGGGTCGCAACGGCGCTCAAGGGGACCAAGGTCATTTTCAGAATAAAGAGCGAAGCGCAGTAGAAGAAAGAGAGTTTTGGCGAAGCCCAAAAAGTTTTGGCGCGGGCTTGTTGCGCAGGGTTTGGCGAGAGTTAGAGGTTAGGGTAAAACCCCCACACATGCCCTTTTAGGGGATAATATAGGGGAAAAAGCCCGGAGAGGGCCTGAAAAAGGGGCTTATATCGAGAAAATGGGCGCATAATCAGTATTATGCGCCCTTGTATTCAATGCCCAAAGTATTTTGGCATGGTTAAACGGTTTGTTAATTTGTATACTTGTTTGCATTAAAAAATTTTCTGAAAAACGTTACATCCCGGTAACGTGGGTTTGGTTTGCCTTGCACCCCCCTCAGGTTCATTTGGTCTCGCAGTTCTGCAATTTTTAGAAACCCTTCGACAGTGAGGTGCGCACCGCTATCCATGAGAGTTATGGTGTTTTTCCATAAGTCATAATCTACTTGTTTTTGACCGTGAAGCTTGTATTTGTCAAAAAGCGGTATTAATTCCTTGCACCGTTTAACTCCACTAATCATAAGGAGGACGGTATTGTTTGCATTTCTGTTCCTGTGTTGAGATGACTGGTGTATTGTTCCAAACCCGATTACCTTCTGAACATAGTTTAAAACAGCTGAATCTTGCTCTGCCTGGACTATGACAAAAATTGGCCGAACGGTATAGTGTAACCTCGATTTCTTACCCCGCCTTCGGCTAGTTATTCCTATGTGAAAGCAGCCTTCGCCCATGGCAAATCCAGCAACATAAGCTCGGTCTATCTCGTTTTCTATTTCTTCTTTCATAAAATACGGGCGGGTTTAGAACTATTTAAAGCATGGGAAGGAGTAGCTTGCCACTATCCTGTATTTTAGTTTCGACTAAAATCTTTTGGCGCGGCAAAAAGAGTTTGGGCGAAAAAGGGTTTTGGAATTGGCGAAGCATCACATTTAGGAACAGTTAAGTTTAAGTCCTTTAATGCAGATAATAGGGAGTATGGAAATACGAAACATTGATGAGGTTCTAAGGGAAGCCCTTGAGGATCCGGCTGTTGCCATTAAACACGGCATCGTCATTAAGGGTCAGACAATGGGGTATCACGTGGCTGAGATAGGAAAGCAGGTTCAGGCGCATGTGCATTTCAATGGCGACGAGTTCTATCATGTCCTCTCTGGCGAAGGCGAGATGAACATAGGGGAGGTCAAGAAGGGCATGAAGGTAATAAGAACTAATTGGGAGGCTCCAGTCAAAGTAAAGGAAAATGACGTGTTCATAGTCCCGGAAAGGTATGCGCATTCTCTTGTAAATAAGGGGAAAGAGCGGCTTGTAATTGCGTTTGTCTGCCCGGCATCCCACTTAGAGGACATGGGCGACAGGTATATCCTTAACAATCCGCCTGAAAGGCTAACAGACACGCGTAGTGCTAAGTTGGGCCTTCTAAATGTAGGGTCAATAGGGAAGAAGAACGCCTGGTGAAGTTGACATAGCCCCTAAATTGGCCTGTGCAGGCGGTTTTGGTGGGCCGCTTGGCTAAAGTGTTGCTACGGGCAGGGTCTTTGTAGTCTTTATGCCGTCCAGAGACCGTATCTTTGTTATTGTTGCCGTGATGTCGTCTTGCTTGTCCTGTGTTACTGTAACAATTATCTCCGGGCTCTCCGAATCCATTCCTTCTGCGGAGACGAACTTGGTGGGGTCGATTGGCACGATTTGGGCTATGCCCATGCCATGCTTCTTTGACAGCTTCTGCAGCTTTTTGACCACGTCCCCCTGTTTCTCCGGGGAAGTAAGCTTGATTAGTGTGTATGCGGTTGGCATGCTTTAGTATTGGGCAGTGGGATATTTAAGCCTTTTCAGGTTTGGGATTGGCGAAGGCTCACACAAAAAGTTGTGGGCGCAGGCATTAAGCCGCTGGGCTTGGAAAGGCATTTAAATCCGTCATACATTTGTATAGTATGGGGTACTCGGGCAGGGCGCTGTTCTCACTGGCTCTTTTGCTTATTTTGTTCTCGGCTGGCTCGTTCGGGGCCACGGTCATTGTTATTAACGATACTAATGAGGGCACCTACGCGCTTGAGGAATTGAGGCTGTCCGGGGACGTCTCCACAAACGTCTTCAGTCTGACTGGAAAGGGCGAAGTCCTCTCCGGGGCGGATGTGAAGGTCTACCTCCTCGGGCCGGCGAAGGACATTGTAGTCAGGGACCTGAAGGTCAATGGGAAGGACACGTCGGTGTCGTTTGACGGCAGGGGATATTTCTTCATCCACCCGTCTGGGAAGTTTGAGCTTGACGGGGAGCTGGCAATCAGGACGGCGGACCAGATTAGGCTTGACGTGAAAGGCCCTGTAAATGAATTAAATTTTGATTTGACAAACGGCTACGCAGTCGAGGGCGACAGGTATGGCGCATATGACGAGACGGTTTACATCCAGAGAGTGATGGACGTTTCAACGATTGTCGAGGGGAGCTACAGGTACACGTTCGCATCAACAGATTCCTTCTACTATGTGATAAACTTCCAGTCGTTCGGTGGGGACCTCGGCAGGCAGTCCGTCAGCCTGAGGAACGGGGAGTCTGTTTCGTCCGTGACCGGCGCCCTTGACTGGGAGGCTGGAAAAGACAGCATATCCCTTGACCTCAAGGGGGACAGGGCGGCTGTCGTAATCCAGGGCGTGTTTACTGAAAAAACCCTGAGGGTTCCGGCGCCAAGCGGGCCATTCCGGGACCACAGGGTGCTTCTTGAGTCGGAGCCGGAGAAGAAGATGTCGGTGTCCGGGACTGCAAGGGAAATTGACCTGTCGGAAGTCCCGCTCCCGCGCACGTACTTCAACGGGATTGCGTTCCTGGCAAACCCGGGAGACACGCTTTATGTTTCTATAGAGGAGCTTGACACCGAGCCGTCCCTAATCGCTTCCGTCAGCAGGGCGGACAACCGGGTCGCGGTCACAACAGTCGGCAGCATCGTTGGGGAGATGTCCTACAGGTATGCGAACACCGGGCTTGACTACCTTGAGGTGGAAGTGCCTGGCACGCCGCTCTACGCGTCGACGGAGGGCTCCGCAATAAAGCTGACAAAGGAGGACAACCTCCTCCTTGCATTCCCAAAGACCGAGTACGGGAATTTCGAAGTGGTCTACTTTGAGACCCGCTCGAGGCTCATGCCAATAAGCCTGATAAAAGTGCCCCTGGCAAGGACCGACCTCCCAATCTCGACTGCGGTGACGAGCATTTACCTGCCAAAGAGCGTGGTTGTCCTCGAAACTTTTGGCGCGGAGGGCGGGTCGGAGATCCCGGTAAAGTTCGTATCAATGATGATTGTCCTGTTCGTGGCTGTTGGAATGATGCTGAAGAAGGACAAGAGGTTTGTTGCGTATTTCACCCTTTTCTCCCTCGCGCTTTATGTGTTTAACAGCGGGCTTCTGCTCCTGCTTATGGCTGGGTGCATAATCTGGCTGCTTAAGTCGTATGTGGGGAAGGTGCCGTTCAAGAAGCTTGTCACTGGCGGGGCGGTCCTGCTGGTCATTGTATTGTTCCTGTTCATAACGGGCGGGATGTTTGGCGGCGTCTCAAGCGCGCCGTCGGTGAGGACGTATGAAGCTGCGGAAATGACTGGCTACATGGCTCAGAATGCGCCGATGCCGACGTTTGACGCTGCCATGGAGCTCATAGATGGGGATGAGAGTGTGGCGAAAGCTGCGATAACCGCGCCGACGAAGAAGGGCGTCCTTCCGGTAAGGCTGGACATCCCTGAGATGGGAAAAGAAATCACGGTAACAAATTACCTTGTCTCCAAGGAAAGGCCGCTGAAGCTCACTGTCCTTGCAGTTTCGGCTTGGTTCAAGTACCTGCTGTACCTGGCTGGGGCGTATGCTGGGTATGTCTCGTACAAGATTGTAAAGGGAAAGGAATAGGGAGTTGGCTAGTTCTGCATGAAAATAAAAGGGAAGTAGGCTGGCGCCTACTTCTTGTCCTTGCTTGGCTTTTCGAACGCCCTCAGGATCTCGAGCGGAACCCCGATGACAACCGTGTTGCTCTGGTCGGAGCTCAGGTCGTTGAGGGTCTGGAGAGTCCTGAGGTGGAGCGCGCCAGTCTGCGTTGAGAGGGTCTTTGCCGCCTTCGCCAGGTTGCTTGCCGCGATTACCTCTCCCTCCGCCGCGATGATTACTGAGCGCTTCTCCCTCTCCGCTTCGGCCTGCTTGCCGATTGTCCTCTTGAGCTGCTCAGGGAGCTCGACGTGCTTGAGCTCAACGGAATCAACTTGGATGCCCCACGGGTCGGTCGCCTTGTCGACGATTTCCTTGATCCTCTTGGAGACCTGGTCCCTCTTGCTTAAGAGCTGGTCAAGGGAGACTTCGCCGACCACGTCCCGCATTGTCGTCTGGGCAAGCTGGGAGACCGCATAGTCGAATTGCTGGACCTCGATGATGGCCTTTGCGGCGTCGCTCACCTTGTAGTAGAGGACAGCGTTCACCTTGAGGGAGACGTTGTCAAGTGTTATTGCATCCTGGTCCGGGACGTCGACTGCCTTGATTCGGATGTCGACGCGCTTCCAGGTCTGTATTACAGGAAGAACTATCCTGAGGCCAGGCTCGATCAGGCCGGAATATTTTCCGAAAGTAAACCTGACCCCCCGCTCATACTGGTTGACTACCTTTATTCCCGCAAGCACATATACTGCCAGGAGAATGAAAAATCCGCTTACCATGAAAGAAAGATGTCAGGGGGATTAATAAGATTTCTGGAAAGGCCTGGAATTTGCTAAGCCGCGCATGCCGTGATGCAAATCTTTTTATATCCAGTCGGAGAAGTTAATATGGATAGCAATGGGAATGTTTTACCACCACCCGGACGTTGAGGAGCTAAGGAAGATATTCGACGAGGTTATCGACCTGTACAAGCCGATCCACAAGAAGTGGAAGGATGCAGACGCGCACGCGAGGGGCGACATGCTTGATCGGGCAGCCGAGCTGAACGCCCAGGCGAAGTCTGAGTATGAGGAGCTGAGGAAGTCTGCGAAGTTTGTAAGGTTCCAGGAGAGGCTCAAGGAGATACTGGCGAAGGAGCTGGGACTGGAGAGGCACGAGCTTGAAAAAGTCTCGTTTTTCGTCTTCGAGCTGGATGAGAAGGACGCTTATGAGAGCATAGCCATGGACACGCAGCTGGATGAGAAGGCAGGCATCAGCATGAGGTACGGCATACGCAGGGAGGAATCCTCAACACGCGGAGTCCATAGGTACTCGCTTTTCAAGAGCAAGACGTATTACCCGCCGCACAAGGACTGATTTCTAGGATAAGCGGCATTCAAAACGGTTAAAAAATGGCGCGGGTTAGTTAGCGACTCGGAGAGCTAAATGGCACAGGACTTGAATTTATTACTGGTGACTGCGGCTTCGCTTGGGTTCGTACACACCCTTTTCGGGCCGGACCACTACATACCGTTCATAGCCATGGGCAAGGCGCGCAAGTGGGGGATTGCAAAGACGCTTGCGATAACAGCTGCCTGCGGGATAGGGCACGTGATGAGCTCGATTGTCATAGGGTTTGTCGGCATTGCATTCGGGATGGCTGTTTTCAGGCTTGAGGCGCTTGAGGCTTTCCGCGGGAATATCGCCGCCTGGGCGATGATTGCATTCGGGCTTGCGTATTTTGTCTGGGGGATGCATGCAGTTTACAGCGGCAGGCCGCACAAGCACGTGCATTTCCATGAGGACGGGAGCCGGCATGAGGAGATGCACACCCATTCAGGCGGGCACGCCCACGTGCATGGCGAAGGGAAGGCGAACATAACCCCCTGGGTGCTTTTCGTGATTTTTGTATTGGGGCCGTGCGAGCCGCTGATACCCCTGCTGATGTACCCGGCTGCGGCAGGGAGCCTGGCTGGCGTGGGCATGGTAAGCCTTTTTTTCGGAAGCGTGACCGTGCTCACGATGATGGCTGTGGTGTACCTGTTTTCGAGGGGGATTGAGCTTTTGCCTGCAAAGGCGTTTGAGAAGTACATCCACCCGATATCGGGCGCGATGATTTTCATAAGCGGCATGGCGATTGTTTTCCTGGGGCTTTGATAGGGCAGTTAAAAGGATAAAGCAGTTTTTGGTAGAAGAGGTCACGGCAAAGAATTGGATTGCTATTTTTGGAGTTTGGCTGCTGCTAGTCGTATTGTGGAATTACGGGTATGCCTCTGCAACGCCGTTTCAAGATGTTGCTGTGGCGGCTGCCTTGTCACTGTTGACTACCGCAGCGCATGAAAAATTCTCGAAAGTCAGGTGAATTGGCACCTTAGGCTGCTTGGCAATCATTCTTTGGGCTTTAGCTGCACGAAAGCAAGTGCCGCAGGCATAGGCGGCATTTGGCGCATTTGTATTTAAGCCTTGCTGGGGGCAAATGATAAATGATAAAAAGCAGTTGGGATTAGTTGGGCGTATGGTAAGGCGGTTTTTCATTTTGCTTGTAGTGTTTCTGCTAGGGTGCGTTTCCGCCGGAGGGCAGGATTACGGCGAGCCGCAGGGCCTCATTTCCAGGGAGGAGGCGTACGCAATAGCGGAAGCGAGCCCGTGCATGGATGACGGGGCGCTGAAGGATTCGTTCGTGTACAATGAAGTGACAACGACCTGGTGGATTGACCTTGAGCCGGCTGAGGCAAAAGAGTTCTGCACAAATCCGGCCTGCGTTGTCTCGGAGGAGACAATGGCGGCAGAGACGAACTGGAGATGCACCGGGCTGCTGCCGGGGCTGCTGCCGGAGTAGATTGTGATAGCCTAACCGTTTGAAGGCGCGGATTTAGTTCAATGGACAAACACGCCGCCGCCATTCGACAGGCGGTAGCCAGCATTCTTCAGCTTGAAATAAAGCACATTGAGCGTGGAGCCCCGGCAAGAGACCAGTACGGCGCGTTCTCCCTTAAGGAAGCCGTTCACGACGTCAGACCTAAACTCTGCGCGCTTGTTTGGCTTGGAGCTTAAGCCGCATTTATTGATCAGGGACAGGATATCGCCCCTGTCTGAATCAGGAAAATCCATCCGGAACTGAAAGCTGTTGACATTGTTCTTGAGCTCGCCTATTTTCTCTTCGCTTGAAGCCATTTCATTGAGGCCTGTAAATTCTATTTTAGTCATTCATAGCACCGGCATAAATATTGGGTGGCGGCGTATAAAATGCTATCATTCATATTGTTTGAAAAGAAGCGGAACTGGCGTTGGCTGCCTCAGTCCTTGAGGACCTCGTACAATTCCTTGTGGAGGGCTATCTTGTTTATTTTGCCGAGGTGCTGCTTCGTAATTACACCTTTCTGCTCAAGCTTCTGGAGAATCCTGTGGGTCTTTACCTTGTTCAGGTCCGGGAGGCGGGTGAGCTCGTACTGGTTGATGCTGCCCCCGTTCGCGAGCAGGGTGTGGACTATCTTCTTCTCCTCCGGACCGAGGAAGTTGAGTATTATCTTAGTGTTCTTCTCTATCTGGTGCTCCTTTTCGACAATCTTCTCTGAGGTCACATAGTAGACTAGGACGCCGACAAAGACCCCAAGAAGTGCCGGGACGAGCAAAAAGAGGGAGGTAAACTGGGACGGCCGCTCCATCCTCTTGCCTGCCTCAAAGTGGGAGAACTGCTCGGCTGTAAGGTTCTGCCGCATCTCCCCCTCAAGCCACGTGTTCCTCCGCTCAGCCGCCCGGTAGCCGACGTAGGAGTTCAAAACCAGGAGCAGCAGGAGAAAGGCGACGACTATGCCGATGCCGAGCACTATCTTCCTGTTCTTTTCCTTTGTCATGTTTGGCATATTTGGACTGCACTTATTTAAGTTTTGGCATGGTCAAGGATAAATGAAACCATATTTAGTGGTTGCTGATACCAAGCCGTATGGTTTCGAATAAGTCCATATATGGTTTCATTTATATGAAACTATAGAATTTGCATGCAGCCGATAATAAAACTAGATGATGCCTGGAAGGTTTACCAGATGGGGGAAGTCGAAGTCCCGGCCATACGGGGGATAAGCCTCGACGTCAGGAAGGGGGAGTTCCTTGCAATAGCCGGGCCGAGCGGGAGCGGGAAGAGCACTGTTATGAACCTTGTCGGGTGCCTTGACCTGCCGACTAAGGGGAAGATATACCTCGCAGGGAAGGACATAGAAAGCCTGACTGAGTCAGACCTTGCCCAGACCCGGGGAAAGCAGATAGGCTTCATATTCCAGCAGTTCAACCTCATCCCGACGCTTACCGCCCTTGAGAACGTCATGCTGCCGCTTGAGATCCAGGACGTGGACACAGGGGTGGCGAGGAAAAAGTCGGCTGAGCTTCTCACGCTGGTCGGGCTCGGGGACAGGATGCGCCACCTGCCGTCCCAGCTTTCTGGCGGGGAGAGGCAGAGGGTTGCAATCGCCCGCGCGCTTTCGGTTGACCCGGACATAATACTCGCGGACGAGCCGACAGGGAACCTGGACAGCAAGAGCGGGGAGTTCATAATGAAGTTCCTGTCGGACATACATAAAAAGAAGGGCACGACCCTCATCATAGTCACCCACGACCTGCACCTTGTGCAGTATGCAGAAAGGATAGTGTACCTCAAGGACGGGCAGGTGGAGCGGATAACCCAGAACAAAAGAAGGAGGAAAAAAGAATGAGAGCAAACCTGTTAGTTGGCTGCCTGCTGGTAGTAGTGCTGTTTTCGGCTTTAGGCCATGCCGCGGCGGTAGATGCGTCGTTCGTGAGCCAGAGCCCTGACCCGGCAGACACCGGCGACATAGTGGAGCTGAGGTTCAGCATTGAGAACACCGGCAGCACGACGCTGAATAACGTGGCGGTGGAGCTGCTCCCAGAGTACCCGTTCAGTGAGGTCTCCGGGGAGGACTACTCCAGGCAGATAAACACATTGGCGGCTTACCAGCAGGAGCTCTCTGCGTCGATACAGAAGTTCAAGGTCCTCGTCGACAAGGACGCTGTCCAGGGGACTTACAAGGTGAAGCTGGCGTATGGCGGGATAACCAAAAGCTTTGACATAGACATAAGCAGCACGAAGTACTCGCAGGCCATAACCCTTGACAAGTCCAAGCTCGAGCCAGGGCAGGAGACCACATTAAAGTTCACAATAGAGAACAGGGGCTCATCCTCCATGCAAAATGTCAGGTTCTCGTGGGAGGAGGCTGACGGGGTGATACTTCCGGTGTATTCGGATAATACTAAGTACGTCAAGTACATAGGCGCCGGCCAGACGGCGGAGATAGAGTACATTGTTGTCGCAGGGATAGACGCAAACCCCGGGCTGTACCAGCTTGACATGACGCTGACGTTCGAGAGCTCCTCCGGCTCGTCATCCGCGGTCAGCACAAAAGCTGGGATATTCGTCGGCGGCGAGACCGACTTTGACGTGACGTTCTCTGAAAGCTCGTCCGGGCAGACCTCGCTTTCGGTCGCAAACACAGGGAACAACCCGGCGTATTCCGTGACAGTAAGGGTGCCGGACCAGCCTAGCTTCAGGGTGTCAGGGAGCACGGCTTCGATAGTGGGCAACCTCGACAGGGGCGACTACACGATAGTCTCATTCCAGATAGCGCAGGGCTTCGCGTCGGGCGACTTCTCTGCAATGAGCAGGGAAGAGCGCGCTGCACAGCTGAAGGACGCCCAGAGCGCGGGGGGCGCACAGGCCGGCGGCGGAAACCTGAAGGTGCTTGTGGAGTACACCGACACCACCGGGAAGAGGCATTCGGTGGAGAAGGAGGTTCCAATCCAGTTCAGGAGCATTACCGACGGCACAGCCACTGCGACAGGCATGCCGCAGAGGGCAGGAACGGCAGGCGGCAGCAAGCTGAGGACGTATGGAATTGTCCTTTTGGTCTTAGCTGCGGGCGCGGTTTGGTACAAGAAGTGCTACAAGCAGGGAAAGAGGCTTTTGCCCTGCCTGAAGTGCTCTAAGGAAAAGAAGAAGGCCTGAAAGTGAAATTCGCAACTTCCGTCAAGCTGGCAGCGAACATCCTGTTGCACAGCAAGCTCCGCAGCTGGCTGACGATAATCGGCATCGTCATAGGCGTAGCCGCGGTCGTTGCGATAGTTTCCATCGGCGAGGGGATGCAGCAGAGCATAGAGAGCAGGCTTGGCGGCCTTGGGGCTGACATCATAACGATAAGCCCGGGCGGCTCCAGGGCGATGGGCGGCTTCAGGGAGGCGCATTTTGATGAAGGCTTCCAGGCGGCGTCAAGCGGAGGAAACCTCACCACCCGCGACATCCAGGTACTCCGCTCCATCAGTGGGGTAAAGTTCATAGAGGGGACAATCTCCGGAAGGGCGGAGATATACTATCTTGGAGAGAAAACGACCATGTCGGTGACCGGGGTGGACCCTGCTGTGTGGAAGTACATCACGACAGCGGAGCTTGACTCAGGCAGGCTCCTGGGGCCAGGCGACAGCAATGTAGTCGTTGTAGGATACAGGCTTGCACAGAGCACGTTCAAGCAGCCGCTTGCGGTGAACCGGGTGCTGACCATCGAAGGCAGCCCCTTCAAGATAGTAGGCATACTGGCGGAGGGAACGGACGACAGGAGCATAATAATGCCAATCAGCGCCGCGGAAACCGTCCTGGAGGACGCAGTCCACGGCATCTACAACTCAATCACGCTAAAGGCTGAGGACGAGTCATACGTCGACCAGATAATAGCGGACGCGGACAGCAAGCTGATGGCTTCCAGGCACGTCACCGAACGGAAAAAGGACTACTCAATCACATCCGCAAAGGTGATGCAGGAAAACATCTCGGCGATAACCAGCACCATGACCATTTTCCTTGGCGCAATAGCCGCGGTGTCGCTGATTGTCGGGGCGGTTGGGATTGCGAATACCATGTTCACGTCAGTGCTTGAGAAGACGAAGGAGATCGGGATAATGAAGGCGATTGGCGCGAAGAACAGGGACATAACGGTAATATTCCTGCTGAATGCAGCGCTGGTGGGGGTCGTCGGGGGGGTGCTCGGGATAAGCCTCGGGGCGGCCATATCCTATACCCTGCCGTCCATAGGCGTAAGGATAATGGGGCAGGGAGGGATGCTGACGACCGCAATTCCCCTGAACCTGGTTGCCTTTGCGTTCGGGATTTCGATAAGCATAGGCATGATTGCCGGCGCGGTGCCTGCGTACAGGGCGTCGAAGCTGAAGCCGGTTGATGCGCTGAGGTATGAGTAGTCGGCTATTCGAGCTTTTCCTTTGCTGACTTTAAGAATTTCCCGCGGTATTCCGCCGCTGACTCGTCGTTGCGGCTTTTGAAGCAGGAATTGCAGTGGCTGAGGACCTTGTCGTATGATTTTATCGCCTTCTGGATTGGCTTCTCCTTGAATATCTTGAGGGCGTCGTCGTCAGGGAGGCCTGCGAGCTCTGTCGGGCTGAACTTCTCCTCGCCTGAGAACATCTCAAGCCGCGTGCCCTGGAGCTTGCCGAAGGTGTTTGGGAGGAAGTGTATCTGGCCCAGGCCTGCGTCCTCTGCGAGCTTCTCGGTGAGGAAGGCTGCGACCTTTGCGCGCTTGTACTGGATTGCTAGGGTGGCGCGCGCCCTGTCCTTCCGCAGGCGTGCGCGGAGGTGGAAGCACGAGCTGCAGTTCAGCTCAATGAGCTCGATGGGTTTTGTGAGCGCCATGGGATAATACTGGTGGAGGCTGGATAAAAAGGTTTCTTCTTTATGGGGAAGATATATTAAGGGGCAGGGGGAATATATTTTTCTATGGGGAACAAGAGCCTCAGGTATCTGTTTGTCAAATTGCTTGACGGCAGCGCAGCGGAGCAGCTCATGAAGGAGATTGCCAGCATGGGCTATGTCAAAAGCGTGTCCCGCATCTCCTCCGAGGTCGAGCTGGTGTGCATAGTCGAGGCAGCGAAGATAGGGGAGTTCTGGGGGAGGGTAAAGGCATTCCACGCTGGCGGGTACGCCGTCAGGCACAGGCTTGCCAGGCTTTGGGCGTTCCAGGCCATAAGGCTGACCCAGCTGGGATTTTAGCCATCAGAACAGTCTGCCAGTTTTCTATTTCTCGAGCTTCTC
>JBDRCC010000010.1:0-12088 GCA_043822065.1 archaeon | reverse complement strand
AGAAAAAATACTCCTCTCAGACGGGCTTTACAAAAACATAGAGTCAATTTTTGAAGAAGTTGTTAGGAGCAGGGTGGTCAGGCCGGATGAAAACGAAGCGCTGATTGGCTGCTCCAATCTGGACATTAAAGTGCCCTCCCTGAACAAAAAGACGCTCAAAGTAGAGCACAAGAGGCTTTCGCACGTCTACCGGCAGAGGTACAAAGGACTGCTTTATGAGGTCGAGACAGCATTGGGCAGGCGCGTCAAGGTGTCGCCGGAGCATCCGTTCATCTGCATGGCTGATGGCGGCGTCACGGAGGTAAAGGCGAAGGACCTCGTGCCGGGCACTTATGCCGCCCTTCTCTCCAGCTTTAACCCCCTAAGGGAGAAATTCTCATACGCACTCCCCAAGCGGTTTATAACAGACGGCGGGTCCGTTTCCCTTGAGATGAAGTACCACCATCCAAAACCAATCCTGCCGATTGAAACGATAACGCCGGAGCTGTCGAGGTTCATGGCGTACACCATAGCAGAGTCGCACCACGGCGGAAACCACATCTACTTCACAAACCAGGACTCGCAGATGCTGAATGACTTTGCAAGCATTTCGGAAGAGGCTTTCGGCGTTGAGACAAAGCTCAACCTGCGGGAAGGCAAGACGCCAACGGTGATGTTGAACTCCAAGGTCCTCGTCGAATTCCTGAAAGAGGTTTATGACCTGGAGCCAGCCAATTCAAGGTACAAAAGGGTACCTGCCCCAATCCTGAAAGAGGATGACGAAGTTGTGTCAGGATTCCTGCGGACGCTCTTCGACTGTGAGGCGAGCGTTTCAAGCGACCGAACCCATTCCTGCATAGAATTTCCCAGTGCGAGCAAGGAGCTTTTGGTTGGGATACAGCTCCTTCTCTTGAGGTTTGGAATTGTCGGAAAGATAGCAGAAAAAAAGGTCGATGGCAAGACTTACTACCGCTTGTTCATAGGGAGGAGCAGAAACCACAGGATTTTCAGGGAGAACATAGGGTTTTCCCTTCCTGAAAAAAACAAGGCCCTCGCTGAGATTTGCGGCCATGGCTCAAAGGCGAACATCCACGTAGTCCCCGCCATGCCTCTGCTTGAAGAGGCAAGGAAAAAAGAGGGCATGAGCCGGACAAAATTCTACATGGAGCACCAGCACATCGCAAGGATGGAGCGGAAAAACAGGATAGCCGTCGACAAGCTGGTCAGGATGAGCAGGGCGCTACCCCGCAATCCAAACACTGAGGCAATCCACCGGATAGCACAAGCGGACGTGATGTGGGACCCAGTCGCAAAAATCAGGGAAATTGAGTACGATGGGTACATATATGACTTGACTGTGGAGGGCAACCACACATTCTCCACCTGGGACGGGCTGGTCGTCCACAACACCTCCCTTGCCAACCGCATCTCGCTCGACTGGCTCGGCGAGGAGGTCGGCACGGTCTCTGAAATCCCGCACGAGACCAGGGTCATTCAGAAGAAGGAGCACGTCGAGGTCAAGGTCGGGAACAAGACGCTCATCATGAACCTGCTCGACATGCCAGGGCTTGCGACCAAGGTGGACTACCGCGACTTTTTGAGGTTCAAGAAGGACGAGCGCCCGAGGACGAAGGACGAGCTCCTCGGCAGGCTCAAGGTCACCCAGCTGAAGAGAATCGCAAAGGACCAGGGGATTGAGGTCAGCGCAGCCGCTTCCAAGAACGAGCTCAAGCGGATTCTCGCAACCGAGCTCTCAAAGGAGGAAGCCGAAGGGATAATGGGCAGGCTCAGGATAACCCTGCCGAAGCCGAAGAAGGGCAGGAAGTTCACCGTCATCGAGTCGAAGGACAGGGCGAAACAGGCGACGGAAGGCATCATCGAGGCGATAAAATTCCTGGACAACGTCGACACCACGATCATCATGATGGACGCGACCAAGGACCCGCTCACCCAGGTGAACATAATGCTCATAGGCCAGCTTGAGGCGAAGCGGATACCAATCGTCATCGCCGCGAACAAGACCGACCTGCCGAAAGCCAACCTCAGGGCGATTTCAGAGGCTTTCCCCCAGCACCCGGTCGTCGGGATTTCCGCGAAGTACGGCAAGAACCTGACCGAGCTGTACGAGAAAATCGCAGAGCACCCAAGGCCGAGGAGGAAGAGATGACGAAGAAAAAAGGCTTCAAGATTGACATTGACTTCCTCTCCATGGACTCGATAAAAAACAAAAACATCGAGGGCAAGATTGACTTCATCCTCAACCCGGTCAAGAAGGGGCACATGATTGTCCTGGACGGCGTCCTCTCCTCCGAAGAGGAGCTGAAGCTTGTCGAGGCGACCCTGCACAACGTCAAGGGCGACTTTGCAGGAATCGAGGTCGCGACCCTGCCGCGCGAGATGAAGGGCTTCGACCACATCCTTAACAGCATCCTGGCACGGCTCTCCTCGCTGTCAAAAAAGATAACCGGGAAGGAGATAGTCACAATCAAAAACGGGCTGACCCTCGTCGGGCCGTCAAGCATCGTCAAGAGGGTCAAGCGCGACCCCGACTCATTCCACATCACGGCAGAGGTATAATGCACAAGTGCCTGAGATGCGGCAAGGTTTATGATAAGGAGGAGGACGTCCCGATAATCTCTGGGTGCGCCTGCGGGAGCAAGTTCTTCGTCTTCCTGAAGGAGGAGGACAAGGCGGCCGCGGCAAAAGTCCTGGACCGCGTCACCCTCGAGGAGCTGGAGACGCTGGAGACCAAAATTCTTGAGAAGAAGGCTGCGGCTTCAGCCCCGGCGCTAGTCCCATACGCGCCTGCGAAAAAGCCCCATGCAAAACCGAAGCTTTTCGGCGTCGAGACTGTCAAGACGCTAACGCCAGGGGTCTACGAGATAAACATCGAAGCGCTCCTCAACGGCGCGCCTGTAATAGTCCTCCAAAAAGGGGAGACCTACATAATCCACCTTTCGACAGTCTTCAAGGCGCAGAAGGCTTAGCAGTTCTCTAGCTTTATCCCGCCGAGCTCAGCCTCGTCCATTTCTCCCTGGTATTTCATCCTTACCCAGAGGGTGACGTTGCCGTTGCAGAATGTTTTCGGGACGGTGGCAGGCTTCCTGAAGGTCACGTGGTATGTCAGGTTGCTGTCGTACGCAGACGCGTCGAACACCTCCAGCATGACCTCTCCGGTGTCGGATATGAGCTTGCCCTCGACATTGTCCTGGCCTATTGCCGCATCCCAGTTCTGCTTCCATGACTTCCCGTACAGCGGTCTCGTGAACGCAGTCAGGCGCTCGATGTCATACATGTCCCAGACCATGTCCTTGCCTGTTCCGGTCTCGGCGCCTATTATCGCGACGTTAAAGTGCTCCGCGCGCACCCTCTCGACCACGCCGTTCCCATTGTCGTCTCCGGCGCGCTTCGTCGCTTGCCTGTCGCTCCCTGCGATTATCATGACGACCTGCGGCGTCCTCCAGACGTTTGTCTTGACGTACATCTTCGCGTTTCCGCCAGCCCTGAGGGAGCCCTCTTCGTCGGTCGTGAGCGCGAACGTTACGAGCTCGCCTATGCCGTCCGGGGCGTCAGGCCCGCCTAGAATCACTACGAAATTGGTGTTCTTGTAAGCCTCAAAGTCTGCCGCGCCTATCTTCGTAACCTCGAGCCCCTTGCCGTTCAGGAATCCCGGGACCCCGCTCATTGGATAGTCTATGCTGTTTGACACCAGCACCACGCTCGGCTTCTCTGCGAAGCCGGCCGCGGCCAGAAGCATTATCGAAAACACAACCCACAATTTCATTCAAACCACCAAGGATACTAAGGCTCCGCACTACTTAAGTTTTCCCAGGGCAAGGTTTATAACCACAAAACGCGATAGAATAGGCATGAAAGCAGCAATCCTCCTCATTCCGGTGCTCCTCGTGGCAGGCTGCATATCCGAGGACTCCGGGCTTGGCAAAATCATCGACGCCCTCGGCTTCGAGCCCATTGACTTCTCATTCTCAAGCTTTGACATCACCGAGGCGGTAAGGGTCATCGACAAGCAGGTCGACGTGGACACCGACGTCAGCTTCGCCGGCGTCACATACACGACAAAAATCGACTGCAAGGTCAGGAACGCGGCTGAGGAGCAGAAGACAGCGCATGTGCTCGCAGGCATCGACGCCCCTGGCTCCCACCTCTCCGACATGAGGACGGTAATCCTCGGCCCGAAGGAGGAGCAGTGGATTATGTTCGCCTTCACCGGGGTCGACGGCAGAGACGCCAGGACTTACTGCGAAGTGGAAAACCTGAGCTAATTTTTCAGAACTTAGAAACCTGGAGCTTGCACTTTTTGATGAGGTCGCGCTTTACAGGGTTCTCCATGTCATACTCTTTCCCGTAGACGACCCTTTTCACTCCTGCATTAATCAGCATCCTCAGGCAGGAGACGCACGGGAAGTGCGTGCAGTAGAGCGTCGAGTCGTGCGTCGAGACGCCGTGGAGCGCCGCGTGTATTATCGCGTTCTGCTCGGCGTGGACCGCTGGGCACAGCTCCATGTTCTCGCCCTTCACGCTGTCGTCCCGCAGGCAGGTCTTGCAGTGCGGGTAGCCGTGCGGCGGGCCGTTGTACCCAGTTGCAAGAATCCTCTTGTCCCTGACCATCACCGCGCCGACAAGCGACCGGTGGGGCAGGCAGGTGGACCTTTCGCTGACTACGCGTGCGATTTTCATGAAATACTCGTCAACCCCAATCCTCTTCCTTTCAGGCATCGCCGTTTATTATTCAGCCGAGAATTAAAAAGGTTTTGCCGGCGGCGTGCATTTCCGAGAACCTTATAAGCCTGGAAAAAATAATTCCGGCATGGAGCCCAGAATACTCAAAACAGTCGAAAGCCTCAAGCGCCACGGCATTGGCTGCATCCCCGTGAAGGGCGAGGCAGAGGCAAAGGCGAAAATCCTCGAGCTCATACCCGAAGGCGCGTCCGTCGGGCTCGGCGGCTCGATGACTGTCGCGCAGACCGGCGTCGTCCCTGAGCTTGAGAAAAGGGGAAAGGCGTTCAATCCGTACACCGCCGAAGGGAAGATTGACAAGACCAAGAACCAGCCGGTTATCAGGCGGGACGGGCTCACAGCCGAATACTTCCTCACAGGCACGAACTCAATCACCGAGGACGGCTACCTCGTCAACACCGACGGCACCGGGAACCGCATAGCCGCGATGGCTTACGGCCCGAAGAAGGTGATACTCGTCGCAGGCACGAACAAGATAGTCAAGGACGTGCCGGCGGCTTTCGAGCGGATTAAGTCAGTCGCCGCGCCGAAGAACGCGCGCCGCCACGGCTGGGACGACCTCCCCTGCCATTCCGGCAAGTGCGCTGACTGCGCCGCGCCCCACCGCCAGTGCAACGCCTCGCTGATAATACACAACTCGCGCGAGAAGGGCAGGATAACCGTCATCCTGATTGACAAAGAGCTCGGGTACTGATGCCGGACATCCCAAAGGCGCTTTCCATTCTCAAAAAAAAGTACAGGAAAAAGCTTGCACTTGACTATGCCGAGGGCCCGTTCGAAGTCCTCATCTCGACGATAATCTCCCAGCGCACGAAGGACGAGGTTACAATCGCAGCGTCGGAGCGGCTTTTCAAAAAGTTCCCCTCCGCAAAAAAGCTCGCCGCCGCCAAGGAATCCGACATTGCAAAGCTGATTTACCCGGCAGGATTCTACAGGACAAAAGCCCCGAAAATCAAGGCAGTCTCCGAATACGCCTCAAGGCACGGCGTGCCTGACTCCATGGAATCCCTTCTGGAGCTCCCCGGCGTGGGGAGGAAGACTGCAAACTGCGTCCTTTCGTACGGGTTCGGCATGCAGGCGATTGCGGTGGACACGCACGTGCACAGGATTTCAAACCGGCTCGGCTGGGTGCGCACGAAAACGCCTGAGCAGACCGAAATGGCGCTCGAAAAATTAATCCCAAAAAGGCAGTGGCGGTCAGTGAACTCCACCCTCGTGGCTTTCGGCCAGGACACGTGCAGGCCAGCCAGGCCTAAATGTCCAGATTGCCCTATCCGAAAACTCTGCCCATCCGCACTGCTCTTTTACTGAAGGTTCAGGAGCTTTTTCTTTATCTGAAGCGCGCCCTGCACGACTTCCCTGTCCTCGATTATGAGGACCGGGGTGTGGGAGCCCATCAGCTTGTGGAAAGCGACTTCTGCCATCCCCTCGGGGGTCTTGGCATCCATAACCTGAATCTCAGCGCCGGGCGGTATGAACTGTTTTACGTAATCGCACTTGTCACATCCATCCTGTGTTAGTAAAACTGCCCGCATTTTTTGACCGGCTGTCATTAAACACAACTTCCATATAAAGCTTTTCAGAAGTGCGAATTATTTTCAATATGGAAGCCAAATCTTATTTATATAAAGAATCCTTATACCTGCCATGGACCCCCTTCTAGAGTATGTCGAGCGCGAATTAAACGACGGATATTCAGAGGCGCAGGTCAGGAACGCCCTCCAAAAGGCAGGATACCGGGAGCGCCAGATAGACGACGCCATCCAGCAGGCCGAGGTTGACCTAAAGGCCAAGCCGAGGGCGCCGCACGAGAAGCCTGGCAAGGCGCCGTTCTATGTCGAGGCGATGCACTACCTCGTGATTTTCATTATTTTCCTCGTGGTCCTCACTTCTGTCCGCCTCCACTACTTCGAGGGGATGGAGGCATCCGACTTTGCCGGCCTTTTCACCCAGAAATACACCGACCCGTGCGCTGGGCTCTACGGCGAGAAGTTCACACTATGCATCCGAGAGCGTGCCGAGGCAAGGCTCGATTACACGGAGTGCAACCGCCTCACTGGGATAGAGAAAAACTCCTGCCTCTACGACTACGCTATCAAGTTCGACGCGCCAGGCGCCTGCGCAGACGTCAAGGAGCGAGGGATTTGCTATACTGCGATTGCGGAAAACACCGGCAGGGACGCGCTCTGCACCATAGTGCCCGAAGGCATACAGCGCGACAGCTGCTACCGCAACGTCGCGACAGCGTATTCAAATCCCTCCCTCTGCGGGAGCATAAGCGACCCAATGCTCAAGGAGGAGTGCGAGATGCACTCCACAGCTTAGCAGCACCCGATAATTGCCAGCACCCTGTTGAACAATACCGGCTTGGCAACCGCCATCAGGATGAACCTCGGGTCTGGCACGTGGAATATGAACACCGCCACGAGCGCCCAGAGCATCATCGAGACGAATATCCCGATTGTTATCGCCATCAGCATCGTCACGCCGAGCTTCAGCGCGATTGCGAAAACGCCGAGGGCAAAGAAGAGCGAGACCATCCTGTCTATCGTGTCCATCGGCGACTCGCCGACGGAATACGCCTGCGGGAGCCAGCACCCGAGCACGAGCATTGCCATCCCGTATACCGTCCCGAGGGTTGCGTACGTGTAGAGCGTGAAAAAGTCGACGAGGTCTATCACTATGAAGCTGTCGACTACCGCGACCTTCGGGTACCTCGAAAGCAGGCATATCCCGAGAAAAAGCGAGAACATCATCACGTTCGCGTTCCAGATGGCTCCGTAAAGCATCCCGGTGACTACGACCGCGGCGTCAAAATAGATTAATTCAGGTATCACATATATAAATTGGATTCAGGATATATAACTATTTGTTTTCCCTCTTTCTCTTCCGCGCGTCCTCCTCCGTCTCAAACGGGAGCGCCCCGGCGTGCCTGTAATGGGCGTGGAAATGCCGCTTTGTCATCTTCTCATTTTCCTCTTTCATTCGTCCCCCGGCAGCCTTATCTTGTCGAGCTGGCTGTCGCTCACGTGGGTGTAAATCTGCGTCGTTGACAGGTCGGAATGCCCGAGCAGGGCCTGGATGTACCTTATGTCCGTCCCGGACTCCAGCAGGTGCGTTGCGAACGAATGCCTGAGCTTGTGCGGCGTTACGCGCTTGCTTATCCCCGCCCTCACTGCCGCGCGCGCCACCATCTTCTGCACCGCGCGGGATGTGAGCCTTTCCCCTGCCGTTCCGGAAAAAATGTAATCGCTGCCGCCCTTCCTCGCCTCAAGGTATTTTTTCATGAGGCCCGCAGCCTTCTGCGAAAGCCGCATCGTCCTGCCCTTGTCCCCCTTGCCGTGCATGATGTAAACCTTATGCGAGGCGAAGTCTATGTCGTCTTTCTTCAGGCTTATGCACTCGGACAGCCTCAGCCCGCAGTAGAGCGTCTGAATCACGGCTTTGTTCCTCAGGCTCCCTGCCGAATCCGTCAGCGCAATGACTTCCTCGCGCGTCAGGACAGTCGGCAGCCGCCTCCCGATTTTCGGCGCCTGCATCCCGCGCGTCAGGTCCATCTTCATGAACGCGTCGAAGAAGCTCCGCATGACTGAGAACGCGAGCGCGAGGCTCGCAGGCTTGTACCCGCGCTTCTCCTTCAGCTCGACGAGATAATACTCAATGTCTTCCTGCGTCACGCGCCGCGGCTCCTTCCTCACCGACTTGAAGAAGTCTCGGACGAACATCATGTAGTTTGAAATCGTCCTCTCGCTGCGGTTTGCAATCACGAGCGAGCGCCTGAACGCCTCCACGCGGTCGTCAGGCCGCGCCTCCTTTTTTTCCTGTTTCAGCGGCTCAGCGAATGCATTCGACCAGTTGTCATCTTCCATAATTCTGAATTAGGCGAACAATTATATGAAACGCGCACAATAAAAATCTTTCTTGCGCAATTTTTTTCCTTCAGATAGGTTTATATCGCATAATCGCTTATGCACACTTATCCTGCGGAGGAAAAATGGCATGCGGATGTTGTAAACCAAAAAAGAAAACAAAACCAAAGACAAAAGCAAAGCCAAAGAAGCGGAAATAATTTTTCCATCTTTGTGCACATCACATAATCATCGAATCATCGGAGGTAAAAATGGCAAAAGCAAAACCAAAAAAGAAAGCCCCTAAGCGCAAGAGATAAAATCTCGCGGAAAAAATGAAGACGCGCCGCATCAACTACATAATTGATGTTGGCTTGCTTGCTTCATTTACTGTTACCGGGCTCAGCGGGGTGATACTTTTTTTCTCCCCGCGCGGGCCACACTCTGGCGTATTCTCAATTCTCTCGCTCTACAAGGCCACGTGGATTTCCCTCCACGAAAAAATCGGGCTCCTTATGGTATTCCTGATGCTCGTGCACGCTGCCCTCCACTTCAACTGGTACGTCTCCACGACAAAGCAATACCTGAAAGAATTAAAATAGCTACCTTCTCCGCTTCTTCGGTTTCGGCAGCTCCACAATTACCCAGTCCTTTTTCTTTCCGTCGCGCTTCGAGCAGTGCGGGCAGAAGCTGTAGCCTGCGATTATGCTGTGCTCGGGGTTGTACGGGCACTTGAGAACCTCGCCTGCCCTGGCGTCTTCAATCTTTTTCCAGAGCTTCCTGTCTGCGCCCTTTGGCACGTCTCCCTCCGGCACCGGGGCTGCCTCTTCGGCATCGAACTTGATGTCGAACTGCGCCATGCAGTCCTTTAGTGTCCCGAACAGCTCCTCTGCGGCGGAATAAACCTGCCAGCCCATGTGCGCTATCACGGTCATCTTGTCCCCGCTGAAGCCCTTTGCAGCCCTCTTCAGGCCAAAGTCGTTTATGCCCAGCAGGATTCCAGAGAGCGTGACTGTTGCGTAAATCATCAGGTTGTAGTCGTCCTCTGACTTGTTCAGCATCCCAAGCGCCTCTGCCGCGCCGCTGAGTTCGTCGTTCCCTGTCACGATGCGTTCTATAAGCACCTCCGCCTTTTTGTGGAAGTCCATGAAAAGCTGGTCAGCGCCGTTCTTGTCGAAGACCTTTGCCAGGCCCTTGTCGAACTCCCCCCGGCCGTACTCCCTGAAGACGCCCATGGAGTACTGGACAAGCTCGTCGCACTTCGCTATGATCTGCTCAAATGTCGGGTGGCGCATATTTGATATTTCTCCCCAGTATCTTATATACCTAATTGAAACCATTATAAACCCCATCCGCCAAATTCAAGCCATGTTCACCGACTGCCCCTACTGCAAGAACCGGATGCACCTGGAAGAGCGGACCTACTTCGGGAACGACAGCACCTTCCAGAATGCGGCCATCAAATACTACTGCTGGTTCTGCGTGTCCAACTACTCATACGAGCCTGAAACCGGCTTCAGAAAGCTTGAAGACTAGCAGGGCAGTATCCGCCGCCCCAATTTTCCCTCAAGAAGCAGGTAGCACTCCGTCGTGTTGAAGGCCCTAGCAGCGCAGGGCTGGCCATAGTGCGGCGCGCTCCCGCGGGGGAAAGGCGCCTCCGGGGTGCAAATCTCCCACAGGTACTTCTTGCTCCACTTGAAGTCAAGGTTGCACTGTATGGTCTTCCCGGACTCGAGCGTCTTGCAGTCAATGCAGATGTCGTCATACGTCACCTGGCCGCAGCTGGTCTTTTTGCTTTCTATGGTAAAGTCAAAAGCAGACATGTTCGGCCAGTGGTACGCCGACGTGTTCGGAACATAATTCCCGATGTAGACGTCCTCAAGGCACCCGAGGCTGAGCAAGACCACCGCGAGCAGCAGAAAATTGCGCATGTTTACTATATGGCGCCCATCATTTTAAAGTATTTGTTTTCTATATTGCAAATAATTCTTCCCGCCCAGCGCTACCATTATATTCTTATAAAGACAAAAGCACTCCATGTCCAAAAAACTTCTCCACCAAATCCGCGGCAGGACGTATTTCTATGAAGAGCCGACCCACGACCCCTCGGAGGAGCTCCTCACTTTCCTCTCCGTCCTGAAGCTTAGCGGAGTCCCGAACATCCTAATTGCCTATGCCACAAACCCATCGGCGTATAAGGAGTCAAACCAAGTAACGCCGTTCTTTGACTACGTCTGGCTTACCTCCCGGGACAGCAAAACTGAGACGACGACAGACCCGGAAAACAAGGAGCGCTTCATCTATGACATGCAGCAGTACCTGTCAGAAAAAAAGCCCTGCGTAATAGTAATCGACTTGAGCAGGTTCATCCCAAGCCGCCCGGGGGAGGAGCCAAAGTCCTCGAAGGACAAGGATACGCCCGAATGGAAGGCGTACGAGGCCCAAAAAAACAGCGTGCTGAAAATGCTGAGGTCGCTCATCGATGAGGTAAGCACAACTGCGTCCACCCTAATCTTTACCATCGGCGAGGGGATGCTTGACGAAACCCTGAAAAAAGTACTTGAGCGCGAAACAAACTTTTTCTACAACAAGGGGGCCGGCACGGGCATATACCTCTCACTGGACTTCGAAAAGGCGCTGAAGACCCTACTCAAAAAAAACGGCACGGAGGACGTGCTCAAGGAGCTGCAAAAACACAGCTACCCAAGGGCAGTCTCTGACACAATCCTGCGGACGACGCGCCCGGACGTGTCCTTCAAGCTGATCTCCGGCTCAAAGGAGCTGATGGCAGCCCTTCCGGAGGCCCCCTACCCTGTAGAGACATTTGCAAGACACGTTGTCGCCCGCGCAACCAGCGTCAACGCCGTGATATCCCTTTTCGTTATCGAGGACAACAGGGAAGAGTTCCTTGCCAGGATGAAAAAGTCTGATGCCCCGGAAGAGGAACTCTACCGCTACCTCCGCGGCGAGGGTGAATGAGGGCAATCCCCCTTCTGGCGCTCGGAATAGCGGGTCTTCTGGCCGCCCCCTTCCTCTCCACGGCAATCTGCCTGTTTGCGCAATCCCGCGGCATCGACTGTTCCCCATTTATGATAATCTTCTATGGCATACCATTTATCTGCATACTGTACCCTGCCGTAATGAACCTCGTTGAGAAGCTCGAGAAATAGAAAACTGGCAAACTGTTTCGATGGCTAAAATCCCAGCAGGGTCAGCCTTATGGCCTGGAACGTCCAAAGCCTGGCAAGCCTGTGCCTGGCGGTGTACCTGCCAGTGTGGAACGCCTTGACCTTCCCCCAGAACTCGCCTATCGTCGCGGCATCGACTATGCACATCAGCTCGAGCTCGGCTGAGATGCGGGACACGCTCTTGACGTAGCCCATGCTGGCAATCTCCTTCATGAGCTGCTCTGCTGCGCTGCCGTCAAGCAATTTGACAAACAGGTACCTGAGGCTTTTATTCCCCATAGAAAAATATATTCCCCCTGCCCCTTAATATATCTT
>JBDRCC010000009.1:0-2348 GCA_043822065.1 archaeon | reverse complement strand
CTCGATATACGGAAAGTCAAACTGGTCGCCGTTGTATGTCACCACAACATCCGGGTCACGCTCGTGATAGGTGCTGACGATCTCCTCTATCAGCTCGCGCTCATCCTTCACAACCTTTATCCACGGCTTTTTTTCCTTCGGCTCCTTTGAGGTTATGACCCGCTCCCAGCCGGTATTGTCCGCAAAGCTTGCGGCGATTATCGGGTCAATCTCCGGGCGCGGCGCGCCTTCAGGGTTGTAGACCTCAAGGTCGAAGCTCATTATCCTTAGGGAATCAGGTCGGTCAGCTCGCCGGAGCGCTTTATGTCCTCAACCTCATACGCGTTCTCAAGCCCCTCTGCCTTTTTCGCCTCCTTTGCCTTGACGTCCAGGAGCACGGACTGCTCGAGTCCGAGGTCAATCATGTACCTCCGGACGAACGGGATGTCGTCCTCCCGCGGCTCGTACCCGAGGTTGCGCACGAGCTCACGGTAGATGGGCACGTCCCCCGGGCGCTTGAAATATACCTTTAGGACGTCCCTGGGCGCCCCGCCAACATTCCGCTGGACATGCTCAAACCGCACTGCCTTTACTTCCTGCCCGGTCTCCGTCGCCCCGGACTTGCCCTCCAGCTCCTTTTCTGCGTCCGCAGGCTTTGGCGCAAGCACATAAATGTACGGCTGGTGCCTGGAGTCAAGGAGCACCGCCGGCTTCCACTTGCCATCAGAAAGCGCCTTCCCGAAAAGCCTGACTGTCGTGAACTCTTCAGAACGGTAGTCTATGTCCAGCAAAAGAAATTTCATTATTTGAGGGCGGCAGAAACCTTGTCAAGGGTTTTTCTCCGCTTTGACATGTCCTTCCTAATGAGGCTTATCGTGTTTTCCCTGTTGGCTATCATCCTCTTGACCTCTTTCGGGTTTGGAGCGCCCTTCGTCTTCCTGCCGACTATTACCTGCTCAGGGATTATCGCGTTCTTCAGGTCCCCGTCGCTTATCTTTATCTCAAACTTCAGCTGCCTGAGTATTATGCTCTCAAGCAGTTCAGGCTCGACCTCGGAGAACCGCTTCTTGCCCCTTAGGCACTCGTTTATCAGGGTGCCAACGACCGCGCTTGCGTTTCGGTAGGGTATCCCCTTGCGTATCAGCATCTCGACAAGGTCTGAAGCACAGACGAAATCCTTGTCGCATATGCCGAGCGCCTTGGCGTCATTGAGCGTAAGCGTGTCAATTATCTTCTTGAGCATCTCCAGCGAGTCCTCCACCGTGTTCAGGTTCCTGAACAGGGTCGAGTGCGCCTCCTGCAGGTCCCGGTTGTAGCCGCTTGAAAGCCCCTTCACTATCATGAATACCTTTGCCATGCTGCTGAACGTCTCCGCAGCCCTTCCGCGTATGAGCTCAAGGATGTCAGCCGTCCGCCTGTGCGGCGTGCTCGGCGTTGAAGACGTGTACGCGTCCGAAATCCTGACTATCCCGTACTCAAAAGTGGAAAACCTGACCAGGTCAGCCGCAAGTCTGCTGACATTCATCATCAGTATTGCCAGTGCAGAGTTTATCTCAAGAAGGAAGTCCCTGTTTGCGACGGCATCAAGGGAGTTCTCAAGCACGTCGTCAAAGCCAAGCATCTCCGAGAGCATCATCCTGTCCAACGCAAAGCTGCTGCCGCCGCCCTCAAATGAGCCTAAGGGGCACTTGTTTACAGTTGAATATGTCGTGTCAAGCCTCTGTGCGTCGCGGATAAACGCATCGGCATACGACATGAGGAAATGCCCGAATGTCCCAACCTGGGCGTGCTGCTCCCTGCTGTAGATTGGCATTACGACATCGGCATATTTCCACGACTTCTTCGTCATGACATCAAGCAGCTGGAGGACCTTTTCCTGCACGTCCAGCAGCCGTATCCTGCAGGCCATCCTTATGTCCGTTGTGACCATATCCTCGCGCGACCTTGCAGTGTTCAGCTTTCCGCCGGTTATGCCGCATTTCTCAAGGACGTACTTTTCGATATTCGGGTGGATGTCCTCCAAGCTTGCCTCGAACTCAAACTCGCCGCCAGTCATCCTCTCGTGAGCCTCTTTTAGCGCCTTCTGGAGGGAAACTTCTTCCTCCGAGTCTATCAGCCCGACTTCTTTCAGCGCCTTTACGTGGGCAAGGCCCACCAGTATCTCGGCGTCAATAAAATTAGCATCAACTTCCAGCGAAGAGACGAACTCCGAAACCTCGTCAGAAAACTTTTTCTTTCCCCTAAGGCGCATGGTTCAACCTAAATCCTACTAATATAAAGAATTTTCCTCACACGAACAGCGCCCACAGCAGGTGGCCGAACCGGATTACAATCATCCCGTTCCATATCGTGTTTATTATGCCGAAGGG
>JBDRCC010000008.1:0-25130 GCA_043822065.1 archaeon | reverse complement strand
CTGGACGTCGCAAGCCCTTAAAGACACGGGCGTAGTGCTTACGGTTAAGATAGGCTCGAGAGGAGAAGTGATAATGAGCGTAACGAACACGAAGGGCGAGCCTCTTGAGAACGTCGAAGTCGCACTCATAACCTCGACTGGGGCTGTGATACGGGCATCAACAAACAAGTTCGGTGAGGCGACGGTTTACGAGTACCCGGGAGACCCGCTGTCGGTAAAGGTCGAAGCTGGCGGGGTGGAGATAGCCACCCAGAGGGTTTCGACGCCAGAAGAGGCGGCTGCGGAGGGCATCAGGGCGGCGGAAGTCAGCCAACGGATGGGGAGCTGGACCGTGCTTATCGTAGTGATTTTGCTAATACCTGCAATAGGATTCTACGTATTTTCAAAGAAGAGATAATGGAAAAAAGGTTTTTATACTGGCGAGTATAGTATAACTAGAGGATGGCAGATGCTGGAAGGAAGATGATGTTTGAGAGGATTAGTTTCACACTAATATTTGCATCCTTAGTTATTTTATTGGGATTGGCGGTAGTTTTAATCCCTGGGGTTGAATTTGCAGGCCCGAGCGGCATGGCTGCCCCGCCTGGCCCAGTAACATTGCCAGTCTGGCGCCTTGAGAGCTGCAATTTCACAAGCGACTGCGGCAGTGGCGCGTGCAGATATGACCTGCAGGGCTACCAGTACTGCGTAAACGACTCATACACCTGCCCGGTGCACAGCAGCGCGAACATACTGGTAAACCGGGCTTACGGCTTGTTCACTAGGGATTATGCTGACGCAAAGACAGGCACGTACTGGTGCAATGACGGCTGGTGGTCCCAGGACCCGTTCGCAGATAGCAACAACACGTTCTATGAGATAGACTTCACGGCAGCCGGGACTGACGCCTCGACATACCTAAAGGTGCGCAGCCTTGCGAGCGTTGTTTCCGCTAAACTCAGCCTTTATGGCTTTTCAGTCGGCATTGGAGGGGAAGGGCAGCTGGAGGAGATGAACCGCACGGCAAACGACGTCTGGAAGGTAGGGACGGATGGGCAGAGAAGCAAACTGCTGAACGTGGGCGGGAACACGAAGATTTTTGTAACCGGCTACGGGAATAATTTAATTAATTCAACAAGCTCATTGGACGCTATTGTTGGAGTCCTGAACTACACAGGCGGAAATACCTATATTGAGAACTTCACAGTTCAGGGATCTCCTGATGTGGATGACTACGGGAATGCTGTTGACGCCATAGAGGTGGGCGGCATAGTAAGGGTCTTCGCCGCAGGGCAAATCACCCATACTGAGACGGGTGATGATATCACAGTTATAGCTCTCAACTACACTGGCGGGCGGCTGTACGTCGAGAATTACACGTTCGAGGACTACAATTACTCGACTGACTACGCAAAGGACGTATCTGCAGTCATTGTCGACGGCAGCCTTAAGGTTTTTGTATCCGGGTCGGCAGACAATGCAGACACCGGGGCGGATGTCTTCCTCGCAGTTTATAATTACACAGACGGCATGCTGTACAGGGAAAACATAACATTCAGGGACCTCTGCGACGGCGGCGGGAGCAACGACTACCCAGCGTCACACGCGACTTATGTTGGGGAAACAGGGACCAAGGTCTTCGTAGTTTCACAATCTGACTGCACTGCGGATGATACCTACTTGTCAGTTTACAACTATACGGACTGCCATCTTTACGAGGAGAGTGTTGACTATTACGACCTGGATGTCCAAGACATTCCGTATTCCATCACCCAGAGGGAAAGCGGCGGAGTGGTAAAGCTATTTGTGGCAGGCACCCTGTCAGACGGGACCAAGCCTGGCACCAATTCGTTCCTTGCCGCCTTCAATTATTCAGGAGGGGCCGTGACCCTTGAGAACTACACCATAGTTGACCTGACTGCAGCGAGCTACGACAACTTATTTTCCGTAGATACTTATGTTTTAAATGGGAATACAAAGCTTTTCGCCGCTGGGTATGGCGGGGAGCTTGGCGGCAATGTGATGCACGCAGCGGTGCTGAACTACACGAACGGGGGCTTCTTCCTTGAGAACCGCACCTACCCTGCGTTTGCCAATGAGTCAATAGGGATCTCTGCAGTCAGCTCGTTTGAGGATGGAAACATAAAGGCGTTTATAGTGGCAGGGGAAACCGACGGGTTATACTACAAATTGCGCCTGCTATCCTATAATTACACAGGCATGCCTGACAGCTATCCACGGAACATTGGCATAGATGTTGGCAATGATGGCAGTATTGATGTTAACTACACTGGGGAGCTAAACTACACTATCCTGCCCCCGGCAGTAGATTTCACTTCGGCTCTGACGCAGATAGCTTCAAACTGCACGGATTCGGACTCAGATGGGTACTGTGATGCAGTCTACATCAACGTAAGCTCGGGAAGCGCAGGCAGGCTGGTTTTGAGCCTGCTCGACATCTCGTATAACCTAAGCCCATGCTCGGACGACTCGGACTGTGAGAGGTACTGCGTCCACTCGGTTTGCAGGGCGACTTCAACGTATTCCGGCGACGGGTACTGTGACTCGGGAGAAACCTATCTCGACGACTCGGCATGCGCCGCACCAACGGAATTCATCACACCGCAGATAATCACTAAGAAAGTTGTTGCGCCGGCAGTAGAGCAACCGGAGGAGACCGTTGATTCGGGGGGTCCGCCGATGACGACATCCTCGGCGCCAAGCGTCGAGATTAACGCAGCAGGCATAAACATAAGGTACGCAACGGCTACGGGGAGCGGAAGGCCGCCGATTGTGATCACGGTCACGGACAGGTTCGGGAGTCCGGTCGAAAACATCGAAGTCGCGCTCATAACATCCACCGGCGCGGTGATACGGGCAACTACCAACCAGAGGGGGGAGGCGACCATTTACGAGTACCCAGGAGACCCGCTGGCGGTCAAGGTGGAAGCAGACGGGGTGGAGATTGCTACAAGGCGGATGGAAATCGACCCAGAAGCTGCAGCCCAGCAGGAGCTGGCGGCCGCCGAAATGGGGGCTAAAATGAGCAGCTGGGCAGTGATTTTGGCTGCGGTTTTGGTCATTCCCCTAGTAGGATTTTACATTTTTTCAAGGCAGAGATAGCGCCGGCATAAGTTATTTAAAGGCAGAAGCCATTACTAATTTGGATGGATTTTCCTCGAGAAATCAATGATTTCTAGGGAGAAATAGGATACAAAAAAAGATGGAAGACGTCAGGGTTCCAAAGGACCGGATTGCCGTCCTGATAGGGACCGACGGCGCCACGAAGGGGCAAATAGAGGCAAACACCGAAACAATCTTAACTATAAACAGTGAGACGGGGATAGTCTCCATCCGGCGAAAGGAAAACGCAAGGGACCCGCTAGGCGAGTGGAAGGCGCGGGACATCGTAAAGGCGATTGCGCGCGGCTTCAACCCGGAGACCGCGATGAGGATATCGGAGGAGCCAGACTGCGTCCTTGAGCTTGTAGAGCTCACGGAGTTCGTCCAGCCCCAGCACCTCGACAGGATACGGGGGCGGATAATCGGGCGGGACGGAAAGGCGAAGGAGCGCATAGAGGAGATGACAAGCACAAACATAGTGATATACGGAAAAACGGTCGGCATAATAGGGAAGATTGAGGACGTCGCCACCGCAAGGGAAGCAGTCACACGGCTTGGAAACGGGCAGGAGCACTCGACCGTAATGCGGTTCCTGCAAAGGAGCACAGTATAAGATGGGAAGCGCGGAAGAGATGGCATCGGAAATGAAGGAGATCGCAATCTCAGAATTCTTTGAGAAGAACAGGCACCTCCTTGGATTCGACAACCCGCAAAAAGCGCTCATTACCGTGGTCAAGGAGGCGGTTGACAACTCGCTTGACGCCTGCGAAGAGGCGAGGATACTCCCGGATGTCAAGGTCGACATAGAGCAGGTAAGGGAGGACAGGTTCAAGGTCTCTGTCGAGGACAACGGCCCCGGAATCAAGAAGGACCACATAACCAGGGTGTTCGGGCAGCTCCTCTACGGTTCAAAGTTCCACAGGCTCAAGCAGTCGCGCGGGCAGCAGGGGATTGGCATATCTGCCTCCGTCCTTTACTCCCAGCTGACAACGGGCAAATCAACTAAGGTTTACTCCAGGACGGACAGCGACAAGGAAGCCCAGTATTATGAACTGCTGATTGACACCAAGAAGAACAGGCCTACCATAACCAAAGAAGAGACCGTCAAGAACTGGGCAAAGCACGGGACGCGGGTTGAGATGGAGCTCGTCGGGAAGTACGTCAAGACGCACCACTCGCCCTATGAGTTCCTTAGGCAGGTCGCGATAATGAACCCGTACGCCGAAATAACGTTCAAGGAGCCGGACGGGACTAAGATACTCTACAAGCGGGCGATGGACAGCCTGCCCAAGATGCCGAAGCAGATTAAGCCGCACCCGCACGGCATAGAGCTCGGCATACTGATGCGCATGATGCGCGAAAGCAAGGCGAGAAACCTCAGGTCTTTCCTCTCCAACGAGTTCTCAAGAATGGGCTCAACGTCAATAACAAAGATATGCAAAGAGGCGCAGGTTGACCCGCAGGTCCAGCCAAGGAAATTCAGCAGGGACGAGTCAGAGCGCCTGCTTCTTGCGATGCAGGGGGCGCAGCTCATGTCCCCGCCGACTGACTGCCTCTCCCCGATAGGTAAGGGCGGCGTTGAAGCAGGGCTTAAAAAGGAGATAGAGGCAGAGTTTGTCGCCGCAGTAACAAGGCCGCCGGCAGTCTACCGCGGATACCCGTTCCAGATAGAGGCAGGAATTGCCTGGGGCGGCGAGATTGACAGGACTGAAAGGGACGATGACGAGAAGTCGCTCACGGAAGCCAAGATAATGAGGTACGCAAACAAGGTGCCCCTGCTCTACCAGAAGAGCGGCTGCGCAGTCACCGCTGCAGTATCGGAGACTAACTGGAAGCGGTATGGGCTCAATCAAACGGGCGGGCGCGGAGTGCCGAAGGGCCCCATCGTAGTAGCGGTGCACATGGCGTCGGTGTGGGTGCCGTACACCTCGGAGTCCAAGGAGGCCATAGCCAATTACCCTGAGATAATAGACGAGATGAAGCTTGCCCTGCAGGAGTGCGGGCGCCAGCTTGGAGCGCACCTCAGGTCGAAGTACAGGGCGAAAGATAAGATATCCAAGAGGGTCACAATAGACGCCTACGGAAAGGAGGTAGCCAGGGCGCTGGCGGAGATAACCGGCAAGCCGGAGAAGAAGATACTCAGCAGCATAGACACCCTCGCGGAGAAGCGGTTCGGAAGCCTGGAGGACCTCAAGTCGAAGGCAGTCCCGACGAAGATGGCGAAGGAGAGGGGGCCAGGGCTGACAATCGAGGATCAACGGGAGATAGACACCAGCAAGCAGAAGATGATGGAGCTTATACCAGGCACTAAGGAAAATGCAGGCAGGGGGAAAAAGGAAGAGTTCTCAGAGGATGAGGAAGAAAACGGCGGAGGCGATGAGTAAATGGCAACGTCGAAAATACAGAAGGCGGCTGGAGTGAAGAAGACAAAGGCGATTTACACTGGGAAGGACGTCTCTGGCAAGATAACGACTATGGGCAAGACAGTAGTCGACTCGTTTTCGCAGCAGAAGGACCCGGCACTAAGGATACCCATGCGGGGGCTGAACAACGTCTATTTCGACACCAAGGAGAGGCTGCTGAAGCTCGGAAACAAATACTCCTACCGGCATTTCATGAACGTCGCGCACGCGCGGAAGTTCATGCAGACAGTCCTCGTAGCGTCGCTCGCCAAAAGGCTTGTTGACGCGAACAAGCACGCAAGCATCAGGGAGGTCTACTACCAGCTAAAGCACACCCTCGGAAGCACGAACGATAACACATTCGAGGGGCAGGAGGAGTCAGACCCGTGCATAGAGGACCTTGAGCGGATGCTCGACACCCTGCGGGAAAGGCTCAACATATCTGCGGACAGGAAGGGCTACCTGTACGGAGACATTGTCATTAAGGACGGCAAGGACAAGATAGACTGCTCGAAGCTCGGGAGGGGCGGATGGGGCATTCCCTCAAACGTCGAGGAGCTCGAGATAAAGTCGGTCAAGGCGAAGTACGCCCTCGTGATAGAGACCGCCGCCATGTTTGAGCGGCTGATAGAGGAAAAGTTCGCCGAGAAGAACAAGGCGATACTCCTTGCTACCCAAGGGCAGGCGTCAAGGGGCATAAGGCGGCTCATACACAAGCTGAGCGAAGAAAAGAAGATGCCGATAATCGTTTTCACGGACGGGGACCCCTATGGGTACTACATATACTCGGTCATAAAGATGGGCTCGATAAACCTTGCCTACCTCTCCGACCAGCTCGGCACGCCGGAGTGCAAGTTCATCGGGATGCGGATGGACGACATCGAGAACTACAAGCTCCAGAACGTCACTGAAAGGCTCAAGGAGCTCGACAAGAAGAGGATACGTGAGGAGCTCAAGTACCCGTGGTTCCAGAACAAGCACTGGCAGGATGAGCTGAAGAAGATGATGACAATGGGGCTGAGGATAGAGCAGCAGGCGCTCGCAAACAAGTCCCTCGAATTCGTCTCGGAGGAGTACCTCCCAGAAAAGATAAAGAACGAGGACTGGCTGCCGTAACGGATAAGTTTATAAGAAAACGAGCATATCTACTCTGCACAGCTTTGCGTATGCAAAGAGCTGCAAAAATGCGCCTGTAGCTCAGTCAGCTTTCTTATAAAGAAAGCTGATGCAAAGAATACGGGAAACGCAAAGGACTGTAAAGCTGCGCCTGTAGCTCAGACTGGTAGAGTACCCGGCTGTTAACCGGACGGTCGGCGGTTCAAATCCGCCCAGGCGCGCTATGCCCCGGTGGTGTAGACCGGTCAAGCATTTGGCCCTCTCGAGGCCACGACACGGATTCAAATTCCGTCCGGGGCATCCAACAAAAAAAGGTGATGCGAATGAAAACAGCAGTTATTGTATTTGCGCTCCTGTTAGCGCTGCCGGCGGCCCTCGCAGAACAGGGAGGAAACGCAGGATACGGGAGTGACCAATCCACGACCCTCTCACTGGAAAATGGAGCCCAAGGCTCAGGCGGCTCAGGCCAAGACGGCACTCAGACCCAAACACAGGAGCAGACAAGGCTTAGGGAGAGGTTTTCGAACTTCTTCAGGAACATGTTTGGCAAGGGAGACTCAGAAAGCCAAAATGGAAGCCAGAATGCCTTCCAGGAGTCGCAGCAGGGCTCAGCCGACGAGCCAAACGGGTTCAGGAGAATGCTCTGCTCAGTGGGATTCAAGAGCAGGTGCCAGCAGACTGGATAAACTATTTAATTTAAGGCGGACTACTAAGTAGTCACGCCCTCCATGCGGAGGTGGCGGAGCCTGGAAAACGTGCTAGCTTGAGGGGCTAGTGGCTTAGTGCCTACGCGAGTTCAAATCTCGTCCTCCGCACCATTTATTTTTCTAGAACGATAATTAGGGAGAGCCCCAACATCTGCCGCAATAGGTGTTTCTCGAAAAAGCGGAGAAACGGAACTAACAAGTTCAGCAGCCCCATCCCGCTTTCGAGGATTGTTGTTTTTCGGAGGATGTTGCCATTCAGGTACCACCCGAATATCGAGAAAAAATTAAAGTAAAAGACCCGTTTGACCTTGAATTTTGTTTTTGCTACCGTCTGAACTAGCTCTTTCTTGGTGTATCTCCTGTAATGTCCCATAACCTTGTCGAGAGAGTTGAACAGGAATTTGTGTGCGGGAACTAGGATAATGCAGGTTCCGCCTTTTGCCAAGAGATCGTAGGCATTGTTCAGGGCACCAACGTCGTCTTTGACATGCTCCAAGACATTCAGTGCAAAAACAGAGTCTGCCCTGTGCTTAACTTGTTTGAAATCTGTAGATTTTGAAAAGTCAAGTCGGATTGCTGACACATTTTTGTTGGATTTAAAGCGCTCGGTAAGGTGCTGCACGTAATGTGGGTCGATGTCCGAAACTACTATTTTGCTGCCCCTAAAATCCCTTATGACCTTTGAGGAGAAGATTCCAATACCGCTTCCAATTTCAATAATGTTGCCGTGGAGGTAAGGCTTTATTTCAGAGTACATCCATTCCGAAAACCTATCTGCCTTTTCCACCAGGGTCATGCCATGGTGCCCTTCGTCAGAATAAACTATGCCCATTTTAATACGGGAACTCCCCAAGGTTTCGGATTACCTTCGCACCTTTGACGGAAATGGGGTTTACTGGGTTGTACTTTACGACGGGATAGCCGACTGCATTAAGCAGCTCAATGTCAAGCGGACCGTCGCCCACCGCGGCAGCATCCTTGAACTGGAGGTTGTAGTTCTTGAGTATCTGCTTTGCAGCGTTGAGCTTGTCCGGCATGGCGCAGATGTTCGTCTTTGTCGAAACGATCCGCTCCCCGTCATATACAAGCTGGTTTGAGTAAATGCCGTCGAAAAGCTTCCACAGCCCGGCTGACTTCAGGATGTTTATTATGAGCTGGTCAGAGCCGAAAGAGATTATGTAATTCCGGATTTTGCGCCTCTTCGCCCGCCTGAGCACATCTCCTGCCCCCGGCAGGATTACGTTCTTGTTTGCCTCCGTCCACTTGACGAGGGCGGAATATGGATAGGTCCGGAGGACAGAATTAAAGCCGGCGCGCCAGAAGCGCAGGAATGCCATAGCGGAGAATGAATAAAAGAAAGAAAAGCCCCGGTCGGAATAGTGGCGGTGGACCCGCTTTACGAGTTTGTATATCCCGCGTATGGCTATCAATGCCAATGTGATTGGCGCGAGCTGGATGAGCCGGATAACGTTGCGGTTCCGCAAGTGGTGCCTGTAGACCTCGACAAGCAGCATCCGCTCGGAGTTCGAGGAGGTCAGGGTCATGTCAAAGTCCCAGAGTATTATCTTAGGCGGCATTGTGAGTAGGATATGGCGTTCAAATAAAAGCTTTGTGCTACAGGGCGACAGCCAGCGCCAAAAGCCCCATTAGGGCAAATATCGCAATGGCTATCGGTATCATCGAGGCTACGACGGCGACAAGAACCGACTTCCCCCATTCCATGTCGAAACGGTACTTCAGGACGCCGACCCAGACTGCAAAGGCGATTATGCCCCCTATGAAGAATGGCACGATGGAAAGTGAAATCGAGACTATGTCCCGGAATATTATGCACACGAACAGGTTTTTCCAGTTGATTGCCTCGTTTTTTGCAGAAAGGACGAACAGGGAAAACCGCAGTATCATCAGGGAGGCGGCTAGGGCGACGAAGTATGCGACGGTGAGTATTATGACGATGTCCCAAACCGCCAGCCGGGGCATTCTTACCCCAAGGACTGCCATAAACGCAGTCATGGCTGCTATCAGGGTGGTCGCGGTTAGGTCCATGCGGATATATGGGTATTTTTAGGATAAAAACCTTCCGATACCAAAATCTTTAATAATCGGGGTGCGTCTATAGTAGTGCTGCCCCAAACCAGGATTCTAAGATGGCCGAAGTGGTGTAGCCCCACCTTCTTTAAAAAGAAGCTGGACCAAGAAAGGTCGCGGGGCAGTCATTAGGTCGAACAAATGGCCGAAGTGGTGTAGCCTGGTAACATGGGGGACTGTGGCAACCAATAGTTGCAGAAATCCCCCGCCCCGAGTTCAAATCTCGGCTTCGGCCCCTTATTTTATTAAAACAGCGAAGCAATCAGGTGCGGCGAGACAAACGCCTCCAGGAACGCAGCGATTAGCACGATGGCGTAGGAAAGGAACATCAGCACAAAAGAGTCGTTTATTATGTTCTGGAGGGCAGCATCTATTTTGCCCCGCTTCACTATGCCCATTGATAGGACGGCGCCTGCGTTCGCCGCAAGGAAGTAGGAGATAAACTCCGGGATTGAATGCACAGAGTATATCAGCGCAATCTTGGTTATTGCGGAGAGGAGGCCGTATTCGGAAACGCGCTTCGCGGCTAGGACTATAAACATTGCGAAAAGGGATGCGTTCCACCCGAGGACCAAAAGGGAGCCGGCTGTGAAGACTATTGAGATGAAGAAAAATACTGTCAGCACGAGGATGTTGTTTAAGAGGATAACCAAGAACGCGAACGAGCCGCCGCCGACATTGCCGCCCGCGATCGGGATTCCAAGGAACTCCTCCTGCGCACGGAAGAGGAAGAAGCCATAATCTTTTAGGACGACTATCCAAAACAGAAATGTCGCGACCATGCCGAGAAAAAAGTAAAAGTAGATTTTTGTAACCGGCAGGTCCCGCTTGAGCATTTCCTTCACGCTTTTCGCCTTTTCCGCGCCGACTGCCTCGTCGAGGAAAATCTTGTGGATGAACTGTGACGAGCCAAGAGCCACGAAAAATAGGGTGGTAAAGCTGGCATATTGGGGGAACAAAATTATGCTTAGGAGTATGGCTATGGTCGAGAGCATTGCCGCGAGGAGAAACGCCTGCCTCGGGTCCTGCTCGGCTTTTTCCGGTTCAAGGAAGTACTCGAAGACCATCAAGAACACAAAGCTTGGGAAAGATATAAAACTAGTGGGCTGGAGAGTATATACCGGGATATAGTGGTGTAAGGTATATAAATAACAAAGGGCAATATTAGTATTGTAAGTTGATTGACGCTAAAAAAATGAGAAAAGCACATAGATTAGCTGGGGTTTTTTCCACATTGCTTGCTGCAGGGTGCACTGGGGTCAGGACAATAGGCTTCCCGGGCGTTGAAACGCTCCAAATGGAGATGCTAAAGGTTGCGGCGCTGCTGGGTTTTATGTTCGCATTCCCGAAGGTTGCGAAGAATTTTTCATTGATGCCTGAAACCGCGGCAGCCTGCCTAAAAAAGCAGTTTGAGGGTGAGTAAATGGCTCTTGAAATCCTTGGCGGGCTCCTAGTTTTTGTAGGCATTATAGTGGTCTCGTTCATCCTTGGCTCGGTGCCGCTGTATCTTGCCCTAAAGGTCATAACCATGGGGGCGACAAAAGGCGGAAAGGGGCTCACGTTCTACAAGGTCCTCTCAGTAAACCTCATAGGCATGGTCATTGTCACAGCCTCGACTTTCCTGCTGGACGCAGTTGGCACCCCGCTTATCGGCCTCCTCTCGTTTTTCGCGCTTTTGGGCGTGTACAAGTTCGGATTCGGCATCTCCTGGAGCGGCGCGCTTGTCGCATGGCTCCTCCAGCTGATAATCGCGGTCATGCTAAGCATAATTGCTGTCGCGCTAGTCGGCATGAGCATTTTCGTTTAGAGCCGCCTAAAATTGGACTCGTATTTTTCTGCAAGCTCTGGCGAACGGATGATTAGGATGTTCTCGTCGTTCAACTCTGCCGCGGTCCTCGTCCAGTTGAATGAACCGGTAATGACGGTCTTGCCGTCGATGACACAGTATTTGGAATGCATGAGCTCGGGGTTTGAGTCCTTGCGGACCTGAACGCCGCTCTGCTCAAGGTAGCCGTACTGGGACCATTTGGAGTCGGTAAACTGAGCTTCGAAGGCGACAGACACGTCAACGCCCGCGCGGTGCTTTTGTACAATCGCGTCAGCGGCTTCAGGTAGTGTGAACAGGTAAAACGCGCAGTGGATTGATTTTTCTGCGGAGCTTAGCTCTGCGAGAATAGCTGAGGTGCAGTCGTCCTGCGGGCAAAAGTACGCCTGCGCAGGCAGCATACTTTCGACAGGCTCCGCATGAGGCGAGGCGCAGCCTATGGCCAAAACAATAGCCAGTATCAGCCATTTCATAAAATGCCGGTGGATCCTGCAGTTTATAAATCTATGTTATCTTGGTGTGGATTACAAGGATATTTTCCGCCGCCTTCATGCAGCCGTCAGCAACCCGTTCGCAGTAAAGGACCAAGTCCCTGTAAAGGATGGCATTGTATGGGTCTGCTTTTTTGAATTTGGGTATTTTTTTCAGGAGGGAGCACAGAAGGGCGTCTATCTCCCGCTCGGCGTCGGAAACTGCTCGGTAGTCGTCAACGAGGTTGTACTCCTCTGCCTCGTACTTGTAGAACTTCCGGGTCATCTGAGCCGCCCTTGCAACGATGGAATGTATCTTCTCTGCAAACCTGAGCAGCTCCTTATCGAGGGAGTGGATAGGCACGATGCCGTCGTATTCGAGCAGGGATATCACGCTTTTCAGTGCGCTCGCAATTGCATCCCCATCCTTAGCGATGATTACGCGGTCGTCGGGCGAGAGCGGAAAGAATATGTTGTCGTAATAGCTGCTCTCGAGCTTCATCATGAGCTCGTCAATGCTGTCCTCCAGCTTGTCCGCCTCGCAGACGTCGTCGTCAAGCTGCTTCGCAGAAGTTTTCTTTTTTGAAAGGAAATGTTTTATAGCGTGAATGCAGGCGTCGTTGACCGCATCAAGCGCATCAAGCTCGTCCTCGACAATCCTCAGAATCTTCATTTCGTACTCTCTGTGCGGAAAAATCCTAAATTTTGGCATCTTTTATCAGCCGACCAAAGAGGACGGGAGTTATAAGCGTTGTGACAAAGGCCATCGCAACGGCTATCGAAAAGACAGTCGGGCCGATTACGCCTGCCGCCCTGCCCATCTCGAGTATGACCAAGCCGACGACGCCCCTTGCGGACATGCCTATCCCTATGGTCAGGGCCTCCTTTTTCTTGAATCCTGTAAGCCATGCGCCCCCGCCGCACCCGATTATCTTTCCCGCCAGCGCGGCGATTATGACTAGGAGTGTGAATCCGAGATTAGTTGCGAGCGCGTGCAGGTTGACAAAAAGCCCGACCCATACGAAGAATATCGGCGCCAGGAAGCCGAGGGCTATTCCGGAGAACCGATGGGCAATCATGCTCCCGTCGCGGGTGTACAGCGTCGCTTCGCGTATGAGGAGCCCTGCAATGAAGGCGCCTATTATCATGCTCAGCCCGACTGCCTCCGCTGCGATGCCTATCAGCAGGCCGCCGACCAGCGCCATGGTAAAAACTGCTTCTGAGCTCTTCATCTTGCGGGAGATGTGGATGAAGTTGAACATCAGATACCTGCCAACGCCAAGGAAAACGAAGAAGAACAAAACCACTTTTCCGAGTAGTATGGCAAAGTTCAGGGCAGTTACCGTGCCTTTTGACATCGCGATTAGGACAGTCAGGAGGAACATGCCAATTACGTCGTCCACCGTGGCGGCAGTGACTATTGTGTAGCCTATGCGCGACCGCAGGAGGTTCAGGTCGAGCAGGAGCTTGACGCAGACAGCGACTGCTGTGACTGTGAAAAACGACGCGAGGAAGAAGTTCTCAAGAAACGGCAGCTTGTAGTAGGCGCCGACGGCATAGCCCAGTATGAATGAGAGGATGACCCCGCCTGAGGTAACGACAAAGGCGCGGTATTTCACCTTCAGCAGCTCGTCCAGGCTCATCTCCATCCCCGCGAGTATCATCAAAAAGAATATGCCAAGGTCGGAGAACACCTGGAATATCGGGTTGCCAATTACGAAGTTCGGGATTGCGGCAAGTTGCTCTATGCCAGTGATGCCATACAGCCAGAGGAGCACCGGGCCTATAAAGACGCCGGCAGACAGCTCGCCTATAACGCTAGGGAAGCCAAAACGGTTTGCAAGCTCGCCGAACAGCTTCGCGATAAGCAGCACGGCGAGGATTGCGGCTATTAGCAGCATGGATATGATAATGCGCGCTAGTATTTACGCCTTTTGTGGGCGAAAGGTATAATAAAGAATTAGTTTGTAGAGTATGTATGCAATTATCGCGAGAACGATATTTCGGCCTGGGGCGCGTGCCAGTTGGGATAGGTGCAGTGATTAAGGGCTGGAACATAGCGGAGAAAGAATTCCGAGACGAAGATTCTCTCCCGGTAGTAGACTTTAGAGCTATGACTGAAAAATGCCCGCACGATTGTGCGCATTGTTTTACGGATAAGAACAAGAAAACCCTTAGTTTGGAAGAGATAAAATCGGTAATAGACCAGCTTTCACTCTTAAAAACAAAGAGTATTGATTTCTTGGGAGAGGGGGAACCAACACTAGATAAAGATTTTTTTGAGATAATTGAATATAGTGTTTCCAAGGGCATACAACCAGTAGTGTATACTGATGGGGCAACGATGCTGCGAGATGTGAATTTTGTGAGGCGAATTAATGGCACGGGAGCTAGCATTGTACTGAAGTGTGATAGTCTTTGGAATGCTGACTACCAGAACGACGTCGTGAACGATGGCTCGCGGACGTATTTTAATCTGCGAAAGGAAGCCATGGAGCTCCTAATTTCGGAGGGTTTTAATAAGGTTGAACGGGATGGCACCACGCGCCTTGGCTTTGATATGATTGTCAATAATAAAAATAAGGGGGAAGTTGAACGAACCCTTCGTTTCTGTCGAAATAACAACATATGGATTATTTTCGCATTCTTTTTGCCGTCGGGGAGAAGCGGGCGCGATAACTTTGATAGGGGTCTATTAGTTTCGGAAGAAAACAAAAAAGCCTTGCGGGAGTTAGTGAGGAGAATTGACGCAAAGGAGTATGGCTATGACCACCCCACATATAATAATTTTATAACTATGCCTTGTGTGGAGTTTATGCAAATATACGGTGATGGGCGAGTGAGCCCCTGCCCAGGCAATGAACAAGTAATAGGCAACGTTAGAGCGGATAGTATTAAAAACCTGCGAGATAAGATTTTAGAGAAGTTCCCGATGCACAATATAGGCACATCTGATGGACATTGTGCGTATAGATCAAGACAGGAGCTGTGAGATGGCTGCGAAGAACCGAAAGCAAATAAAGCGCCTCTACCGCTCCGGCGAGGACAAGCTTGTAGCCGGCGTATGCGGAGGGCTTGGCGAGTACCTGGAGATGGACCCGACGCTGATACGCATAGCGTGGGCAGTTGCCATACTCGTTGGGGGGATAGGGCTGCTGCTTTACCTTGTCTGCTGGCTTGTAGTGCCGAAAAACCCTAAGCACGCGTGGAATTAAACGAGGCAATTGGAACCTTCTGCAGGGGCGTAATCCTTCCAGGACGGCCGCGCTTCCTTAAGTTTTGAGTAGTCCATCTTGTGCATTTGGTCTTTCTGGACGGGAGCCGCTGGCCGGAATTTTATGAAGGCTAGTACTGCCAGGATGCACCCCATGAAAAGCACAAGAGCCCAGTCGATGTGTATTCCTGTTAGGAGGAGCTTCTCTGTGAAGTAGTCGCCGAACAGGAGAACATAGAAGGTGTTTGTGGCGTATGCTATCACGAGGCAGGGTACGAGCGCCTTTAGCTCCTCGAACGCGATTGCTTGGCCGATTGTGAATACTGTAGCGTATCCTACGATATAGCGGGCGACTGTGAAGGAGTACATCGCAAGCAGGAGATTGTTTCCGAAGTACACATATGCGAACGGTGCCACAATCCCGCCCGCGAACATGCCCATTGAGGATGCGAGGGTGTGGAGTGGCGCCTCGCACTTGCCGTAGACTGCTGTAAGCCACATTACTGCAAAGCCCCAAAGACCGCCCCAGATGAACCCGATATTGACTCCAATGACTACCGCAAAGAAGTCGATGATCTCCATGTCCTTGGTATAGTAGCCTATGTGGCAAGGGATCCGTGACCACATGCAGAGCAGGAGAAATGAGAAGAGTGTAGAGACAAAAGGGTTGAATGGCAGGGTTATGAATATCAGCGCAAATACTGAGACGCTCATCCAAAAGAGCAGGTCCCACTTGATTACCGGCGGAAAAAGGTTAGCTATTTTTACCATGCCATAAGTTTGGATATTTTAATATATCCACGTTATACCGCGCTATCGCGGGTTTTGCAAAAGGTTTAAATAATCCAAAAGTTACCCAAATATTGTTGATTGGCTTATGAAGACATATATTGCTGACATAAAATGGAGGCACCATTGCAGTGATATCGAGACTGCTGAGGGGTTCCCGGACATTGACTGGTACGTCCGCCCGTTATTCATAGACATCGCAGAGGGAATCGTAAGGCGAGAGGAAGTCATTATTGGCTCTGAGCGGGATCTTGACGCCGCCCTGGAAAAGTTCAGAATGCACGAGCTTACGACAAACGTGAGGGTAGTGGAGCGAAGCAAATGCGGCCTCCGGCTCGTCAGCGAGACCCCCTATGAGGAAAGCGCAGCGAGGGCGGTTTACTCGTCAGGTTGTGTCATGCTCGAATCCGCTGCGGAGAAGGACGGCTGGGAAGTTGGGACGCTAATTGCGGACAGCAGAGAGCAGATTCACGACATGTATAATCTAGTAAAGGAGATGGGGGACGCCAGACTCCTAAGGTTCAAGAACAGCCGGACTGAAACGTCCGGGCTCGACAGCATGCTGAAGCTTATATCCCTGAAGAACACGGAACTCCTTAGGAACAACCTCAGCCCGAAACAGCTGGAAGTATTCAATTTCGCATACAAAAAAGGGTATTATGGATGGCCGAGAAAGATAAACCTTAAGGAGATAGCACATGCGCTTGACCTTAGGGAGTCGACGGCAAGAGAGCACCTGAGGAAGGCGGAGGCAAAAATAATGCCGATGATTGCCGAAGTAATGGGAAAGCTTAACGCCAGTTCCGACGAGCGATAGACTGCTACAGCAGTGGTGTCGACTTTAACTCTTGCGGCAGGTCTTCATCCCCATCGAGGATGGGCGTCACCGCCTGTTTTGCGAAGAAAAGGGATATCGGCCCGGATATATCCTTGTATGCGTTAAGAAGCAGCTCGAACGTGTCCTTGCTGGCACCGCGCGTGACTTTCCCGTCGTCGGAGACCCGGATTTCCTGGACGCGCCGTGCGATTGCGACTGCGGGCTTGGCGCCCATGATTTGGATGTGCTTCTGGATAACCGCTGTCATCAGCTCTGCGTAGGTTGCCATGTCAGGTTTCCCGGAAGAGGAGGTACTGGCGATAAAAGCCAATCGCGAAGAGCAGGTAGGCGATGTGCCAGAGGATATCCATACCAGTGCTCTGGGCGAATAATTCGTGCCACGTCAGGTAGCTGAACATTATGTCAGCAAGGGTGAGGAAGAAAAAGCCCATGGAGATGAACAGCCAGGACTGGGCGATTTTCCCGCCAAAGTACGTGATGGCGACCATTATAGCGAGCATCATTACGGCTATGTCCACTGCAGGGTAGGCAAGGTCAAGGAATTTCTCGGCAAGCGAAATGTTCGCCGACGCCAGTATGTCTCGCCCGAGGAAGTAGTAGAGCGCCACATAGGAGACAGCTCCGACTGCAAGGACGTGCGGCACCCGCCTGACGCTGAGTGAACGGATGGATTTTATTTCTGCCAGCAGACCAACAGCCAATGGGATATACGCCGCGAGCCAGAAGACGTCCGCGAAGGAGGGATACGGGACCTCAACGCCAAGGAGAAGCTCGTAGACTGCCCACGAGAGCTCGCCGAACAGGTTCAGGAGTATGCCAAGCGCAAAACAGCCCCATACAAAGCGCTCCTTGCCGCCGACAGTTCTGAGCAGCAGGAGGGATGCCGCAAGCGCGAGCATTGGAAAGAGAATAGAAAAGGCGTTGGTAATCACAGTATGCGCGTTAGACCCGGGAATGACGCCAGAGTACGCGACTATTGCTGCAAGGACCAGCAAGAGCGCCGAAACGAATATTTTATCGAATTCCGTCACTTGCACCACGAAGAATGTAAATCAGAAGAAGTATTTAACTGTTGGTTTAGATGAGCGCAAGGAACGTCGAGCCTAAAACGGAAAGGAACCACCCCTGCCAAAGGGTGTTGAACGCGGCATAGACCAGCATGAGCGGAATCGGCGCGTCGCCAATCGTCATCCGGATTGGGATTGAAACCAGGTGGGTCAGCGCGATGAAAATGACCGGGTAAAAGACGACGCCCCCTCCTGCGTAGAAAACCGCAGCCAGAACCGCGCAGAGCCAGCGCTCGAACATTGTTATCGGCAGGCTGTTGTAGTGAAGGGTGGTCCTGCACTCGACAAACGAGAGTATGGTGCCGAATATCATGCCTGCGATTATGCCGTCGGAGATTGTGACGAGAATTGTAAAAGCCATGGCGACGTTGAATGAGAACGGCGCCTTGTACCTTTCAGGGTACCTGAGGAGTGCGGTAAATGCCATGAGCATGGCAAGGACTGAAACCTTCCTGACGATTGGCTGGATGAACTCGATTGCGAAGGACAAAATCGTGGTCAGGGAGAGGACGGCGACGATGGCAATTATGAGGTAGAACGCCGTGCTGTCGGGGATTAATTCGACCAGCCTGTTGGGCTTTTTGTGCCTGTATTTTTCCATGACGCAGGATATATACAGAACCTTTATAAACCTTTTCTGACTAATAACGGGTTGGTGAACACAGAGGAGACTTCCGCTTAAACTCCGGAGGTCGTTAAGTATTCCCTTCGATGCTATAGGGGATGCGCACTCGTTATAAGTTCACGCACAGAGCCGGCGATGGCTTTGACTGCGTCGATACATTTGACGCTAGCATGAGAGGCACCTTTCGCTCTGTGTACAAAAGATGAGCCGGTTGGCAGCTGCCAGCTGGTGAGGTAGGTGTCCGAAGACGAAACTTCGAGCAACTCGCTCAATTCAATTTAAGTAAAGTTTAGCAAGATAGCGACCAAACTCTGGTTGATCCTGCCAGAGGCCACTGCTATCGGAGTTCGACTAAGCCATGCTAGTGGAGAGAATTAGATTCTCCGCATAAGGCTGAGTAACACGCGGATAATCTGCCCTGAAGTGGGAAATAACCCCGGGAAACTGGGGATAATGTCCCATAGGCGATAGGCGCTGGAATGCCCTTTCGCTTAAAGCTCCGGCGCTTCAGGATGAGTCCGCGGCGGATTAGGCAGTTGGTAGGGTAACGGCCTACCAAACCATCGATCCGTAGGGGCCGTGAGAGCGGAAGCCCCCAGATGGGTACTGAGACAAGGACCCAGGTCCTACGGGACGCAGCAGGCGCGAAAACTCCGCAATGCACGAAAGTGTGACGGGGGAACTCCGAGTGCCGTTGGATTTAATCCAGCGGCTTTTCTGGAATGTAAATAGTTCTAGGAATAAAGGTCGGGTAAGACCGGTGCCAGCCGCCGCGGTAACACCGGCGACCTGAGTGGTGACCATTATTACTGGGCCTAAAGCGTTCGTAGCCGGACTGTTAAGTTCCCTGGTAAATCCGCCAGCTCAACTGTCGGAATTCAGGGGATACTGGCAGTCTTGGAGCCGGGAGAGGGTAGGGGTACTTCAGGGGTAGGAGTGAAATCCACTGATCCTTGAGGGACCACCTGTGGCGAAGGCGCCTATCCAGAACGGTCTTGACGGTGAGGGACGAAACCCTGGGGAGCAAACGGGATTAGATACCCCGGTAGTCCAGGGCGTAAACGATGCCCGTTTGGTGTTGCGTGCTCTACGAGGGCATGCAGTGCCGTAGCGTAGGTGTTTAACGGGCCGCCTGGGGAGTACGGTCGCAAGGCTGAAACTTAAAGGAATTGACGGGGGAGCACCACAAGGGGTGGAGCCTGCGGTTCAATTGGATTCAACGCCGGAAATCTTACCAAGATCGACAGCAGAATGATGGTCAGTCCAAAGGGCTTACCTAACACGCTGAGAGGCGGTGCATGGCCGTCGTCAGCTAGTGCCGTGAGGTGTCCTGTTAAGTCAGGTAACTAGCGAGACCCGTGTCTCTTGTTGCTAATCTGCCCTCCGGGGCAGGTGCACACTGGAGAGACCGCTGGTGATAAACCAGAGGAAGGGGCGGGCAACGATAGGTCAGTATGCCCCGAATTTCTTGGGCTACACGCGTGCTACAATGCGCATGACAGAGGGTCGCCACGCCGAAAGGCGGAGCCAATCCCTAAACATGCGCTCAGTTCGGATCGAGGGCTGTAACTCGCCCTCGTGAAGCCGGAATCCCCAGTAATCGCGAGTCACTATCTCGCGGTGAAAACGTCCCTGCTCCTTGTACACACCGCCCGTCAAGTCATTCGAGTGGGCTCTGAGTGAGGGTGCATCCAAGTGGTGCATTCGAACTGAGGGTTCGCAAGAAGGGCTAAGTCGTAACAAGGTATCCGTAGGGGAACCTGCGGATGGATCACCTCCTAAGTATTGCGGGTCGGCTTCCGACCCGCACTTTAATTGAGAGGGTTGCTCGAAGCGTCAAATCGGACACCAAACCAGCATCAATCATGGGCCCGTAGCTCAGTCTGGTAGAGCGCTACCCTGGCACAGCCCGGGTAAAATCGGGCTCCTGACTGGTAGAGGCCCCGAGTTCAAATCTCGGCGGGTCCATGTCAGCTTAAGCTGATACAAAAAAACTGAAAGGAAAAAAATGGCGGAAAACTGCCCGTACTGTGACAAAAACGCAGTGGAGGAGCAGTTTTACTGCGCAAAGTGCGGCACAATTCCCGCAAGCCAGACGAAGAGGGCAATATTCCTCTTCGGGAAGCGGGTCTGCAAAAACTGCACATCGGACGTCGAAAGCACGCACAAGAAAGTGTGCAACGACTGCGGGCAGACCGTAGAGGACAACACCCTTTCAGTCTCAGAGGCAGTCGGCAAAATGACGTCAAAGGAAAACGAGCAGTTCCTGTAACTGCGCATCACATTCATCGTTTCGATGAAACAGCACGGGCGGAAACCCCGCTTGGTGTGAAGGGCAGATTCGTCTGCCTGGGTAAAACCCAGCGCCTCCAGTCGGCGGCGCGATGAGGGGTTAATGATCCATCATAGGCCATCCTGCGCCACAATATTCCTCAAGACGCGCAATCGTTTTGAGGGCAAAACGTTAGGACTTTGTTCTAGCGTTAGGCTGAAAATGTTGTTACTACGCCATTTGGTGAATGGCTTGGCTTTCAACGCCGAAGAAGGACGTGGCAAGCTGCGATAAGCTGAGGGGAGGCGCAAGCAGCCCTTGAACCTCAGATTTCCGAATGCGACTTCGCACTCTTCGGAGTATTCCGTAAGGAACGGGAACCCCCTGAATTGAAACATCTTAGTAAGGGGTGGAAAAGAAAGCAATAGCGATGCCGTTAGTAAAGGCGATCGAAAGCGGCAGAGGGCAAACCGAATACCTTTAGGCGACTAAAGGCAGATGTGGTGTTTGGACCTCATTTATGGCTTGGCCGTTTAGCTTAAGTCCCCTGGAACGGGGCACCATAGAGGGTGACAGTCCCGTGAGCGGTAATTGCCAAGTCAGAGAGGTCTCCAGAGTACTCGGGGTCGGATATCCTCGAGGAACGTGGGAGGCACTTACTCCTAACCCTAAATACGTTGAAAGACCGATAGCGCACTAGTACCGTGAGGGAAAGCTGAAAAGCAACGCTGTCGCGTGTTGAAAAGAAGCCTGAACCCAAATGGCTATAGTCTGTTATGGCACGGGCGATGAAAAGCCTGCGAAGGAAACGGTCGAGAGGCCGCTGTACGAGCAGGTGATGAGTAGTGTTGTAACATACGTTTCGAAAAACGGGCCAGGGAGTGTATTTTAGTGGCGAGGCTAAGCCGTAAAGGCGCAGCCGCAGCGAAAGCAACAAGCACGCAGATTCAAGGTGCGAGGTACTAATCTGCCTGGAGTCACTGGGATACGACCCGAAACCCCTCGATCTTATCCTGACTAAGATGAAGCTCTCCGAAAGGAGAGTGGAGGTCTGTAGGTACGTTGATGCTATTCACGGCCATGAGTTGGGATAAGGGGTGAAAAGCCAATCGAGAGGGGTGATAGCTGGTTCCTCCAGAAATGAGTCGCAGCTCAGCCCCGCAGGAGATGGATTATGGCGTAGAGCACTGATTTGAGGTAACGGCGGGGAAACCTGTCGCCCTCTCGTCAAACTCCAAAGTTGTAATCGTCGTAGAATGCGGGAGTGGGTGGTTTCGGGTAAGCCGCAACCGCTAAAGGGGAACAACCCGGCCTAGGGTTAAGGTCCCTAAATGCTAGCTAAGTGTGACAGTTAAAGGGCGTCTGTGGTCAAAAACAGTAGGGAGGTAGGCTTAGAAACAGCCATCCTTTAAAGAAAACGTAACAGTTCACCTTCCGAGATCACAGGCCCCGAAAATGAACCGGGGCTAAGCTAGCTACCGATACCTTAGGGCTCGCAAGAGTTAATATGGAGGCGTCCTGTGAGGGTAGAAGTTCCGGGGTAATCCGGAGTGGACCTCATTGGAATGAGAATCCTGGCAGTAGTAGCAGCAAAGAGGGGTGAGATCCCCCTCCGCCGTAAGGGCTAGGGTTCCTCCGACATGGCAATCAGAGGAGGGTTAGCCGATCCTAACCGAACACGTAACTCGTGCTAGGGAAAGGGAAGCAGGTTAATATTCCTGCGCTCTAAAAGTACGCATCGTGGCAACACAAGGATACAGCTCTGACACTTTCGGCTCGATTGAGTCGGACCGTCGTCCGATTTGTGCTCCGAACTCCGGGAAGTACCGTAATGGTGAGAACCGGACCGAGGGGCTTGAGCTTGCTTGCAAGTTCAGTTTAAGCCAAGAGTCCGTGAAAAGGGGCTGTATAAGGATCTTTTAGAATCGTACCAAGAACCGACACTGGTGCCCCTGGGTGAGAAGCCTAAGGCGTGTAGGGTGATAACTGAGGTAAGGGAACTCGGCAAACTAGCCCCGTACCTTCGGAAGAAGGGGTCCCTACTTCCCTTCGGGAGAAGTAGGGGGCACTGACTAGGGGGGCCGGACTGTTTAATAAAAACGAAGGGAATCGCTAGCCCGTAAGGGTGAGTACGGTTCCTTAGTCCTTCCCACTGCCGGCACGTTAAAGTTCGTTTCAACGGACCTAAGCACCGGTGAAGGGAGGAGGTAACTATAACCTTCTTAAGGTAGCGTAATACCTTGCCATATAATTGATGGCTTGCATGAAGGGCAAACTCGGTCCCTGCTGTCCCTACCCCAGACCCTGCGAACATGTTCTTGTGGTGCATGGACCACAGACTTCCAGCGGGAAGATAAGACCCCGTGGAGCTTTTCGGCAGCTTGTGGTTGTTGTACGGTTGTTGTTGCATAGAGTAGGTAGGAGGCGCTATGCGCCAGGTTCCGGCCTGGCGATAGCCAAAAGTGTAACACTACCCTCCAATAACTGTACGACTTACCGCCTTCGGGCGGGACACCTACAGGTGGGCCGTTTGGCTGGGGCGGCACCCCGTTGAAACAAAATCAACGGGGCTCTATATTCGACTCATCCGGGTCAGAAATCCGGAGTAGAGTGCAAAGGCATAAGTCGGATTGACTGTGTTCTTGACAATACAGAACGCAGGCGCGAAAGCGGGACTTAGCGAACCTCTGTACCTCACAAGTGGGGGTCAGAGATCACAGAAAAGCTACCCCGGGGATAACTGAGTTGTCTCGGGTAAGAGTTCACATCGACCCCGAGGCTTGCTACTTCGATGTCGGCTTGACCTATCCTGGCTCTGCAGCAGGAGCCAAGGGTCCGGGTGTTCACCGTTTAAAAGGTCTCATGAGCTGGGTTTAGAACGTCGCGAGACAGTTTGGCATATATCTGCTGGAAGTGTACATTGTCTGAGGGAAAGAGAGCTCGAGTACGAGAGGAACGGGCTGTCGACGCCACTGGTCTACCGGTTGTCTGACAAGGCACCGCCGGGCAGCTACGCGTTAAGGGATAATGGCTGAAAGCATCTAAGCCAGAAACCCATCCCGAAAATAGACATAAGGGCAGTTGTGGAACACAACATTGATAGGCTGCGGGTGTAAGCAGGGAGGCAACGACCTGTTCAGCCCGGCAGTACTAACGCCTTGATAATGTTACAGTTTTCAGCCACGCCCAGAAACATGCGCGCTTGGGGAATATGGCAAAGCAGGATGGCTTATGACTTATTTTTTTATAGAATAGAGGTGAAGAGAGGTATTAAGAGGAAAATACGATGACAGACAGGATAAATGATGCCTACCGGGGCAGAACCTCAGTTTTTATTGAGGACGCCGATGGCCATTTTTATCCAAGACCCATAAAGCAGCCAAATATTCAGTTTATACAATTCCCAGAACCCCACGTACTCATAACTGATTGGTATCTTAATGAAAAAGAATGGTATGGTCTGCAAGAGCTAATAGAACCATTCGCCGAGCAAGCGTATCTTTGTTATAAGAATGGATACTACCTTGCGAGCATAGCTTGCTCTGCGACTTGTTGCGAATTAGTTATTAAATACGAGTATTTGAGAGGGGTACCTATAGACTACGGAACTCGAATAACTTCTTACACTACATTAGGTCAATTAATACAAGATTATAAAGTCATTAAAAAATTAGGGATTATTCCTATGAAAGATAAACTCCAGTCGTTATCTGATCTCCGTAGTGGTTACCTCCATTATAATCCCCAAAAGCTTATTAAACAATCTCAAAGGAGAACGGAAGAGCAAAACCTCCCTCTTTCGGAAGATTTTGATATCCCTCCATTTGCATATGAAGCATACCAGACTATGCAATTGCTTTTGACTAAGTTCTATTCAAAGAAACAACATTTAGATTATATAAAAGAATGTTTGGTTGATGCGAAGTCAAAGATGCAAGAAGTTGAAAAAGTCGATTTGGGAATTTCGAAAGAATTATATGGGACTTACATGAGAATGAAATATGACCATATCTATAGTGAATGGAGTAAACTAAGGTCAAAACATTAAATGGACTATTTTTACCTCGGAGGGCGGCATAGAGCTCAAGAAGAGGCACGTCTCCCGCATCTAACCCCCGTCATATAGAAACGCACAAAAAGACGAACAGCCATATTATAGGTATGTTTGATGGGTTCGGGAAATTTCTGAAAATGGATGCTACGCGGAAAGCGGTAGGCTACTACTCTATAACTGTTATACTTCTTAGCATAGGCCTCCTCGCTGCGTACTATGCATCATTAGCCCCAGTTTACACAAATTATCTTATCCTCTATGCAATCTTTTCTGCGTATGTTGCTAAGAGTGCGATCTCTGGTGAAATATTGACTGGAAGAAAAATATGGTTGTATTACATTGCCTTTATGTTAGCAGTTATCAGTCCCGTACTTTGGGTAATCCTCGCATTTAGCTGGATGCAATCTGGCAGAGAAAAAACGGAGACCTACTCTAAAATAGATAAAGAGGCGGATACTGCACTATTTGTAGGTGCTATACTCGTCCTTGCTGGGATTTTTATGTTTCGTTTGGGGCTTTTATTTGGCGCTCTGCTTATCCTATCGGGCTTAGACTTGAAAC
>JBDRCC010000007.1:0-143372 GCA_043822065.1 archaeon | reverse complement strand
CAGTACGGAGAAGACCATTGATTTGCCGAACATATGGGGTTTGTCCGCAGTGGCTGCTGCGCCTGCTGCCGCCGCAATGCCCTGCCCTATGGCAGAAAGCCCTGCAAAACCAACTGCCATGCCTGCGCCTATTGCGGCGATTCCAATTGGTAGCTCCATCTGCGGAAGGTAATTTCCGCCGATAATTCCTGTAAAGAAAAGTATCAAAATTGAGATTAACAGCCCGTATATCGCCTGGGTCTCCGGAAGTACGGAAAATACCATTGACTTCCCGAACGCCTCTGGTTTCTCAGCAGTCGCTCCGACGCCTGCCGCCGCGGCAATTCCCTGTCCGATTGCCGACAACCCGGCAAGCCCGACTGCGAGCCCTGCGCCTATTGCTGCAAACCCGGCAGCGAGGGGGATGTCAGGCATCCCTGCACCGCCGATAACCCCAGTAAAAAATAGGATTAATATTGAAATGAGAAGGCCGTATATTGCCTGGGTTTCAGGAAGTACGGAAAAGACCATCCCCTTGCCGAACATCCCCGGGCGCCTGGCTGCCTCGGAGACAGCAGCACCGGAGACTATCCCCTGGCCGATTGCGGAGAATCCGGATATGCCGACTGCGAGCCCTGCGCCGACGCACGCAAGCCCGACTGCAATAGGCACCTCGACGCCAGCCCCGCCAAGGATTCCTGTGCCGAACAGTATGAGAATGCCGATGAGGAAGCCGTAAAAGCCCTGGGTCTGCGGAATTGCCTGAAATATTATCGCAAGGCCGAACTTCTTTGGGTCGTCAGCTACCACTGACGCGCCCGCCGCTCCGCTGATGCCAGCACCCATGCCACTTGCGAGACCTGCGCCGCCGACTGCTATTGCCGCCCCAAGCGCCGCAAGCACGGCCCCTTCAGACACCATTAACGAGCCTCCAATTTCGTCAGCCTGCGCTCCGCCCTAAATGGCGAAAACTTGCTTCCGCCGCCCGAGTAAAATTTCCCGAAAAACTCAACGTAGTGCAGGCGGAGGCTGTGGATGAAAGAGCCTAATGCGTTCATGATGAAGTTGAAGGTGTGGCCGACCAGCAGGACCACGGCTGCGAGGGCTATTCCAACGTAAGGGACTGCAAAGACCATCTTTGCCAGCAGGTTGACAGTCATGGCTATCCCTCCGGTCGCAAGAGCCAGCGCCAAAAGCCTAGCATAGGAAAGGATATCGCCCATAAACCCGGTTATGTGCATTATCCCCATCACCTTGTAGCCGTAGAACAGCAGGAGCACGCTAATGCCCATGAGAACAAGCCCTGCCCGCATCCCGAGGTAGTACATAAGAATCCCAGCCTGCAGTATGAACCATACTGCGTTGTCGACGGCAGCCGCCCGGAAGTTTTTCTGGCGAAGGTTTTCCAAGAGGCTGACAAAAACGCCGGTGTCGACATGGAGTATCCCGATAATGATTGCAAGCTTCAGGATGACTATCGGGTCAGTAAGCGGGTCAACCCATAACGCCAGGTCTGCTGGGTTTGCGCCAAATAGATACGCCATTATGTCGCCCAGGTAGCCGCCGGTAAGGACGCCGAATATTATAGTGGATACTGCGCACGCGATTAGCACCCAGCTGAAGTCCTTTGCCGCCTTGTTGGCCTTTCCATAGGTCTTGAGCAGGAGGACGCTCAGGGCAAAGAGAATTACGCCATATACTGCATCTGTGAGCATAAGGCCGTAGTAGATTACGAAGGTAGGCGCAAGCAGGAAGGTCGGGTCTATCTCGTTGTATTTTGGGACTGCAAACATCTCAGTTAGCTGCTCGAAAGGCTTCAGAAACCTTGGGTTGCTCTGCAGCACGGGGGCGTCGTCCGCATCGGAATGTGCAAAATAGTACCTGTCAGAAGAAGATTTCTTCACAATTTCCCTTAGGCTCTCCGCCTGGCCGGAGGGGACAAAACCGCTTAGGAGGACGGTTTTCTCGGTCTTCGCAAAGGCGGACGATATTTCGCCGCGGGCCTTTTCAATCTCCAGGAGCTCCCTGCAGGCCGCAAGCCCGTCAAGATACTTTTTTCCAGTGGATGAAATCTTTGCAAGGAGGGTTTTCTCGTTTAATTCAAGTTCGCCGAGGCGGCTTCTGGAGCGCTCTATGAGTTCAGCAGGCGTTCCAGAGCCGGAGAGGAGCACTTGGGAAAAGCCAGTCTTCCTTAGCTGCTTTGACACGGCTTCCCTGTCGATTTTGAGGTAGCAAATGAGTATTGCCGCAGACTCGCCAGAGCTGTCAATAGCTACCTCCCCAGGCAGGTCTTTTAGGTCAGGGAGATGCTCCTTGGAGATGACTCCTGCCTCGGTCAGGGTATATTCTGACTCGCCAAGCCAGCTCACGTCGAACGGTATGCCCTTTATCCTTTCCGCATCATCGATTGTCTTCTGGAGCTTAGCCTTCTCGGACTGAATTGCAGAATGCTTCCCTTCAAGCAACTTTATTTTTGGCTCTGCCTCAGCAAGGAGGGAATCGACCATGCGAAAGACACCGCGCTTCGGTATTTCTTTAGGAGTAGGAATGTCCGGCTTTAAGTACTGCATCAGCACGTCAAACTTGCCAGGAGGCTGCGTGGTTGCAGAAGAAAGAAAGTCGTGCAGCCATTTCACCCTCAAAAGGCGAGAAGATGCGTTTGAGCTCCTCTCGGAAGCGCCTGCGCGCGCCAGCTCGGACCACTCTTTTCCCCTTAGCCTCTGGCTCTGGTCCTCAATCTGGGCTATCCCGTTTTCGTGAAGCGCATCTACAACTCTGTCCCGATCCTGCTCTAAAACTACTGCGTCAAACCTGCTCATCCTGGCAGGGCGAATCAAGCTACCACCTGCTCCGCGAGAGAGGAAACAACCAAAGGGAGCCTTGCCTTGGCCTTCTTTCTAATTGACTCGAGCTCCTTTTTTGAGCGCGTACGCACCTTGCCAGCTTCCGCCTTGCCCGCTTTAGTATGTTCTGCAAACAGCTTTTTAGCCTGGGCGCTGGCATCCTTTGCAGCAGAGCCTTTGAGCCGGGCTATATCAATATCGGCGCTGGCAACAATTTCTGCCGCCTGCCGATTGGCATTCTCTATGTCCTTCCTGGCAGCCGCTTCAGCTTCCCTTATCTTCCTGATAGTGTCGATTGTTTCCATAGCCGAAATTAGGTCTAAGTGGTTTTAATATGTTCGCGGTGAGCGTTTTCGATTAAGCGGCGAGGAAAAGCACGCGGAGCAGGTCTATCAGCGCGATTGGCCCGACAATAAACCAGAAAAAGCGTATCATCTGGTCTATCCTGAGCCTTCCGGTTATGACCTTTACTGTGGTCAGGACGAAAAGAATCGCAAGGCTGTAGCCTGCAAAGTAGTACCAGGTAGGCGGGCTGAGGAAAAGCATCACGGCAAGAACTACCATTATGAACAGGTCGACTGCCGCGGACAGGTTCAGCATGGCAAGGCGGACGCCGGAGTATTCAGTGTGTATGCCTGCAACTATCTCGGTTTCTGCATCCGGGATGTGGAATGGTGACCTGGCAAGCTTTGCCTGCGTCGAAATCAGGAAGGCTGCGAAAGCAAACGGCAGGAAGTGGGCAGAGGATGCTATCTGGGAAAGCGAAAGCGAGCCAGCGTCCATTATTACTGCGACAACTGCAACAACAAGGGGGAGCTCGTAGCCTATGACCATCATTATCTCCCTCCATGCGCCAATCGTGCCGAACGGGCTGCCGCTTGCGAATCCGCTGAGGGCGAGGAAGGCTGAAATCATCAGCAGGAGGTAGAGGGTAACTATTATGTCGCCCTTGAATGAGATAAGTGATAGGAATGGCAGTACGCAAAGCGATGCTACGAGGGTCAGTATCGGAAAAATTGTGAAGAAAACCCCCACATTGTCCGGTATTATGTCCCGTTTCTGGATTAGCTTCATAAAATCGTAGTAGGGCTGCAGGATTGGCGGACCTATCCTGTTCTGCATCCTGGCCGTGAGCTTCCGGTCTATTCCCTGAAGGACCAGCCCGGCAGGGATTGCAAGGGCTATCAGCAGGATTCCCTCAATCATCTGTACTCCTCCTTTGCGATATCCTGGAGGTCTGCATGCGTAAGCACCCGCGTGGACTTCTCGTCAACAACCGTTACCCGGTCTGTGCAGGAGAGGCACGGGTCAATGCTTGCGACAAGGAGTGGTATGTCTGCGAGCTTGTAGCCAACCGTGAACTGCTTGAGGGCGAGGAAGTTGGCGTAAGTCGGCGTCCTGACCTTTATGCGCTCAGGTATGTTTGTGCCGTTTGACTTCGCATAGTAAAATAGTTCCCCCCTCGGCGCCTCTACGGAGGCAACTGCCTCTGCTGGCGGGACGTTCCTTGGGAAGACTTCCTTTAGCTTGCCCTCCGGGAGCGGCAGGCACTGCCTTATGACGTCGCACGCCTGCTTTACCTCGAGAATCCTTGAGGCAACCCTTGCAAAAACATCGCCGTCCTCGAGGATTACCGGCTTGAACTTGATATACTTGTATACCTCATATGGATCCGCCGAGCGGATATCATAGTCGATGCCAGACGACCTTGCAGTCGGCCCGACTGCGTTCAGCCGCCGCGCATCTTTTTTGCTCAGGACGCCAATCCCTTTTGTCCTCTTCTGGACGGAAATGTCCTTGGTAAATACGCGAACGTAGTAGTCCGCACGCTCTGAGAAGTACTCGACTGCGTCCTCAAGCTCTTTTTCCAGCTCTTTGGGTATGTCGCGCCTCATTCCACCGACGCAGTTCATATCGTTCGTGACGCGGTTGCCAGTAATCTTCTCCTTTAGCTGCATTATCAGTTCCCTGTCACGCCAGGTGTACATAAAAACTGTGTCGAAACCGAACTCGTGGGCTGCAACTCCAACGAATAGCATGTGGCTGTGGATCCTCTCCAGCTCATTGAGCACGGTCCGTATGTACTCTGCGCGCTTTGGAACCTGGAAGGTTGGAACAAGCCTCTCGACCGCAAGGCAGTAGGCGCTTGCGTGTATCTGGTTGCAGATTCCGCATATCCTCTGCGCAAGGTACAGGCTCTTGTCGTAAGAGCGGGTCATCATGCCGCCCTCTATCCCGCGGTGAACGTAACCGACGTTGAAGTCCATGTCCTTTATCTCTTCCGCCTCCATCTTGAAGGTCAGGTGCATGGATTCCTTTAGCGCTGGGTGCTGCGGCCCGATCGGAAGGAAGTAGGAGTACTCTTTCTCTATCATTTTTGCCCTCCTGCCAGTTTCTGGATGAATGCTTTTCTCAGCGGCGGGCCCTGTTTCCAGTCCTCGGGGAGGAACATGCGCTTTTCAGGCATTGGATGGTTCAGCACTTTGACGCCGAGCATCTCCATCAGCTCCAGCTCATAGAGCGAAGCCGCTGGGAGGAGGTCGGATATGGATTCGACTTCCGGCTTCTTGTGGTTGAGCGGAACCTTGAGGTTGAACATTGTGCCGTCGAAGGAGAGCGTGTAGATGGCATCAACTGCAGTTCCGGTGTCAACGCCGGTGATGCATATGAGCCGGTACATGCCGTTGTCCTTTAGCTTCTGGACTGCTTTCCGCAGGTTTTCTGGTGCGACAACAGCAAAGTCCCCCTTTGCGTTCTTGGCTATGCCGCGCAAGTACTTCATCGCAGACGATTCATTTTTTGGCATTTTTACCTCTCTTTTTTAGGACGTCTATTGCCTTGACCACGCCGAGTATTATGGCTTCCGGTTTTGGCGGGCAGCCAGGGACGTAAACGTCGACGGGTATGACATTTTCAACTGGCCCGTGGGTGCCATAGCATCCTTTGAAAACGCCGCCGCCTGACGCGCATGCGCCGACTGCGACAACGACCTTCGGGTCTGGCATCTGCTCGTAAAGCCGCTTGAGCCGCTTTGCGTTCTGGCGCGTCGGAGTGCCGTGAACCATGAATATGTCCGCGTGCCTTGGCGTGCCCTTTGCGAGTATTCCAAATCGCTCAACGTCGAACCTTGGCGTGACCGACGCCAGCGTCTCAATTATGCAGCCGTTGCACCCGCCAGTCTCCCAAACTAAAAGCCAGGGGGACTTTGCCAGATATTTGGTCATATCCATAGGTAGCCTCCGAGAAGCAGTGCGGCGAGGGTAAGACACAAAAGGAAGATGTAGTATGTTGCGTCCTCCTTGTGGAAGCATTCCAGCGCAGGATAAATCCGCTTCAGCGACTTCTCAAACTGCTGGTAGTAGTTCGCACCTGTGCCTGTCCATTCGAGGTCTTCCCCCCCGAGGTAGGTCTGCTTGCCCTTCGCACCAGTCGGGCGCTTGCACATGAAGAGGTAAAGCGAGCCGCCTATGACAAAGACCAGCCCGAAGACAACCAGCATGTAGTACCCAATACCTATCATGCCAGCACCCCCAGGTAGCCTGAAACCGTAAGCAGTGCGTCAGTGGCTGGCTGAAGTAGCGGATAGATTATCGGCGGATAAATGCCGATTACCAGGCACAATGCAAGGAGTATGAGAATGGGGTAGTCAAGCCTCCAATCCGATTTGAAATCAGCCCACTTGCCGGGCCCGAGGAATATGGCTGAAAACGCCTTCATGTAATAGCCCAGGGTGAGCGCCGAGACGACAAGCGCGACCGCGGTCGCCAGGATGTGGTTGGTGCTTATGCCCTCAAGGTATATCAACCACTTGCTCGCAAAACCGTTCAGGGGCGGAACCCCGACCACAGAAAGCGAGCCGAAAAGGAATGCTGCAGCCGCGAGCGGCATCTTCGGGGCAAGCCCCCCAAGTTTGTGCAGGTTCTTTTCACCAGTGTGGAGTATTACGTAGCCAAGGGAAAGGAATATGAGCGCCTCCCCAAGGACGACGTTGATTATGTGGAATATGCCTGCAAAGATTCCGGAAGCTGTTGCAAACCCAATAGCGAGGAATGCATAACCGACCTGGCTGATGCCGGAATATGCAAGGACTTTTTTGACGTCTGGCTCAAGGAGCGCCATAAAGGCTCCGAGAAGCATCGTCAGGACGCCCGCATACAGCAGGATGCTGGAGATTATCCCTGAATAGACCGAGAATATTGTGTAGGTCAGGCGCATTAGGATGTAAACCGCTGTCGCGGTTGAGATGCCTGAGACTAAGGTAGCAACAGGTATTGGCGTTGCCGAAATCGCCTTAGGCTTCCACAGGTAGAGCGGGATGACTGCAGCCTTTACGCCAACACCTATGAACAGGAAAGAGAACGCCGCGAACAGCACAGGAGTGTTGACGCCCTGGAGCATGACAACGAGGTGGGCAATGTTAAGCGTGCCCGCAAGCGCGTAGAGGAAAGTCACGCCAAGGAGGAATATGCTCGTGCCGAGGGCGCTTATGAGCATGTACCTGAGCCCGCCGGCGACCGACTCCTTGTCAAGGGCGTATGAGACGAGTGCATACGAGCTTATTGACGCAATCTCAAGCAGGACGAACATGTTGAAGATGTCGCCGGTAAGTATTATGCCAAGGGTGCCTGCGACAAAAAGCTGGTAGAGGGCATAGAACTGGACGTATTTCTCGTCCTCGCCGATGTACCGCACAGAGTATATGGCGACAAGGGTGAATATGAGCCCGGCAAGGAGCGCCATTGTCCCGTTGAATGCGTCCGCCTCAAGCGCGATTCCGTAAGGCGCCTGCGCCCATATCTCAAGGGTCACTACGCCAGTCAGGAAAGCTGGGGCGCGCCATATCGTGAGCAGGAGCGCGATTAGCGATGTAAGCACCGGCACGTAGCCGAACTTCTTCGTAAACCTGCAGACAATTCCTGTCGCAAACGCTCCGAACCACGGGACGAGGATTATGTCAATCATTCCTTCCACTCCTCCATCCTAAGCGTACCAAACTGCTTGTAGGCGTTTATGCCGAGGAAAAGAGCCAGAGCGACAACGCTCACGTCTATGACTATTGCGGTCAGCACAAGGACCTGAGGAAGCGGGTCGACTGACTGCGCGACCAGCGCGGCGTACGAGACCTCCGGGCCGATGATTGGTATAACCGCAGTCTCGAAGGTGTGCCTGAACCCAAGGGTTATCAAGAGAAGGTTTATCCCGGAGCCGAAGATTGAAAGCCCCATTATCTTCTTTACAACATTCTCCTTCATGAGGAGGGCGTACAGCCCGATGAGCATCAGGATGAAGCAGGCAGAGTACTCTATCATTTTTCCTGCTCCTTTGGCATGAAGCACAGTATAAGCACAATCAGCTCCAAGCCAATTGAGAGTATCCCCCAGGTGTTGGGCCCAAAGACGGTGAGCGCAGAGAACAGCTCGCCGGGGTACCTTATTGCAAGCTCCGGCCTGACCATAAGGATGACCAGCCCGGACAGGACAACGAGCATTATGCCCATGACGCCTGCGGACGATACATTGTACTCGTCAGAGAGCTTGGCGCCAAGGTCACCAGGCAGGCTGCCTGCCTGAGTAATATAATATAGGAGGAAAGCGGTCGCCACTATGACTCCCGCTGGGAATGCCCCGCCCGGAGTAAGGTGGCCATACGCGCCCATCGCTACGCCCATCACAAGGATGAACGGGAACATTATCCTGCCGATTGTCCTGAGGATTATCATTTCTGCATCATCCTCCACAGGAAGGAGACTGAAAGCGCCGCGGTAAACAGCACTGTGACTTCGCCCATCGTGTCGTAGCCCCGGTACATCCAGACGACTGCGCTGACAACGTTCCACGAGCCAGTGTCGGTTAGTGTGTTCTCGAGGTAGTGCCCCGCAACAGTCCTGTCCCTGCCAAGGTACTCTGAAGAGCCGAAGGCTGGGAACTGAACAGAGTAGTATGCGAAAAGGGCTGCAAAGACAAGCAGGAGCACAAGATAGGATTCGCGCCTCATTCGTCCCTCCTGGTCTTAAGGACTGCAAAGACGTAGAGCGCCGTGCCGAGAGCACCGTTGACCGCTGCCTGGGTGATTGCAACGTCCGGGGCCTTGAGCATAAGGAAAACTATTGAGAGCATGACAAGCGAGCCGCCCATGATTATGACTGCGTAGAGAAGGTCCTTGGCGTGTATGGCTATGGCTGCCATCACAATCATAGCGACAACGGCAACATAGTAAAGGCTAAGCAGGAGCACTTCTCTTCACCCCCACTGGCTTTATGCCGGACTTGTACGCAGCGTTCGCAATTGCGTGGCTGGACACCGGCGATGTCAGGATTAGAAGGGCTATCAATAGGAGCATCTTTATCGAGGTCTGCGGTGAAAGCGGGTAGGATTTTATCGCAAGCACGAAAATGCCGAGCATTGCCCCGCCGACGGTTATCAGTGTGCTTGAGTGTATCCTGTTGTAGACATCCGGGAAGCGGAGCATGCCTATGGCTCCCGAGAACATGAAAAATGCCGCAAGCCACAAGAGGTATTCAAGCACTCCAATCACCCCGCAAGTAACGCGAGATTGCGATTACCGCCACAAACGAAAGGAACGCATATACGAGGGCTATGTCGACCAAGTACCACTCCTTGTACGCATACGCGATGAACGCAAGAATGAATATCATTATAGAGCCGACTGAGTCAAGCGAAACAACCCGGTCGGGCACGGTCGGGCCTATTACCGCTCGTATTGCCGCAAGCACGAGTATCACAATAACGGCTTCAAGCATCATTCGAGCATCCCCTCAAAATTCTGCTCAAACTTCTTGGTGACGGCAACCACGTCTTGGTCAGAGTCGATGGTGTGAATCCAGAGCTTGTTCTGGTCAGCTACAAGGGTAAGAGTCCCTGGCGTCATTGTCACCGAGTTTCCAGTGGCAGTTATCGTCAGATCCTCTCGAGTATGGAGGGGAACCTCGATGATCTCCGGCTTTATGCCCCCTAGATAAATCATCCTTAGGACGAGCAGGTGAGACATTATCTCAGCCCATATATAGTATGGAAGGTGCCTCAGGAACCAGAAAAGCCGCTTTAGGTGGAGCTTGCACAATACGCCCTTATTGAAAATCTTTGCACCAGTGGAATAGACTATGATGAAGCAGGAGAACATCCCAAACGCGATTGTCTGGCTGTTTACGCCAGCCAGTAAAAACCATACTGCTAGCAATGCAACATAGGTTTGTATTGCTGTCGTATTCATCTTTAGCGTAAGGCTCAATCCATTTTTAAGCTTTTAGTTGGCGGCTTGCAGCTATTTCGCTTTAGCCTTTGTATAGTTGAGCTGGCCACCAACGGAAAGTATCTCCCTCTCGCGCTCTGAGTAGTCAGCCACGACTGGAATCTCGATGTTCTTGGTCCTGTTGACGACCTTGAGCTCCCTGCTTCCGCCCTCAACGGATTTCCTGGCGCCTGGAATCTCCAGCATGTCGCCCTGTGAAATCTTTTCGTAGTCTGCCGGGTTCTTGAGGATCACAGGAAGTATGCCAAAGTTCACAAGGTTGGCCTTGTGTATCCTCGCAAAGGATTTTGCGATTACTGCCTTCACTCCGAGGTACATCGGTGCAAGCGCGGCATGCTCCCTTGACGAGCCCTGGCCGTAGTTCTCCCCGCCGAGAATGACTCCGCCGCCCTTTTCCTTGGCGCGCTTTGCAAATGTCTTGTCGACCTGCTCGAATACATGCTCGCTGATTGCGGGTATGTTGCTCCTAAGCGGAAGGATTTTCGCCCCTGCCGGCATTATGTGGTCTGTGGTTATGTTGTCCTCAACCTTGAGCAGTACCTCGCCGGACAGCGTGTCCGGGAGCTCCTCCTTGATTGGAAGGGGCTTTATGTTCGGCCCGCGGATTATCTCGACTGACTTGCCGCCCTTGGGCGGCTTGAGCAGCATGCTGTCGTCAATCTCGAACTTGTCAGGCATCTTGACAGTCGGGTACTTGCCGAGCCTCCTCGGATCGGTGAGCTTTCCCTTTAGTGCGGTTGCAGCCGCGGTCTCGGGGCTGACAAGGTAGACCTTCGCGTCCTTGGTCCCGCTCCTGCCCTCGAAGTTCCGGTTGAACGTCCTGACAGAGACGCCAGCGCTCGGCGGCGCCTGCCCCATGCCTATGCACGGCCCGCAGGTGCACTCGAGCATCCTCGCCCCTGCTAAAACGAGCGCGCTGAGCGAGCTCTGCTTTGCAATCGTGTTCATGACCTGCCTTGAGCCTGGCGATATGCACAGGCTTGTGTTGGGCGAAACTGTCTTGCCTTTCAGGGTTGCAGCGACGATGGAAAGGTCGGTATAGGATGAGTTTGTGCAGCTGCCTATTGCGACCTGGTCGACTGGCATGCCCTCAAGCTCGCGCACCGTGGTCACTTTCCCGGGGCTGTGCGGCTGGGCAACAAGCGGCTCGACCTTTGAAAGGTCGACTTCAATAACTTCGTCGTATTCCGCGCCCTTGTCCGCCTTCAACGCCTTCCACTGCTTGAGCCTGCTCTGCGACTTCATGAATTTCTTTGTGACTTCGTCCGAAGGGAAAACTGAGGTCGTCGCGCCAGTCTCCGCGCCCATGTTGGTTATGGTCGCGCGCTGGGGCACTGTAAGTGTTTTAACTCCGTCCCCGAAGTATTCGAGGATGTAACCGACCCCGCCCTTCACGTCAACCCGCCTGAGGACTTCAAGTATCACATCCTTTGCGGAGACCCAAGGCTTCAGCCTGCCCTTGAGCTTTATCCCCATGACCTTCGGGACCTTGAGGTAAAACGAGCCGCCGCCCATTGCGACGGCGACGTCGAGCCCTCCGGCACCGATTGAAATCATGCCGAGCCCTCCCCCTGTGGGGGTGTGGCTGTCAGAGCCAAGGAGAGTTTTTCCGGGAACGCCAAACCGCTCGAGGTGGACCTGGTGACAAATGCCGTTGCCAGGCCTCGAGAAGATTATGCCGTACTTTGCGGCGACTGACTGCAGGTACTTGTGGTCGTCTGCGTTCATGAAGTCCGTCTGGAGGGTGTTGTGGTCAACATAGGAGACGGACAGCTCGGTCTTCACCTTCGGCAGCCCCATGGCCTCGAACTGCAGGTAGGCCATGGTACCGGTTGCGTCCTGGGTCAGCGTCTGGTCAATCCGTATGCCGACTTCCGCCCCGGGCTCAAACTTTCCATCGACGACGTGCGCCTTCAGTATCTTTTCAGCCAGCGTTCCCTTCATTTTAGCACCTCACACGACCTTTTTTCTCTGGAAAAAACGTCGACGAAAAAACAGGTAAGAGCCTCATTTGCCCCTCACAGGTTCGAGACAATCTTCTTGGCAAACTCCGAGCACTTTACCTCTTTCGCCCCTGCCATCTGCCGGGCAAGGTCGTAGGTAACATAGCCCTGCGCGATTGTCTTTTCCATTGCAGGGATTATCAGCTCTGCTGCTTCCTTCCAGCCAAGGTGCTCAAGCATCATCTTTGCAGACAGTATTATGGAGCCTGGGTTTACCTTGTCCTGGCCGGCATACTTCGGCGCGGTGCCGTGGGTCGCTTCAAACAGGGCAATGGTGTCCCCGATGTTCGCGCCGAGCGCCATGCCAAGCCCGCCGACCTGCGCTGCGCAGGCGTCGGACAGATAGTCGCCGTTCAGGTTCGGGAGTGCGATGACTTCGTACTCGTCCGGCCTGAGAAGGATCTGCTGGAACATAGCGTCCGCAATCCTGTCATTTAAGAGTATTTTGCCGGCAGGGATTTTCCCGCCGTATTTCTTGTTGACGTCCTCTTCGGTAATAACCTGCTTGGAGAACTCCTCCTTAGCAAGCTCGTATCCCCACTCCCTAAAGGCGCCTTCGGTGAACTTCATAATGTTCCCCTTGTGCACTATGGTCACGGATTTCTTGTTGTGCTTTATCGCGTACTTTATCGCCGCGCGCACAAGCCGCTTGGTCCCGGTAATCGAGATTGGCTTTATGCCGATTCCGGAGTCGGACCGTACATTGACTTTCATCTGGTTCTTGAGGAAGCTGATGACCTTTTTCACTTCCTTGCTGCCCTGCTTCCACTCTATGCCGGCGTAAACGTCCTCGGTGTTCTCCCTGAATATGACGACGTTCAGCTTTTCCGGCTCCTTGACCGGTGCGGGCACGCCCTTTATCCACTTGACCGGGCGCACACAGGAGTATAGGTTCATCATCTGCCTCATGGAGACGTTAAGGCTCCTGATCCCGCCGCCGACGGGAGTAGTGAGCGGACCCTTTATCGCGACCTTGTACTCCTTGATTGCATTAACTGTGTCCTTGGGCAGCGGCGTGCCGTACATGCCCATTGCGGACTCGCCAGCGTAAACATCAAACCAGGAAATCCTCTTTTTTCCGCCGTATGCCTTCTTCACTACGGCGTCGACGACTATCCTCATAGCATTCGAGATGTCCGGGCCAATCCCGTCGCCAGCAATGTGCGGCACTATTGGATTGTCCGGAACGACAATTTTGTCTCCCCTGTAAGTAATCGGTTTCCCCTCTTTGGGAGGAGCAATCTTTTGAAATTTCACCATTGGTTTACCCCCTAATGAAGCGGTCTTAGGAAAATAGGAAATGCTCTTAAATATCTTTCGTTCGCACTCAAATGGCTAGGTCGGCTATGTCCTTTGCAAAGCGCAAAATGTCTTTCAGGTTGTTTAGTATCTTGCGCATGCTGCAGTAGGTCCTGCGCTCCGCTTTTGACTTCCTGCCGGAACAGCAGCGGGCGGTTGTGCCCTCCAGGCAGACGTCAATCTCGGCCAGCAGGTCGTCCATCCTGTTCCAGAGCTCTCCGCTGCTCCTGTATTCGCCTGACAGGAACACGTCAAAGGAGCTCTTGTAGAACTCGAGGACTTTCCGGCTTACCTCCTCCAGAATAGGCACCATCTCCGACTTTATATCTTGGGGGGAATTGTAAAATAGCTCGGACATCTCAACAATTTTGTCGGAAATCATCTCCACCCTGGCTGCTGCTATCCTGTAGTGCAGCGCCTTTGCGTAGCTTATCTCCTTGTCATATGCGCCAAGCACGGCAAGCCGGTTGACGTGCGTCACTATCATGAAATAAAACTTGTCTACTGTCCGCTCCCGCTCGGACAGCGAGTGCAGGAGCTGTTTGGTGATTTTCTCCTTCATAACGTCGTTCAGCATTGAATAGCTCAGCTGGAACAGGCGCTTTAGCGACTGGTCAATCGGCATGAGCTCGTAGCCGTAGTTTTGGAGGAGTACTTTTCGGACGTCCTCCTCGACAATTTCCACTGACAGAATCGAGTCGGCAAACTCCTTGATTTCCGCCCTCTGGTCCGGCGTGAACGGGTTTTCCGACGTGATTTCTATCTCGCTTGCGCCGGAGAAGTAAGCCCTGAAGAGCTCAGTCCCCATATGGGGAGAGTACTTCAGCGACTTGCGCACCTTGCGCAGGGCTGCCTTCTCTATGATGGGCGCAACAACAAGCTGGCCCTTCTCATTAGGCTCTATTTCTAGGTCCGCGCCTTTGGCGAGCTTGTGCAGCTTTGCCCAGTTCTTGGGTATTGAAATGAGGAATGATCCTCCTATCTCCTGAATCTTGCGTTTCATCAAGAAGTTATAATCTCTTTATATATTTAAAGCCATTCTTTAAAGAGATATATGTTTTATAGTGATGTGGGGGTGAGGGGAATGATATCTGCTATATTCGTGCAAATCGTGATAGCACTGGTACTGTTCTCCGACGATCCCCTGCTGCACTTTTACATGATACTGCTGATAGGAAGCAGCATTGCAGTGCAGGTCCTGCATATGGCATTCAGCGGGGTCGTCTCGCCCTGCTACGAGTTCGTTTCCGCAGCCGGGGTGTTTATGCTTGTGTCGGCAGGCATAGACCCAGTGTATGCGATACTCATCGGCAAGATACTTGCCTTTTTCATGTCGCCGATGGTGTTGCTGATTGCGTGGGTGTTCGGGAGATAAACAGTTGGCGGGCGGGTGAGTCTGCCCGCCCCTTATTTTTTAAGGGCTCACATCCAGCGGCGCTTTTTGAAGTATGCCACCATTACGAGGCCAACCACCAGCATAAGGGAGAGGCTGAACTGGTACCCAAGGTGCCAATCAATTTCAGGCATGTAGTGGAAGTTCATGCCGTAGATGCCGGTTATGAAAGTCAGCGGGATGAAGATTGTTGCGATTATCGTCAGGACCTTCATTATGTCGTTCAGCTTGTAGCTTATGCTAGACAGGTATATGTCCAACATGCCGGAGAGTATGTCCCTGAAGGTCTCTATGGTGTCTATGACCTGGATTGTGTGGTCGTACAAATCCCGGAGGTAAACGAACGTCGGCTTGCGTATTATCCTCTCCCCACCGCGCTCTACGCCGAGGATTACCTCCCTCAGGGGCCAAACCGCCTTCCTCAGGAAAAGCATCTCCCGCTTGAGGGAATATATTGTCCGCAGTGTCTTGGGGGTCGGGTTGCGCACAAGCTCCTCTTCTAGGACATCAATCTTCTCGCCAAGGACCTCTAGTATCCTGAAGTACTCGTCGACCACGGCATCAAGGAGCGAGTATGCCAAATAGTCCGCGCCCATTGAGCGAATCCTGCCCGTGTTCTTTCGAATCCTGTCCCGAACAGGGTCAAACCCGTCACCCGGCACCTCTTGAAAAGAGATGACAAAATTGGATCCGATTAGAAGGCTTATCTGCTCGTCGTTTATCCTGTTCGCAGTCGCATCGAAGTGGATTTGCTTGAATACCATATAAATGTAATTGTCAAAAACCTCAGTCTTGGGCCTCTGGCCTGTGTCCAATATGTCCTCCTGGACCATTGGGTGAATGCCAAAGCTCTTGCCAAGAGAGTTTATCACGTCCGGGTTCAGGCCGTCGACATTTATCCAGCTGACGTTTGAGGATTTTTTTGAGGGGAAGCATTCGTCTGCAGAGTTTACAACCCGCTCAGAATAAGTCTTGCCGTTGTACTCAAATAGCGTAATTTTCGAGCTGATACCTTTCCCAGCGCCGGGCTGAACGAGCGAGCCTGGCGGGAGCCGTGCGGACCTCGATTTTTTCAGTATGTCCTGCTGCATTCCAAGGGTATAAATCATAGGCTGGTTTTATACTTTTATAGCAGGCTTAGAAAGGGTTATTAAGGGCAAAAACTAGATTTTAATTATGGTAACGCGTTACAAGGCGGACAAGCACGGGCATGCCAAGGAGTTCATGCTCAGGCCCTTTGAGTGCTCCTGCTCCCGCGGCAGGATGCACATAGGCATGCCGTCGGGGTGCTTTGAGGACGAGCCCTCTTATGACTATGAGATTTCTGAGGCTTGCTACGACTGCCCTGCGAACCCCTACAAGGGCGTAAAGCTGCACAAGGGCGAAAAAGTGCTGAAGACCGAAGAGCTGAGGGTCAGAAAGGTCACGAACTATTCTATATATGAATAGTCCTGCCGCACAATGACAAATCTTATTGGATTGCCTGCCGGATTCTGCCCGCAGTCGACTTGAGCTGCTCCGGCGTGGGGCTTTTGCGGTTGAAGTCCATCTGCAGGCCGTCGCCGTCTTTCCTTGGGACTACATGAAAATGCACGTGCGGCACAACCTGCCCGGCAGAGGGCTTGTTGGCCTGGATAATATTGAACCCCGTAGACGCTGTGGAAGCAACAACGGCGTTAGCAACCTTTTTGACAGCAGACATCAGGTTTTTGAACTCTTCAGAGGGAATGTCTGAGAGCGTCTCATAGTGCTTTTTGGGGACTACAAGCGAATGACCCTCCGCCGCGGGGCTTATGTCTAGAAAGCTCGCGGCTGAGTCGTTAGTGTAAATCATGTGCGCAGGGATTTGCCCAGCGAGTATCTTGCAGAATATGCAGTCTGGCATTATTTCGATTTTGGCTCGAGCAGTATCGCGTTAACGCAGCCCTCTTGGCCCGGCCGGTTCGTGACTTTGACCTTGCCTGCTTCGGTGTCGAGAACGGCGTTCTTTGTGATGATATTCCGCCTTACATAGTGCGGGTCAGCAGGGTTCTCGAGGACGCTCTTGATTGTGCTTTTTATGCATTTCTTCGTCTTTGGATTGTAAACATTGACGTACTTTGCCTGGAGGTATATGGTGCTTGTCTTGCCACCACGGGAGCGGATTGACTTGATTTTCCTTTCGCCTATCTTGGTTTCTGTGGCTTCCCTGCCGTACTCAAACCGCCTCTTCTTCCGGGCGGAGCGAATCCTTGCGCCGGACGGCTTTCTAAGTGACCTTCCTTGCCATACCATTGTGCGATAGAATTAGGGCGGCACGTTTAAATGGTTTTTGATTTGTGCCCGGGGATTTTCTGGATTGCAAAACCTTTAAATACCAACTCGGATAATCTATACCACCATGTCCGACCGACCTTTTGATTTTTTGAAGACGGCGATTGAGAGCAATGTACTAGTCCGGCTCAAGGACAATAAGGACTTCAGGGGCAAGTTAAAAGCCTTTGACATCCACATGAACCTCGTGCTTGACGACGCCGAAGACATGAGCAACGGCGGGCATATAAAGCTCGGCAGGGTCCTGCTGAGGGGCGACACTGTAGTTTACATCTCGCCCGAAACGGTGCAATAATGGGCAAAGGAACTCCATCGTTCGGAAAGCGGCAGAACAGTTTGCACATAGTCTGCAGGCGGTGCGGCAGGCACGCATACCACAAAAAGAAGAGCATCTGCGCGGCTTGCGGCTACGGAAGGAGCAAAAAGCTCAGAAACTATGATTGGCAGAACAAGGACCTTAACAAGGTCAGACTCGTTTAATGAGAGTACTATCAATAGCAACTAGCATAATATTGGCGGTCTTAGCCGCCTACGCGACTTATGCATATCTTCTTCTGCCCATATGGCAGTCTGCGCTTGTTTTTGCCATTTTCGCGCTTTCATTCTGGTCCCTTATCAGCTTTGTTGCGTCATTTTTGGACGCCATAAAGGCTACAAAGGCGCCATTCGAGCTTGCCGACAAAATATCCAAAGTAAGGGCAGAAATGCTTAGTGCGGACAAGGAGTATGTTCAGAGGGTAAAGGAGGGCAAAATTGTGCCGAAGGAGCCGCCGAGGAAGCCGTACCCTGATTTGCTCAGGGCGCTTGCCGAGACAAACCCGAGCGGGTTCCTGCTTGGGCAGGTTCCGGCGAGCAACGAGTTCAGCCCGCAGCTTGACGACCAAACCCTTGAAAGGATAGCCAAAGCCAACCCGTCCCTCGTAGCCGGCGGCAAAATCTCCCAAAAGAAGCCTCAGGCTGCAAAAAAGAAATAAGAGAAAAGTTATAAACTTAGTTCAGTATACTGAATTCCACTTATGGGTCCATAGCTCAGGCTGGTAGAGCGACCGGCTCTTAACCGGTAGGTCGCGGGTTCAATTCCCGTTGGGCCCATCCTTCTTTCTTTAAACTATTTATACTAAGAGCGCGCTATTCTACGCATGCTTGATGAGAACAGGTCCAGCGCAGAGATAAGCAGGATAATCGAGCGCTTGTCGGACATGCACAATGTGAAGCAGCCGAGGGAACTGCCTGGAGTTTTACAAGCAGAATACCAGCTGCAGCCGCTCCTCCATTGCATCGCAAGCGGGCAAAGGGGCGGGGCGGCATGGGAGAAGTACCTGACGCTGGTCTACATGCCTGAATTTGCGAAGGTTCTTGTAAAGTTCATAGCCGACTTTGAGTTTGAGGACGCCGCCATAACCACCTCGGACAGCAAGATTTTTGACAAGTACGTAAAAATGGGGGAGCGCCTCAAGTACCTGACAGAGCGGGACAAGGGGATTTACAGCATCCGCGCAGCATACATCCTCCAGCTCCATTACGGCTTAGGGAAATTCTACATCAGGGATGGCAGGGCGAAAGAGTCGCGGGGCCTCTACAAGCAGGCGGAGGAGAGCTACCTTCGGGCAAGGGACAGCTTTGTGGAGGCAGCAAAGTTCCTTTTCGACCAAAAGCCGCTGTCTGAGGGTACGCTTGCCCCAGTCGTGGTGCCGGAGGACCCGAAGTCGGTCTACATGTTCTTCGTCGGGCTTAACCTCGGCAGGGCTTACAGCTACCTCTCAAAATTCAGGATGGAGAAGAAGTCGGAGGAGATAACGAGGCGGTACGAGACCGCAGGCAGGATTTTTGACGAGACCAAGAAGTTCATACAGGCTATGGAGGAAAGCATCGCGGTCAGGGAGACGCTGGATGATGCTCAGATAAAGAGCGCCGCGGTGTGCGCCTACTACTGCGCGGGTAAGGCGAGGGAGGACCTCTGGGATTATGAGGCAAGGGCGAAAGGCGGCAGAGGCCGGGCGGAGCTGCTGAAGATGGCGATAGAAGACTTCTCCAAGGCAGAGGAGATTTCCCGGACTGTAAAGGAGACAAAGCACACCGCTGCAGCAGAGGAAGGAGAAAACTGGATGGAGTACATAGAGCAGGGCACAAGCGCGGCGCCTGAGTACTTCCCAGGCTTTAAGTGGAAGGAGCCTTCAGAGGAGGAGGAAGCCGAGGCGCCAGCCGACCTGGAGATACGCCCAATCACCGACCTGACATCCCTTGAGCTCCAGCTGAATGACGCGAGCGCACGCATAAAGGCGGATGACTTCGGCGGCGCGATGGCAATACTCAGCGAAGCGAGAAAAAAGCTCAGCAAGATAGGCTTCAAGACAAAGCTCAAAAAGCTCGAGATAACGGCGCGGGTGCTTGATGACATTGGACTATGCCTCTTCAGGCAACGGAAGCATGCCGAGAGGTGGGAAGTAATGGTGGAAAATGAGGAGGTCCTGCGCGAGATAATAAGCCGCATAAAGGGGAGGAGCGACGAGGAAAAGGACAAGCTCGCATTCTACATCCGGTTCCTTGGCAAGACCTACAGCCTCTTTGCCAGGAGCATGCACGCCCACGCTAAGAAAGGCGATGCCGCCTCACAGGCTATAGCGCGCCTGCTCAGAGACGACAGAGATAAGTTCGAGTGGGTGAAAAAGAGGTACAGGCTCTACGACATTTACTGCTCGTACTATGTGTACAAAAAGCTCATGGAGGACAACGAGAAGCGGTTCTCCCCAACACACGCAAAAAACCTGGACAAGACATGCTTCCTGGCTGTCGAGGATATAATAGGCTTTGAGCGGATGAAAACCATCCTATCCACCCTACGGAAGAAAAAATGGAAAGAGTTCTTCCGCGCAGCGTTCATGGCGACCGACGTACGCGTCCAGAAGATTATACTTGCGATGTGGCTGATAAGGGCGGACCTCCTGGGCTACATAGGCGATGGTATGGAGCCGATTTTCAAAGAGTTTGTCACCGAGGGCTTGAAAATATGCCAGAACACGATAGGCGAGGAGTATATACTGGCTGAGGGCGAAGTTTTGCGATATTTGAGAGAGATACTGGAAGACAGGCTCCTCAAGCTTTAGCTATAATAAGAGCCCGACAGAGTGCTCCGAATTGCCGTACCCATACCCAAGATCTGAGAGTGACAACTCTTTCTCGCCAGTTAGCTTAAAGTCAGCCACCTCCACCGGATACTCGTTATAGTAGAAAAGGCCGCCAAAGGTCTGCGGAAGCTGGAATTTCCAGTATGCATGCGCATAGCTGTCAACAGTAAAGCGGATGCGATTTCCTCTGCGGTTGGCATACACCTCCCAGACAGGGAGGCCCATGCCGTTTTTGGAGTATGCGACCTTTACGTTGCCGTACTTGGACCAGCTCTTGGAATCTGGGTCAAAGAGGCTGACATGCCCGGGAAGCGCAAGTATGCCGTGCCGGAGCGGGTGGAACTTCTTTTGGATTGAAGCCATGAGGTCAACGCCCATATGCGGCGAGTTGTAAAGCAGGACGCTTCCGTTTTCAAAGTGGTTTACCCCCCAGTACCAGGGTATTGCGGGGGCATTTACTGTAACCCTCTGAAAGTATGCGGTTCCGCTTATTTTTTTCCCGGCACGCTTTCCAGACAGCTTCATGCGCTCGACCGCGTGTATGTCAAAGCCGTATTTTCCTATGGGGTAATAGCTGCTTTCAACCAGCGGAAGGCCCGGCTCGTACTCCATGCTGAACGAGTGCGGCAGCCCGGTTTTTGCTAGGTTAGCGGAAAAGCCGTTCTTGGTTTCTGCGAAAGAGTAGTCATTTTTTGTGCTGCAGGAAAGTGCTTTGCCCCGGATTTCCAAATCGCACTCCTCCAGAATAAAATCGTTAGCCATTTTTCCGCCCATGCAGTTCCAGGCGGCGACCGCACCGTGGAATTTGGAGGGAGTCTGGGCTGACCGGTCTATTGTGATGGGCATGTCGTTGACTTTTATGCTGTCAACATCGCGGGTGGACCACAGAACCATAAGCTGGTCAGGCCGTGAAGGCTGGCGCTTGTTGTGGATGAAGAGTATCCAGAACCACCACCACCAAGTCCGCCCAGAAATTTTATTGGACAAGTCGAGCTGCCACATATTCGACCGCATACCGTTTGGTAATGGAAACATATATATAAGGTTAATTGAGTATATTGAGTACCTTATGAAGACCAAAGAGCGATGCATATGTTGCGGGGCGGAAAAGCTTGTTAACAGGCTTAGCCTCTGCAAGAGGTGCAACCCTTACGCACACAAGGTCTTCTCAAAGGATCAGCTCGACAAAATAAGGCGCGAGCACGAAGCTCAGCTCAAGGCAAACGCTAGCAAGAAGGCTGAAGAGGCGGTCAAGAAGGCAGCCGAGGCAGCGGCAAAGGCCGCGGCAGCAGGGGCAGCTCCGGGCGCAGCGCCGGCGGAAGGTGCAGCAGAAGCCAAGCCGGGCGAGGCCAAGCCGGCAGGCGCGGACGCAGCGAAGAAGGAGCCCGCCAAGAAAGAGCCGGAAAAGAAAGAAGCAAAGAAGTAACACTCGTATCGACTTCTGCTTAGTCTGCTTGATGGGCCCGTGGCGCAGACTGGTAGCGCGCCTGCTTTGCAAGCAGGAGGCCTCGGGTTCAAATCCCGACGGGTCCACTTCAGCTTTTTTTCTAAAAAAGCTGATGCAAAAAACTATACTGAACCTAAAGGATTATAAACTAAAAGAGAGAATAATAAAGCATGGCTAAGACATCTGACCTACTTGAGGCTTATGCTTCGAGTATGGTGGGGCATTGGAAGAAAAAAAAGCGCAGTACTTCAGACATTGTGGCGGTCGGCGAAAATATCCGTTCCTCTATGGAAACAGTCCACGATTTTATTAAAGAAATAATGACAATTGAGGAAATTCCAATTTTACTTCAGCTCCAAAATCAGTTCCAGACAGAATGGAAGCCATGGACTGATGATTTGACACCCTACTACAAGGCGCTTTTCATCTTCAAGAGCTATGCAAATCTAATCGAATTGTTTTTTGCGCAGATTTATATGTACGGTGTAGATTCAAAAGTGGAGACAACAGATGTATTGAGGTACGACAATATCAAAAAGATGAGAGATGTTTCCAGTAAGATAAATGCGGGAATAATTAGTGTGAAGTTCAATGAGGATATGCTTGATTTCGCCCTGCGTGGTGTCAGGGATTGGATGGTAGCAGTTGCTAATTATGTGGAAGAGCTGGAGAAAAACAAGGAGAAGTTAACGCCTCCTGAGAATGTGGTATCAGAGTTATTGAGGATATACGAAGAGAGCCGAGGGAAAGGCAGATAAGCAAACGCAAGGTTTATAAAGAACATCCGGGCAATAGAGAATTATGAAACAGGCATGGTGGGTGCTCATGACGGTGGGTCTTTTAGTCCTTTTTGGGGGCTACGTCAAGGGCTTTGATTTTGGCGCTTTTCCAACTGTTGACGGATTTGGCTCTGGCGTAGAGCTAAAGGCATCAGACCAGCCATCGGCACAGGTGGAAGACAAAAAGACATTCGCGGAGATTGAGTCTGAGTTCGGGGCATCCCAGCCGGCGCCTTTCGTGGTGCTTGCTTCTGGCAACGAGCCAGACGAAGCCGCCTCCGCCGGTGAAACCCTTCTGCTTATCAGGAAGTTCAGGTTCACCCCAGACCGGATACGCGTCTCAATGGGGGATATCGTACGCCTGAAGATAGCGAGCGGCGACTACAACACAGCCCACAGCTTCGCACTTGACGAATACGGCGTCTATGTCCAGGTGCCGGCGGGGAAGGACAGGATGGACATGACCGTGGTCGAGTTCAAGGCGGACAATGCAGGGACATTCACATACTATTGCAATGAGTTTGGGCATTCCGAAAAGGGAACGCTTGTCGTAACCGAATAGTTTATATTGCCTGGGGTTTTCTGGGATTCTATGAAGTGGGCTCTGCTTGTAATAGTGCTTATTGCCGCTGGATGCGTGTCGGTTAAGGACTACAAGTATTACGATCCAGTTTATCTCCAGCAGAACGCCAGCAGCGAAATCCCAAAAGTCCAGACCGTGGGAACCCTAATACAGGGCAAGTTTGACGGAAGGCTCCTCGGCTGCCTAGGGGATTACTACATACGGGGGACTAGTGTGCGGGTTGAGGGAAAATCCCTGGAAAAATTCCGGGGCTACAATGTGGCCGTGTATGGAGATTACATTGTCTTCCCCTGCGACGCAGAATGCGTCTGCGACCCACTAATTGAGGCAGACAAAGTTACAAAGTTCAAGGGACCTGACACCATACAGGAATGAGATGTCAAGGTTTAAAAGCACCTGCGCCATAACACCATTATGCCATTAGCTATAAAACTGAGCTTCAACACCCACCTTAATTACCCGTCAATGGCAGAGCTATTCCAGGCGATTAACCTGCGGGCTGAGCTAGATATGCATGGGATAAGCAGCCAGCTCAGCCAGCAGAGGCCGCCAAGGCTTGACATCTCTACCAGGGGACGAAAAGGCGCCATATTCTTAATGCACGGAGACGGTGCCCGTGCGTATTCGCTGGTATTCCCGGACAATAAGCTCGTTTACTCTGTAGTCTTCGCCGCGCTGAAGGCTAGAAACCTGAAGACAGAGGGTGAAATTGTCTCGGTAAGTGAACTCCGGCTTAAGCAAGAGGACGAAGCGCTCCTATCTGCCTTTTAGGCAACCAGTATCGCAGGCTTGCCTGGAAGGGCTGAGTTTGCCTTTGGCTCGGACGATTTTTCAGCAAGCTGAACTGATGCCTGGCAGCCATACTTTTCCTTGAGAAGCGCGACTGACGACTCTACTGCCTTGAGCTCTGCCTTCTGGTCAAGGATTATAGGCGGTATCTTTGATGGGTCCTTGAGTACGGAGAAGACTATTTTTGGCATGTCTTTCGAGTGCTTCTTTAGCTCTGTGTCTTTCATCAGCAGGTCGAGTATGTCCTTTGGGTTCCTTGTATTCTCCATCGCCGCCTTGATGCTGGAAAAGAGCCTAAACTTCCAGTCATGGGCAACGAAAAGGCTTATCTTGGACGGCTTTTCGATTTTAGCCAGTTTCATGACAATCTCAGTATCGGATAGGGTATTCGTGATAGTCTGGCTTGCGATTTCAGCGCCTTCGTCTATGAGCTTGCCGTCCGCAACCGGCCATGCGGAGAGGGACGCGAAGGGCTTGTTGCCGAGGAGCTCCCATGCCTCCTCCGCAAAGTGGGGCATAACCGGGGAAAGGACAACCACCCATTTAGGCAGTATCTCCTTAAAGACATAGCCCTGCTCCGCTTCGGTCAGGAGCTTTTGCATGGACTGCATGTAGTTGAACAGCGAGTAGAAAGCGGACTGCGTGTACTTCCGCAGGTTGTATCCGTCAAGGTGGGACTCAATCTCCCTCAGCTGACGGTTGAAGAAGGACAGCGCTGCCTTTGCGTGTACGGATTCAGATTTCTTTGCTTTTTTTGAAAGCTCGACCGCATCCAGGACAAACGAGTAGAACTTTTCAAGCTGTTTCTTGGTTGCGATTACCTCGGGCTCCCTCCAGTCGACCGTGGTCCCAAACTCGGCGTTGTTTATCATGTAAAGCCTAAATAGGTCGGCGCCATATTTTCTGCTGACCACAGCAAGGGGGATGACATTGCCCTTGGACTTGCCGATTTTCTTTCCTTCGGCTATAACCGGCTCTATAAGGGTAAACGCCTTGGGCCAGAGCTTCGCAGGGAATATTGCGGCATGGTGGAAGATGGAGAAGCTGAGGTGGTTGTTTATGTGCATTATCGCAGTATGCCTCAGGTCCATCGGGTACCAGTAATTGAATTCGGCATGCATCGCCTGCAAGACCGTCTCGCCTATTTTACTGCGCTTTGAAACGTCAGCAAGGCTGCCCTTCGAAAGGAAGACGAAATCGAATACTTCAGGTATCAGGCACTCTGGCCGGATTTTGTTCTGTTTTATTATACCTGCGATTGTGTAAAACGCCATGTAAATCGTCGAGTCGCTTAGAGACTCAATCACCCAGTGGGTGTCGAACGGCAGTTGCGTCCCAAGACCGCGCTTTCTTGCGCAAGGCCTCTTGTCAAGCCAGTCAAACGTGACTTCGAAAAGCCCGCGGTATTTTTCAGGGTATATAACCATCTGCTTGAGGCAGTCTGATGCCAGCTTTTTCCAGCTCCCTGCCTTGTAGTCAAGGAACCACTGGTCGTCCAGCTTCGCCACGATGACCTTCCCGCCGCCCCTCGTCTCTGCTTTCCTGGAAGCTTCATACATGGTGTCAGCAAGGCCCTTTGACTCAAGGTCTGCCTTGACCTTGTCCTTTGCCTCCTGGACCGACATGCCTGCATATTCGCCGCAGGCATCCATCATAACCCCAGTGTGGAAGCCGAGCTTGTATATCTCGTTGGTCGCCTCGGTCAGCTTTTCAAACTCCGCCTGGGAGCGTATCTTCATCTTTTCGCATATCTCCACCCCTGGAAGGTCACCATATCCTTTGGACTTGATTATCGGGATTGGCTTTATCGCCTTGATTTTTTCATAGCTCAATCCGAATTTCTCAGCAAGCTTTCTGTCCTTCTGCAAGTCATGCAGGCCCATCCAGTCGAATGGCGCATCGGATGGGACGGATGTGACGAGCCCGGTGCCGACATCCGGGTCACAGTGGTAAGAAGGGAGGATTATTATGTCCCGCTCAACGCCTGGCGCGTGGCAGTATCTGCCAAGCATCTCGCTGCCCCTTATTTTTCCTGTAATTTTGCCTTCTTTTCCCTGGTACTTCAGCTTGTCAAAACAGGGCTGGCTGAGCACCCACGCCTCTTTGCCGAACTGTGCCTTGACGTATTCAACGTCAGGGTGGACCCACATGTTTGTCTGGCCGAAAACCGTTTCTGGGCGCAGGGTTGCGGCAACAATGTAGGCGCCGTCAAACTTAAACTTGAGGAGGCTGAACTCGCTGATTGAGACCTTGTCGATGTCCCCATCCTTTATGTCGTCCTCACCGACTGCGTTCTGGTCAGCTATACTGTAGAGAATCGGGTAGCTCCCCTTGACGAGGTAGCCCTTCTCCTTGAACTTGAAGTACTGCCACCAGATGAACTGGTTGTATATCTTGTCCCCTGTGGTAAAGTCGCGCCTCCAGTCGACGCCCATCCCGATGCTCTCAAAGTCGACGCGCATTGTGTTTGAGAAGTATTCGTAGACGCTCCATGGGTCGGTAAACGAGTTCAGTATCTTTTCAACCTCCTGCGGGTTCTGGGTGTGGATTGCGATGTACTCCCTCATCTGGCTGACAAATTTCGGGTCTGACGACTTTATGCCCTGTGAAACCGCAAGGACTGGCGTGCCGGTGACGTGATACGCCATAGGGAAAAGGACGTTGTACCCCTTCAGCCGCTTGTACCTGGCGAAAACGTCGCCGATTATGTATGACCGCCCGTGCCCGATGTGGTAGGGGCCGCTGACGTAGGGGTAAGGGACAGTTATGAAAAACTTTTTTCGCGATGGGTCGGGCTGCCCCTCAAAAATTTTTGACTCCTTCCAGCGCTTTTGCCACTTCTTTTCTATCTTTTGGAAGTCTGCCATTTAATACTGGGTATTGGAACCAGGATATAAATAAGTTGCCTACTCGCTGTCCCTGTTTTGGGCTTTCCCCGCAATCTTGGACTCCATCGTGCTCATACGGATGTCAAGCTCGCTGATGTCCCTCGCAGGAAGGCTGGAATGCGCGCTGCGTATGTCTTCCTGTATGGACTCCAGCTTGTCTATAAGCGGCAGCAGGTTAAGCGACTCGAATTCCGCCCAGCGGCCTTCCAGGGCATCCACGCGCTCCATGAGGTCAGACGACGGCCCGGTGCCTGATTTTAGCATGTCCACCACTTTGTCAAGGATTGTCTTTACGGTCTCCATCTTTGACTGCAGGCCTCCTGCCCGTTCATTCAAGCTTGCAACCTGGGCGTTAAGATGGGTGACCTGCGTTGGGAGGTAGTCCTCGACCTGGGACTCGATTATCTTTGAGTTCTTCTTTGAGTCCCGGTCCACTGCCTTGACCCTTTTGTCAAGCTCTGCCTGCTGTGCCTTGAGCTGCTCCATCTTCCTGGAGAGCTTATCCATCCTGTCGTCGAGGGATTTCGTTTCCTGCGAGATGGCGGTTGACAGCTCGTTTTTGGCGAGAATTATTGATTGCGTCAGCCTTGACAGGTCGTCCTTGCTTGCCATATAAAGATATAAAAAGAAGTTCTATTTAAGGATATTTATGCCGATGAAGATACTGACAATGCTCGTAGTTACGTTCGCGGTGGCCATTCCGGCGCTGATGTACTACCTTTACTGGGACAAATGGGCCAAAAGCAGAAAGCTGAGCGTGCGGGAAAAGAGGCTGATGCTTGAGCATACGAAAATGGCATACCTGTTTATTGGCATCGTAGTCCTGTATATCCCTGCCGTACTTCTGTACTTCCTATACAGCAACTTCCTTTACATGTACCCAATGGTGTGGAGGCTCACAATTATACTGTTCGTTTTCCTTGTCCTCGGGTTTGAGATAATGAGCCTCCTGAACTACGTCTTTTACGAGAAAAAAAGGTTCAGTTAGAGCTTCCCTTGTGAAGAAATCGCCTTCTTAAGCTCGCCCCTTATCTCCTCGAGCTTTGCCGTAAGCGCCTTAATCTCCTTAAGGTCAAGGTCGTTTACCCGGTTCTCTATCTGGCTTATCCTGCTGTCAACCTTTCGCATGTCGAACTGGGAGCGGAACTTGTTGATAAGCTCGACAACCTCGGTCATGAGGTGCTGGGAGGTCTCTATCTGCCGCTCAAGGTCGGAGAGCCGCCCCGGAATGTTCGGCGATATCCCCTCAAGCCGCTGGCGGACGTCTATGTCGCGCTGGAGCTTTATCGAAACGTCCTCTATCAGGTGCTCAAACTCCCGGAGCCGGTTTGACAGGTTTGCCTCGACGTCGATAATCTGCCGCTGGACGTCATCATTTAGCTTAAAAATGCTCTTGTGGAACTCGCGGGCCTGGAGGGCGAGCTTATCGTCAAAATCGGCGCCAAGGGACTTCAGCCCGGCATCGGTTGATTTTTTGTGCACGGAAATGTCGTTTTCCAGAGAGAACTCGATGTCGCGGAGCTTCCGCGCAAAGCCTAAAGTCAGCTTGTGGAGGGAATCAACGCGCTTCTGGACGCTTCTCTGAAGCGTGGCGTCCCCAGTCCGCAGCACAGGCTGCCTCGCCGTTCTCCGCCGGAGCGGCTTTTTGATTTTTTGCTTTGCCTTTTTTGCTTTTTTCTTTTTTGAAGCCATGGTTCTACCAATGCTACAGCTTTAATCCGTATTGCGATTTGCCTAAGGATTCCTCTATCCGCAGGAGCTGGTTGTATTTTGCAGTCCGCTCCCCCCTTGCCGGCGCACCGCTTTTTATCCGGTCTGCGCCAATGCCAACTGCCAGGTCGGATATGAACGTGTCCTCGGTCTCGCCTGAGCGATGGGAGACCATCACTGAGTATTTGCTGCCAAACGCGAGCTTTGCCGCGTCCTTGGCTTCCGTAACGGTGCCAATCTGATTGACCTTGAGGAGAAGTGAGTTTGCCGCGCCCTTGCCTATCCCCTTCTGCAGGCGCGATGGGTTCGTGACAAAAAGGTCGTCCCCGACTATTGCAACCTTGCCGGCGAGCTTTTTAGTGATGCTGGAAAAGCCGCCCCAGTCATCCTCCGAGAACGGGTCCTCGAGGGATATTATTGGGTATTCCTTGCAGAGGCTTGTGTAGAAGTCAACGAGCTCCGGCCCGGAATACGGCTTGCCGCTTATGGTGTATTTGCCTTTGGAGAAGAATTCGCTGGATGCCGCGTCCAAGGCGAGCTTCACTTTCCCGCCGTAGCCGCACTGCTCAACCGCCTTAAGCATTATGTTTAGCGGCTCGGCATAGTCAGAAATCGGCGGGGCGAAGCCGCCCTCGTCGCCGACGTTGGTCGCCGGCGGGCCGTACATCATCTTAAGCATCAGTTTGAGGGAATGGTAAACCTCGGAGCACATCATGACCGCCTCCGAAAAGGATTTTGCCCCGATTGGCGCAATCATGTACTCCTGAATGTCAAGGCTGTTGCCGGCGTGCTTCCCGCCGTTGATTACGTTCATGAACGGCACGGGCATGGAAAACTGCATCGTCTCGGAGAGGTATTTGTACAGCGGAACCTTGCCAGCGTCCGCCGCGGCTTTTGCGACTGCCATGGAAACCCCGAGTATTGCATTCGCGCCAAGCTTGCCCTTGTTGTCCGTCCCGTCAAGCTCGGCCATCAGGGCGTCGATGTCCTTCTGGTCTGTGGCGGCATGCCCCATAAGCTTGGGCGCGATGACCTTGTTGACGTTCTCGACTGCGTTCAGGACAGATTTTCCGCCATATGATTTTCCCTTGTCCCTCAGCTCGACTGCCTCGTACGAGCCGGTTGATGCGCCGGAGGGGACGGCAGCGCGCCCGAACCCCTTGCTGGTCCTGACATCAACCTCTACCGTCGGGTTCCCGCGCGAATCAAGAATCTGGCGCGCCCTGACTTCCCTTATTTCGTACATGTTTTAGGTAAATAGCGAGCTATTATTAAAGCTTACTAGTCAAAGGTAGTTTGTAAGCTTGTTCTCGATTCCAACTTCGGCAAGGTGCCTCTGCCATTTTGTTTCATCCGAAAGTGACACAGCCTTCAAGGGGACGTGCTGCATCGCAGCCCGCTTGTTCCTCCTTTCAGGTATGTAGTTCGCCTCAAAAAATGCGCGGTAAATCGCCTTCATCTCCCGGTTCTCGCCGATGAGGGGAAGCTCGATTTTTGATTCAGGGTAAGTTATTCCGTCCTTCCAGACAAGCCCGCCCCACTGGACGTAGACGTGCAGGCATGGGTTCCGCGCCTTCAGCCAGTTGCCGAACAGGTCGAACAACCTGTGCCTGCACTTGAGGTTTGCAATCATGTTCACCCTGTCGTGCTGCGGCCGGACAAACTGCTTCAGCCGGTGGTTTTCCCGCCCGGCTTCAAGAAACGCCTTGCGTATCCTTAGCTCGAGGTCCCCCCCACTGACCATGAGCTGCTTAGTGTCCTGGTAATTTTTTAAAATCGCGCGCACAAGGAGATTCGGATCAAGGTCCCGGTTCCGCAGGCACATGTCAAAAAAGCCCCGCGTGTTTATCTTGCACCACTGGTTTACTGTCGCGACCCAGTGCCCGGGAAGCTCGGCGTCTGAGGGCTCGAAGCCGAGCTCGATGTCGAATTCAGAAAGCAAATCCCCGCGCCCCCAGGGAAAGTCTATCCCGGTTACCCGGACTGGATATTCCCTCGCAAGCTCGACCGCCTGCGCGAGCGCGGACACCCTCTTGAGCATTAGCACGCTGACTGCAGCCATTTTGAAATCCTCTCCTGCCGGCTTCCGTTCAGCTCGATGTACGGTGCGACGCGCTTAAGCACGACCCCGAGGTTCTTTAGCTCCTGAAAGCTGTGGACTGGCCTTGAATTGATAATCCTGTATGCTGAACGCGGCCCGATTCCTGGGACGCGGAGGAGCTCGGCCTCATCCGCAGAGTTTATGTCGACGGTCAGGTCGCCTGCGAGAAGCACTTTCGGGTCTGTGTTCTGGAGGTTACCTCCAGCAAGGACTTGCCTGAACTCTGACGCCTTGAACCCATATTCCTTAAGGAGGAAGAATGACTGGTAAAGCCTGTGCTCCCTCCAAAGCGGGACTGATGCCTCTTTTTCCAAGGGAGTATGCTTCACTGAATTGAACGCCATGAAATACGGCCTGCGGAGGCTGAAATCAGAGATTAGCCGCTCGGTCTTTTTCAGGTACTCCCAGTCGGACTCGCCTGCCGCACCCACGACAAACTGGGTGTCGTTCGCCCCGACAATCCTCCCCTCGCGCCTGCGTCTTTTGATTATGTCCTCGGTGTACCGCATCCGCCGCATTGCGTCTATTCCGTAGTCAAAATTCGGGCAAATTTCAGAGTAATGGGAGCTGGACGTCGTCTCGATATTTATCCCGAACTTGTCCGCATAGTGGGATATCTCGTCTATCTGGCTTTTTGCAACGCCAGGCATCAGCCTTATGTGGATGTAGCCGGCAAACCCCTCCTGGCGGAGCTCTCTGGCGACATCTATCTGGAAATCTGTCGTCTGGTGCGCGTCCCCAACTATGCCAGATGAGAGGAAGAGGCCCTCGATTGAGTTGCCCCTATAGAGCGCCCAGGTAATCTTTTTTATCTCGTCCTTGGACAGGCTTGTGCGGGTGGTGTCCCTGCCGCAGCGGTTCGGGCAGTATGTGCATTCGCCGGAACAGCAGTTGCTTGAGAGCGTCTTGTAAAGGTCGATGCAGCGCCCGTCCGGTCCCCAGGTGTGGCATATCCCCGACACTGAGCAGGTGTCGTACTTGCTTGCCTCAGCAAGTATCTTTATCCTTTCCTGAAGCGCCAGGTGGGTCATGCTTCATAAATTTTTTAACGGGATATAAACCCGGAGTCAGAGGAGCTTGCCGATAATAATTAAGTATAAAAACAGGGACATCTTTAAAAGAGCAAAATGGTATGGTACGTTCTGCATATAACATACGTCACGCGGCTGGTCAGCTTCAAGGACTCGCAGGCGTTTAAGGGCAGCTTTCACAGGAACAGGAGGATTGGGCTGCTGAAGAGCATATTCGAGAAGGACTTCGGGTTCAAAAACATCCAGCTATCGTCTGGCGTGTCAAACGGAAGGCTGGTCAGCGGCCTTGGGCTTACGAGGACGAAAATTGTGCACTTCAGGAAGAGGAGCCCGTTCGAGTACGGCAACAGGTTTTCACCGACGGAGCTTTACATATTCGCAAACGTCTACTCCCAGAACAAGGGAAAGGTGCAAAGGCTCGCAAAGAGAATGGAGGACAGGAGGGCGCGCCTGTACCGGAAATACCCGCTCCTAAAGGATTTTTTCGTATACCCTGAGATTAGGCAGGCAGGGAGCTACGACCTGAACCGGTGGGACTCGGAGGCATTCGCCATGTACCGGAGAAAGAAGAATAAGGGCGAGAGCATCGTTTCAAGCCTGGTTTAGCGTTTACGCGCATTATACCGCCCCGTGGGGCAAGATAAAAAATAAGGAGGAGGGATGTCTCCCTCCAGTTAAGCAGAAGATTTACATCTTCTTGACTTCATTCCAAAACTTTTCGGCATCCTTTCTGAAGGTCCAAGCGAATGTCGCACCGAAGACCACTGCCACGATGATTACTATGGCAGTGAAGCCTATCCTAAAGGCATCCTCGAGAATACCAGCGTCAAACTGTGCGGTCTGGAGACCGATGACGATGGAGAAATACACTATCAGGAATTTGGCAAACTTGCCAAGCTCCTTTGCGTACTTGAAGTCCATCTTCTTTATGACGCTGTTCTTTGCGTATTCGCCGATAAGGAGACCAAGCAGAAGTATGATGAACGCCCCGATCAAGGAGGGTACATAGCTTACCATCCTCAGCATGAAGACCTGTATGGCTGCCAGTTTAACCAGCGCCGCGGCTTCGCCGAGGAAGACAACAATGATGTACCACTTGAGCACGCTGCCAAGGACACCAGAGAGCGACATGCCCTCGAGCGCCTTTGCCACGCCGTGCGACTTAAGCCATTCATCAATCTTGGCCTCTTGCAGGACCTTCGTAAGTATCTTCCCGAAGAGCAGGCCGATAAGACCACCGATCACTAATACAACTAGTGCCGCGATGATTCCCGGAAACACTTCGAGGAAGGACGCCCAAAGACTAAGCAGTGCTGCCTGTAGACTGAAGACAGTTTGCTCAACTATTGGGATTGCCATCCTGCATCACCTACCAAGGCAAAAACTACCGGCGTATATAAGCCTTGCTATCGAGGGTTTCCGGAAATTTTTAAGTATTTCAGATTCTGCAAACTGCTGAGCGCCGGATTAGAACCAGCCTTTGCCAAATATCATGAGGAAGGCTGTGAAGCAGAGAATCATGCCAACGTAGACAAGGACGTCGTCCGGCTCTAACAGGCTTATGTTGTCCCCATAGAGAAACTTTTTTAGGTTCCAGGCAACGCCCCAGACGAGGAGGATTAGCCCAAGGACAAGCAGGAATATAGAAAACGGAGTCGCTGACGGGCTCATCAGGCTCCCAAGGAGGCCGGAGGCGGTAGCGTTCACCATGATGAGAATATCTCAAACGGATTAATATCCCTTTCGTCTAAAAATAGAGGAGGGAGCAACCAAAGTTGCTCCAACATCTGGTTATTTCTTGTATATCTGGCCAAACAGCGAGTAGCTGATGACTCCGCCCACGAACATTGCAAGCCCAAAGCCTATGACTGGGACAAAACGCAGTATTGAGCCGAGCACTGCAGTAACGCCAATCAGCACTATAAGCCAAGTAACAAAGTATTCTGTGTTCATGGCGCGAGCATAGACCTTTTTCAGCGCAAACGCGTCGCCGAAATTTCCGCTAGCAACATAGCTCAGGACGGCCATCGGTGTGAAGTAAAGCGCGACCATCATCAGCAGGAAGCCTACTACCATGTACGGCACAAATCCCACTGCCGCAGGTAGAAGCGCCATCAGGTTGCTTTGGAAGAACGGCAACATTGCCTGCGCGTTCGCCTGGCCTCCGTGGATAATGCCCATGAACTGCGACGGGACGCCTGCTGCAAGGAGGCCGCTCATCAGGGTCATGAGGCCCATGCCTGCACCAACTGCGATTACTGCGGTTGCAGGCAGCATGTAGATGAAGGCTATTATGCTTGACAGAAGACCGGTGATGAAAAGAGCTGGGAGTCGGTCCACTCCGGCATCTTATCGCCCGTTTTCACCTTCCCGACATTTGAACAGTTCAGGTAGAACCCCTTGGCAATCCAGTGGATTACCGGTATCATGCCAAGGATCACGCCTATCACCAGCTTCTTGACGTCAGTAACTGGTTTCTTGAATGCTGTCTCGTAGTTCATTTGAACCTCCTAACCACAGGAAACGCTAACTGGTATTTAAAATTATAATATCCTGCCAAAGCGTTTCATTTTTATACCAAGGCGCGATTATGGGCTATGGTGGTATTATGAAAAGGTTTTTAGGTTTTGTATTGGGCTTGGTCCTGGTATCCAACATCGCCCTTGCTGCGACTGTTGATGAGACGCTAGACAAGCTTTTCAGTTCGAATATTGCAGATATAGCTGCGGCGCTTGCCGACATCGAGGCGGACGTCACTCTGAAGAACGCAGTTACTGCAAAAATCAACAACGGGCTTATGTCGAACCAGATGGTGGCAAAGGCGCTGCCAAAGGGCAGGATAAAGCTCGACTTTGTGTCCGCAACAGGTGCGGTTGAAACGGGGTACATGATAATCGGCTCTGATGGCAAGGTGACCGACATCGGCCCGGGGGCCGTCGACCAGTGGGCGTACTCCATGACCATTAAGGAGGACACCCTTGGCCAGATAATGAACTCCCCAGACCCGGCGAACGCGCTCATAACTGCGCTGAACACGAAAAAGATAGAGATAAAGGCGCGGACGATAACGGGGAAGATAAAGCTCAGCTTCCTTAAGATTTCCCTGAAGGTATACAACATATTCTTCAAGCCATCGGCTCCGGCCCAGCCGGCAGCCGCAGCAGTGGCGGAAATCTGCCCGTTTGCCTGCGAGCCGCCATACACGCTTTTCGGGCCGCAGACGACCCCTGGCGCGTGCTTTGTTAAGGCGGAATACGCAAACAAGGCGCCTCTCAGCGGAACATGCCCTGGAGAGCTCACGCTTTACGGGCCAAACAGCAAACAAGGATGCGGATGCCAGCCAGTAAAGCCCAGTGCTACGCCTTGCCCGGCAAGGTGCGACAAGGGCAAAAACAACTTGGGCGAGAGCGTCCAGTGCGTATTTGAGGGCACTGAGATGGAAAGCTTGATTGGCAAGACCGGAGTCTACTGTGTCGGAAAGACGCTGACTGACTTCTCCTACCAGAACAAGCCGCCTGTAGTCTGCACCTGCTAAAAATTCGGTAGGGGGCGAACGCCCCCTATTTTCTATTTTTTAAGAATCACAGAGGCTCAAACCTGGCTGTGAAGTGGCCAAGGAGCTTTGGCGCATAAATCCGCTTCAGGCCCTTGAGCTGGCCCCTCTTCTTGTAAAGCGTTATTATTGCTTCTGCAACGTATTCCAGGTGCGAGTTCGTGTAAACCCGGCGCGGGATTGCAAGCCGCATTGTCTCGAGCTTTGCAGGGATAAAATTCTCTTTCTCGTCCCAGTAGCCGAATGCGGACGAACCCAGCTCAACCGCGCGCACTCCAGACTCTACGTAGAGGCTGTAGGTTAGAACCTGCCCCGGGAACTGCTCAGGAGGGATGTGCAGGAGGAACTTTTTCGCGTCGATATAAACCGCATGCCCACCGATTGGCTCTATTATCGGGACGCCTGCCTTCTTCAGGAGGTTTCCAAGGTATTCCACCTGGGCGTGCCTGTACTCCTGGTATGAGTCCTCAGTCGACTCCTTAAGTCCCTGCGCCATTGCTGCAAGGTCGCGGCATGCAAGCCCGCCGTAGGTCGTGAAGCCCTCGACAATGATTAGCTCATTCCTGCACTTTTCGTAAAGCTTCTCGTCCCTGAAGCCGAGAAGGCCGCCGATGTTTGTCAGCGCCTCCTTCTTGCCGCTGAACGTGAAGCCGTCAACATATGAGAACATCTCCCTGACAATCTGGCGGATGGACTTGCCAGCATAGCCTTTCTCCCGCGTCTTGATGAAGTAGGCGTTCTCGGCAAACCTGCACGCGTCGAAGAAGAACGGGATGCCGTGCTTATCCGCTACTTTCCGGACAGCCCGTATGTTCTCCATTGAGACCGGCTGACCGCCTCCGGTGTTGTTGGTTATCGTCAGCATGATGAATGGGATTTTTTCCTTCCCGTTCTCCTTGATGAGCCCCTCGAGCTTCGCGACGTCCATGTTTCCCTTGAAATCCGCAATCTTTGAGGTGTCATAGGCGCCGTCGTTGACCAGATTGACAGGTATGCCGCCGTTGTGGCGGACGTTCGCTTCTGTCGTGTCGAAGTGCATGTTGTTAGGCACGAAGTCGCCCTTCCGGACAACGGTCGAGAAAAGCACGTTTTCTGCCGCCCTGCCCTGGTGGACCGGCAGGTACATCTCAAAGCCGAATATCTCTTTTATCGAGTCGCCAAGGCAGTAGTAGGCGTCTGTCCCGGCATAAGTCTGCTTGGTTTTTATCATCTCAGCCCACTGCATGTCGCTCATGGCAGAGGTGCCGGAATCGGTAAGCAAATCGATGAAGATGTCATCGATTCTCAGCATAAAGACGTTGTATCCGACGTCTTTTATTTTTTTCTCGCGCTCTTCGCGCGGGAGGAGCTTTATGGACTCCACCATTTTTATCTTAAAAGGTTCCGGAGTAGGCATAGCGAGAGTTAGTCAGAACATTATTAAAAGAGTTTGGATTTAGCGAATCCATGAAAGCCCTGACAGTTTTTTATTCGAGAACCGGCTTCACGAAAAAAGCCGCGCAGGAAGTTGCAAAAGCCCTTCGCTCAGACCTTGAAGAGATAACTGACCCGGCGAGCCGCGCAGGCTTGATTGGCTATCTTAAATCGGGCAGGGAAGCCGTGGCAAGGAAGTTGCCGCTGATAAACAGCCAGAAGAAGGACCCATCAAAGTATGATATTGTGGTTCTCTGCACCCCAGTCTGGGCCGGGCGGATGGCAAGCCCAGTGAGGACGTACATCAGCCAAAACAGGGGGAAGCTCAAAAAAGTTGCATTCTTCGCAACCCAGGGAAGCGCTTCGGAGCAGCGCGTTTTTAGTGACATGGAAACCACGCTGGGGAAGCCCCCTATATCAAGCCTGTACCTAACTGCCAAAGAGGTCGCAGAGGGCAACTACACGGCAAAGGTCAGAGAGTTTGCATCCAGGCTTCGCAAGTGAGTATGGAAGAATTTAAAGCGAGATACGAAAAGCTCACCTCATGGGAAGAATTTTCATCTGCAATAGCCCAGCCGCTGAGAAAATCCATACGGGTCAACACCATAGCCACATCTGCTAAAAAATTAAAGGGTGCCATTGAGGCGGAATGGAATCTTGACCCAGTCCCATGGTGCCCTGAAGGCTTTTGGATAGCCCACAAGAAAGGCGAACGCCAGGACATCGGCAACGTACCTGGCCACAAAGAGGGGCACTTTTTTGTCCAGGAAGCCGCAAGCATGATACCTGCGGTAGTCCTCGGTCCGATGCCGGGTGAGAATGTCCTTGACGCGTGCGCCTCCCCTGGTGCAAAAACCACCCAGATAGCCCAGTATATGGGGAACACGGGCGCACTAGTCGCGCTTGACGTCAGGCAGGACAGGATTGCCATACTGAGGAGGAACGTCGAGAGGATGAAAGTTACAAATTGCGTAGTGGAGATGAGCTCAGTCCAGCAGCTAACGGACATCCAGTTCGACCGGGTGCTTGCTGACGCGCCCTGCACCGGCACAGGCATATTGCAGAAGTCCCCTGAAACTGCCGAGACGTGGTCGCCTGAACTCGCAAAAAGGCTTTCGGACGACCAGAAGAGCATCCTGCACTCGGCTTACTGCCTGCTGAAAAAGGGCGGGCGGCTTGTCTATTCGACCTGCAGCGTCGACCCGCAGGAGGACGAGGCGGTTGTCAGCTGGCTCCTTAAGCGGCACAAGAAATCAGAACTAGAAGAGATAATCCTGCCCGGGCTTAAGAGAAGCGAACCGGTGCTTGAGTTCGAGGGGGAAAAGTACAACCCAACGGTCGAAAGGTGCCTGCGGATATGGCCGCAGGACAACAACACCTCAGGCTTCTTTGTCGCCTCGATTAGGAAGCTCGGCAGAAAGCCGAAGGGTATATAATAATCCTGTTTTTTAGTTAGGACATGATGCTGTTCTACGCCGCATTCGCAGTCTGCCTGGCATGCTACTGCGTACACGCCTATTACCACAGGCAGGAGCACACAGGAAACCCGTCCGCCAGGTACGACAAGAACGTCAAGTACGTTGTCTTCGGCGGCTGGATTGCCTGGTTCGCAATGGTGTTTTTTGACAGCACGAAGGGCGGAAGCGCGCTCATGCAGGACGCTGGCACATTGCTCGGCACGGTTGGCATACTTTTGGTAGTCTTGAGCTACACCCATATACCATTCAGGGATCCGAAGAAGCTGATAACAAGCGGCATCTACAAGCTCGTGCGCCACCCGACATACTATGGCTCAATACTCATGGTGGCAGGCGTGCCGATGGTATTTGGAAGCATGATGGCGCTCTATACTTCGCCCATTTGGATAGGCTTCATGCTCTACTGGACGCTCCAGGAAGAGAAGTATCTTGCAGTGAGGTACAAAAAGGACTGGGCTGCGTACAGGAAAAAGACCATTATTTAGCTAGATATAAATACTCCGCCTGCAATATTTTCTTTATGTCGCCGTCGCTCTCAGCACCGAAGATTGGGTTGACTAATGGCCTGGAGGATTTCGCCAGACGCCCGTACGAGGATATCCGGCGGGTTGCCGAGCTGCCGCCCTATCTCAAGAGGCTGTTCGAGGGCTGGATAGATGACCTTGCATACCTAAACGAGAAGGACTACCGTGGGGGGATAGAGAAGCGGGCGAAGAACGTGGAGGACACGCTCGCCTACCTTAGAGAGGATTCGGTCGTGAGAATATCAAAAACAGAAAGGCATACAATCCCAAAGGGCGGGATTTACGCCGCAGTAGAAACCCTCTTGCGGGGCGCCCAGTTTTTCCTTGCGGATGTCACGGTCATGCAAAAGCTTTTGAAGGATATCGGCGAGTTCATGGATTCGGGTGAATATGCTGAAAAGGACGTAAGGGCCATACAGAACAGTTTTGGGTTTGGGCTTTACCTTAAGTCAAAATTGCACATTAAGCTCTTAGAGACGGGGGCGCCAAAGGCGTTTATCAAGAGAGTGGACACAGAGATAAACTTCTTAGAAGAACTTATAGACTACGCCAAAGAGTACACCGAGCGCAAGATAGACCCAAACATGGATCGGGTTGCAGACCCGTCGTATTATCTGTAAAAGGAGTGCGGCGGCCGGGATTTGAACCCGGGCGGCGAGCTTGGAAGGCTCGAATGCTGCGACTACATCACCACCGCAAAATGGCTGAAAGACTTGGCAGTATCCAGCCTTAGTTTTCTGCTGTTTTAATAGTTTTTTCTAAGCCAGCAGAGGCGCCGCCAGGAGGGCGATTACAGCCATCAGCTTGATTAGGATGTTCAGCGATGGCCCTGCTGTGTCCTTGAACGGGTCGCCGACTGTGTCGCCGACTATGGCGGCATCGTGTGTTGGCGTCCCCTTTCCGCCAAGGTGCCCGGATTCGATGTACTTCTTGGCGTTGTCCCAGGCTCCGCCGGCGTTTGCCATGAATATTGCTAGCATGACGCCGGTGACTGTAGCGCCGGCAAGCATGCCGCCGAGCGCCTCCTTGCCAAGGAGGAAGCCCATTGCAAGGGGGGCAAGAACAGCCATCGCACCGGGCGCAATCATCTCGCGTAGTGCGGACTTTGTGCATATGTCAACACATCTGGCGTAGTCAGGCTTTGTCTTTCCTTCCATCAGGCCTTTTATCTCTCTGAACTGGCGCCTGACCTCCTCGATTATCTCGAATGCGGCGTTTCCCACCGCCTTCATAGCCATTGAGCTGAAGACGAATGGCAGGATGCCTCCAATGAGCATTCCGACAAGGACGGTCGGGTCCAGCACGCTTATCACGCTGATGTTTGCAGTCTGTGCGAACGCTATGAACAGCGCGAGTGCGGTAAGCGCGGCAGAGCCGATGGCAAATCCCTTTGAGATTGCGGCTGTCGTGTTGCCAAGTGCGTCGAGCTTGTCTGTCCTTGCCCGGACGGACTTCGGGAGCCCGGCCATCTCTGCAATCCCGCCAGCGTTGTCTGCAATCGGGCCGTACGAGTCGACCGCAACAACAATCCCGGTTATGGAAAGCATTCCGACCGCGGCCATTGCAATGCCGTATATTCCTGCGACATGGTAGGACAGCAGGATAGCTGCGCAGATTGAGAGCACAGGAAGCGCGGTGCTCTGCATGCCGACGGCGATTCCCTGAATGACATTTGTGCCAGCGCCGGTTTCGGCGGCTTTGGCTATCGCCTTGACATATTTGTAGTCCGCTGACGTGTAGTATTCGGTAAGCAGGCCGATGACTACTCCCGCAACAAGCCCTGCGACCACGGCGATAAACGGGCTAATGCTGTGAAGGAGGTATCTGGAGAGGAAGTACGCGCCGATTGCCAGGATTATCGCACTTGAGAATGTTGCGTTGTTAAGAACCTTCTGGGGGTCTGCACCCTCTTTTGTCCGGACTACAAAGACACCAGCTATCGATGCAAGCACGCCCATGATGGCTATCGAGAATGGGAAGAAAACGGAGTTTACCCCGAACTGCCCGATAACCATTGCAGTAGAGCCAAGCACCACAGCAGAGATTATTGAGCCGGAATATGATTCGAACAGGTCTGCGCCCATACCTGCGACGTCGCCTACGTTGTCGCCGACATTGTCTGCGATTACTGCGGCATTCCTCGGATCGTCCTCTGGTATGTGGGCCTCAATCTTGCCAACGAGGTCTGCACCTACGTCAGCTGCTTTGGTGAATATTCCCCCGCCGACCCTGGCGAAAAGTGCGATTGAGCTCGCACCGAATGCGAAGCCGGTGACCACCTGTATGTCCCTAAAGACATAGAAGGTCACGCCAATCCCCAATAGGCTTAGCCCAACGACGGACATTCCCATCACAGAGCCGCCCCGGAATGCAATCTGGAGGGCGGAATTTAGGCTCGTCCTCGCGGCGTTTGTCGTCCTGGTGTTCGCCCTTGTAGCGACGTACATGCCTATGAATCCTGCGGCGATTGAGCAAAGGGTCCCTATAAGGTATACTAATGCGACAATGGGCGACAATGCATACGCGAATATTACTGCAACAATTGCTATGAAGACTGCCAGTGTTTTGTACTGCCGCGTCAAGTAAGCCAGTGCGCCCTCCTGAATTGCATGGGAAAGCTCGCTCATCTTCTGAGTGCCCTCCTCCTTTTTCAGAACCATGTAAGACAGGTACCCCGCAAAGACTATGGCGAGGAGCCCTGCAATCGGTGTGTATGCAAAGTATTCCATTAGGTTAACCCCCTTGTGCTCTACTAAAAGCAGACGGTATATAATATTTACTTTTGCTTAGGCTTTGCTGCAAATCAGCCGCATTTTAGATTTTGTTTTGTAATTCCCACCGCAACGGGTTTCGACGTTATTAGTATAAACCTTGCCATAACAGCCTGACATCCGCGGCAGCTCAGAGAGCATGAAGCCACAGGCATTAATTTCTTTGTTGTTGATAATACCATGTGAGTATATCTCTGCTTTGTAGTCTTCAACATTACGGACTCCAGGGCATCTATTGGAGCCATCACTGGCACCCTGGAGCTTGGCAATCTTTTTTACTTTACGCCTGTTATCCTCAAAAAACTTCCCAGTTAGCTCCGCCGAGGTTTCCTCGACCATGGAAAATTCTAGGTCCTCGGTGTGATACTTGGACACAAGGTACTGCTTCAGGGCTGGATTAGCCAGCCAAAACCCCGCAAGGATGTAATGCTCTAAATTGGAATGGGGGTTTACTGCGATTTTCATCTCCTGCTTATGATTAGAATCAAAGCTGTTGCAATAGAAAGGCGCAGTAGGTCGGCCATCACCTTGGTCGCCGCGATTATAGTCGAAGGGGCTTATGCCTGCCCGTCTCGCAAACCATTCCCACCCTTCCTGCTGAAGAAAATGTGCGCAAGAGATGCCAGAAGAATACTTTGGACAGGTAAACGTCATGCTCGTCGGCTCTGACTTACCAGGTTGTACAGGGCCAAAAAACGTCAAGTAACTGATTTGCCCTATACTCACGCCATCAATTACCTCGCTTGCAAAGAGCTTACAGAGCTCGCCAGCAGGGGCGTCACACTGTTTGTCCTTACAGACAGGATATACTGTAACACAGTTATTTTTCCAGGCGCTCTTGTCAAAATAAAGGGCGTAACCCATGCCTAAGTATTCGATTATGCATTATTTAAGCTTTCTTAGAGTTATCAGCTGGCAGTGCTCATAGAGGCGGACTGGTTGCTGCTTTATGGCGTCACCCAGTATAGCGTCAATCTTCCGTTTCCACACCTCCCGCTCTGAGTTATCTTTCGGAGTTGCAACCCGCGCCCAGTTACCGAGAATTGCAGTGTATGCAGCATCCCTGCTTTCGTACTCAAAAGTCTTGTGGAATTCCAGTGCCTGCTCCTTTTTGAACATGCCCTGCTCAACAGCCTGGACAATCCTCGCATTCGAGCGCTCCACCCTCCAGCCGTGGTCCTCTTCCGGCTTGAAAATCCGGACGAATTTATGGAACGGCGAGTAAGGGGTCGGGTCGATTAGGACGGCCTGCCCGCCTGGCTTAAGGACCCTGAGAATCTCAGCTAAAGCTTTCTCCTGCTCCTCGTGGGGGATTTCATGGAAGACAAACGCAAGAAATGCAGTATCAAAAGACGCGTCCGCGAATGGAAGGTCGGCCGCAGACACGTGCTTGTACTGAATCTTCGACTTGAGCCGCTCGGGGGTAATTGCAATAGCCCTCGCAAGCTCCTTTTCGGACATGTCTATCGCGGAAATCGACTTGACAAGAGGCGCAAGGCGGACCGTGTATTTACCATACCCGCACCCAATCTCAATTACCTTCTTTTCCCTGAGGTCGGCGTATTTCTCAAAAAGTCCAAACTCATCTCTTTCACTTTTGTCCGTTTGTATAAGTTTGTCAGGCGGCTTCATATGCTACTAATATTATGAGCGGAGCGAATCCTAGAGTAGTTTTCTTTTGGTATTGTCTATGTTTTTCTTTGGGGTGACCCTTAGACCTTTCTTTTCTTAAAAGAAAGGGATAGGGAGTGGTGGGGCTGTCGGGATTTGAACCCGAATCTGCTGGTATCCTCGCTCCATTCTTTCATCATCGCCCGAAGGCTCGTGAATTTCTAGAGACTGGAGCCAGCCAGGATGCCTGCCTACCCCACAGCCCCAAAGCCGAAGGGTGCACTCCGCGTAGGAGTTAATAAGGTAGTAGTGGCAGAATATAAAACTTTATTGGTTTTTGGCCTTGAATTCTGTGTAGTTGCACTTGCCGCAGGTCATCCTGTTCTTGTGCTCTGCAAGGTACACGCCCGGGCCGCAGCGGGGGCATGACTTCTTTGTCCGTAAGACCTGGTCGCCCTCGACCTTGTAGAATTTCCACTTTTCAGACTTTGACTTCTTGCTTCCGCCTTTCTTGTCTTCAGCCATTATTTAGCCTCCTTTTTCTCCGCTGGGGCTTCCGCCTTTGGAGCCTCGGTTTTCTTCTCCGGCGGCTTTTCAGCAGGGGTTTCCTGTTTTGGAGCTTCCGCCGTGGGAGCATCCTTTTTCGCTTCTGCCGACTTCTCAGCGGGCGCTTCCTGTTTTGGGGCCTCTGCCTTGGCTTCTGCCGGCTTTTCGGCTGGCGCGCCCTCCTTCTTCGGGGCTGCCGCCTTTGGCTTTGGCTCATAAGCGTCGAGTGATTTCTTGTCCTTGTAGACTTTGGCGATTATCCTTGCCTGCCTTGCCCCAAACTGGGGGTAGATGTGGTCCAAAACAACAAGGTTCTTGTCTCCGCCAAGGGTGGCGGAGATTTTTGTGCTTACCTCGGATTTCGCAGGTATTGCCGCGTCGAACGTTACCGTGCCTTCAATTTCGGTCCTGTTCAGCAGCTTGTTTTCCTTTTTGTTAGTTATCTGTAGCTCCATTTTAACCAATCTTTAATGCATATTTGCCGGGCATTGTAACGCCCATGCGCTTTGCCGCCTCTGACCTGTCGGCGTCAATGACTGTGATGAAGCCCTTCCACTTCGGGCTGAACTCCTGCGACTTGCAAACTGGGCATACTGACTCTTCGGTGAGCACGTGGCAGTTCTTGCATGCCTTAATCATTTCTTCCCCTTTGGGGAGTCTTTAGCCTTCTCTTTCGGCTTCTCCTTCGGCTTGTCCTTTGCCTTGTCTTTTGGCTTATCCTTCGTTTCGGCTGGCGCTGCCTTTTCCTTGCTCGCCTTCTTCCGCTCCTCCTCAATCCACTGGAGCTTGCCAAGCCCGCTCTGGCGCATGGTGAGCCCTACTTTCTGGCTCTGTGACTTTTTCATTGAGAGTGCGACAATCCTCGCGCGGAGGAAGTCCCCCTCGCTGACTGACTTCTTGCTCTCCTTGCCGACGAGGCGCCTGCCCTTGTCGTCATATGAAAGGAAGTCGTCCGTGACCTGTGAAACGTGAATGAGGCCGTCAATCGCACCCAATGTTACGAACGCGCCGAACTCGACGATTTCTATCACTTTCCCGAGGACGAGCTCGTTCATCTCCGGCTTGAATGTGAGTATCTTGAAGACTGTGTCATAGTATGCGCTTCCGTCGCCAGGGCGTATCTCGCCCTCGCCGATTGTGTCAACGTCAGCCACGCTGACGACGAGCCCGAGGTCCTTGTTAAGGTAGCCCTCGTACTGGCGCTTCAGCACGCTTATTATCGTGCCCTTCAGGTCGGTGCCAAACTTGTCTGGCGGAACCCTTACGTTATCCTGTACTGTAACTAGTTCATACATAGTAACACCTAATGACGTCGCTTGAATAAATCCGCGGCATGCTTTATAGAGTTTTTGGCTTGAGCCGAACCCACCCAGCCCTGGATGGCTGGCGCGGTATCGAGCGGCGCAACAAGCATTTTTGAGACGCCAAGGAACCAGTTGGAAATGTCCTTCTTTACGCTCTCCTGGACATCCTCCAGCTCCGTGATCGAATCGTACCTCCGGTCTGCAGTGGGGACCAGCAGGATTAGGTCAATGTACATGTCCTTTTTTGCAAGCTTCAAAACGCCGACTGGCCTCGCAGAGATTATGCAGCCAGGGAAGGTTGGCTCATCCACCAGGACAAATGCTGTTAAGGGGTTTCCGTCATCAGACTCTGTGCCGGAGATGAACCCGGTTTCGACAACGCTTGGGAGGGGGAAAACCTTTTCGACCTTGACCGCAGACTTAAGGACAGAGTACCTGTTCCTTGAGCCCTTAGGCATAGTGACGACTACCTCCACGGATTCTGGCCATTTTTCAGGGTTCTTCTGTGATTTTGCCATTATGCCTCCACTAAATGCGACATCTGCCGAAGGGTTATGACCCTCAGGCCCTTCACCCGAGCCTGCCTCCGGAGGGCAGAGTCATTGGTGCATACCGCCGCACCCTCTGACTCCGCGGCAGCCAGGATTTTTGGGTCTGTCCCTTGCGGAGAATCTGCTGGATTCTGAATAATGCGCACCTTTTTAAGTTTTGCTAATTTCAGCGCGGCTGCTGCTGCGGGCTTGGTCTTTGAAAGCCGGACCAGCTCGTCTTCCACCGCAGTGATGGTAAACATGGTATACGGCTCGTGGAGTATCCTGTCGAACTCAGAATAGATGTCCACCCCGAACTGGAAAGGCACCATGAGAAAGTTTGTGTCTAGTAGTAGCTTCACCATCTATGTAGAGAGGAGCAGAATGCCTGCAACGGCGCAGAGAAGCCCAGCCATTACCTTAAGGCTGGCGGGCTCCTTGAAGTAAAGGATGCCGACTACAGCAGGTATCATTACGGCCATCCCGGTTATTGGGCTTATTTTTGAGACCGGCCCGCTGCTGAGTGCAAGGTAAAGCACCAGGTTGGCAGCGCCGACGAACACCCCTGCAAGGACAGCATACGTGAGGCTTGTCTGGGTGTACTGGAGCGGGATGCTAGCCCGGTTGGCTATGAAATAAATCCCGACCGATACAAGCGCAGCAAATTGCAGGACAACTGCAGCAAGCTGTGGGTTTATGCCAGCCGCTAAGGCGAACTTCATGCTCGTGTAGAACGCACCAAGGAGGACTAAGGAGAGTATAGCATATATCTGCCAGTTCATAGTATCGTTCCGTATCCAACGAGCCGCCACCTGTGCTCAATCTGCCGCGAGATGACTACCCGGTCGCCCTTTTCAGCGCAGACGGGGAGCTTCAGCTTCAGCTTGATTGAGTTTTTGTCAGCCTTCACAGTTACGCCCACAGTTATTGTGCAGCCTACGGTCAGCATAAGTGGCTCATTGGTCCGGATAGGTGCAACGTCAATCTCGTCCTTGAGCCCGATTACTTTTTTCAGGAGAGATGGCTTTAGGTCAAGTTCGGTCCTGAGCGGCGGGAGCTTTGTCTTAATGCCAAGCAGGTTGCCGGAGAGGTTGTCTGACCGCGTCATGGCAGGGTCAAGCTTGGTCCCAATGCCTATTGAGCCGCCGGCGTGCACCGATGACTGGGGCTTGCCTGAGGCAAAGAGCGTGTCAATTTCCGTCTCTACCGGCTGCCACTTGCCTTCGCCGAGCTTCACGCCGGGAAGTATCTCTATTGTCTGCCCGACTTTCAGCTCGCCGGCAATAAGCGCGCCGCCGAGCACGCCGCCCTTTAGGTCTTTCGGCTTCGTGCCTGGCTTGTTTATGTCAAAGCTCCTTGCGATGAGCATTTTTGGAGGGGACTTCACATCCCGCTTCGGGGTGGGGATGTGCGTCTCGATTGCCATTATGACTGCATCGATGTTCTGCCGCTTTTGGGCTGAGATTGGGATTATAGGGGAGTTCTCAGCAACGGTGCCCTTCACGAACGCCTTTATCTGCTTGTAGTTCTCCATAGCCTGCTCCTTGGTAACAAGGTCGATTTTGTTCTGGACTATAACTACCTTCTCCTTGCCGATGATGTCGAGCGCCATTAGGTGCTCCTTCGTCTGCGGCGACGGGCAGGGCTCGTTCGCAGCTATGACAAGGACTGCGCCGTCCATTATCGCGGCACCGGACAGCATTGTCGCCATGAGCGTCTCGTGCCCAGGGGCATCGACAAAGGATATTGTCCGCACTGCATCACACACGCCGCCGCACGCCTCGCACTTCTTGGTCGGAGAGTAGCAGACGGGCGCGTCGCACTTTTTGCATTTGTAGAACGTAGTGTCTGCGTAGCCTAGCTTGATTGTTATGCCTTTTTTTAGCTCTTCAGAATGAGTATCGGTCCAAACGCCGCTTAGGGCTTCGGTAAGTGTTGTTTTGCCGTGGTCAATGTGACCTACCAGACCGATGCTAACGTCCGGCTGGGTCATGAATGATTAGCCACCCCCGGCGGCCTTTTTCTTCGCTTCGGCAGCTGTTGCCTCACCAACCTTAAGCAAAGCCTCCTGTATCTGCCTCTTCTTCTCTTCAAGAACTTCGTCCCGAGACTTTTCAGCCGCGCCCTGATCTCCGCCAAGGAGCACTCTGAGTGTTTTGCCGCCCTGCTTTGTGACTTTGAAGTTTATCTGGCAGATTGATTCGGATACCGTGTCTCCGCGGACCCGCTTCTTCCTCCTTGCGCCTTTGGTTGCCGGCCTGAAGCCTGGCCCCTCTGCAAGCAGAAGCTCTACGACCCTGCTACCATGGAATCCGGGGCGCATTGGGAAGCCGTCCTTGTCCGAGCCGCCGGTTATCTTGAGCTCGTACCCAGGGAGGCCTAACATGTCTCCGCTTATTGTTTCGCCGAGTTTTTTGCCAATGAGTGCATCGGCGTCGCTGCCGGAAAGCTGCTTCTTGTATGCCTTCCCGTCTTTGCCGGACACTGAAAGTTTAAATTCAGTCATTTTGATCAAGCGCTAAAATTATAACTCGTTTAAGAGCTGCAATTTCGCTCTCTGAGAGTAGGTTCTTGTTGTTTTTTAAAGTTTCCATTTGGGTTTCGGTGACGTATGATAGGAAATACTCCCCCTCTTTTATGTGCCGGCCTATAGTTGGGCCCTCAAGGGAAAGCGCTACCTTCTGGCCGGAGGACGCGAACTGGATGGTTTCACCCTCGTGCTGCATCTCTTTTACGGTGCCGACCACCTTGCCTGAGGCGTTCGTCAGCTGGGTTTTGGGCAAGAGGGTGCCCTCAAGAATCTCAATCCCAAAGACAGCAGGATCCTTCTGGCGGAAGACGTAGCCGGGCAGGAACCTGATGTACGCCGGCTTTGGTATTCCGTCAAGCTTCTTTGACTTCTGGCGCACCATCTCTGCGTCTTTCCACGCCTTGTATTCGTCCACCAGCTTGTAGATGATGTTCTCCTCGAATATTTTTATCCCTGAGTTCTTCGCCTTCTCGCGCGCATCCGGCAGAACGTCAACACAGAAAGCAAACACCACGCCGAGGAACGGGTCTGCAATCGCAACCGTTTCCGCCTCGGCAATTCCCCTCTTCGAAACCGCGCCTATGTCTGCGTACCGGATTGGAATCTGGTTCTCGCTCAGGAAGGCAATCAGCGCCTCAAGGGAGCCATAGGTGTCCGCCTTTAGGACACACCCGAGGTCCTCTGTCTCAATCCTTATGTGCTCAAATTCAGTGGAAATCTGCGTCTTGAGCTCCTCGCTGTCACCGGCGACCACCCGCAGGGGCGAACCTGCGAGCGTGTCCTCTATGCCCGGGGCTGAAAGCTTGACCCCGCTTGCCGCAGATACAGAGTCAACAGACTGGTACTGCTTGCCGAATTTTGTCTCAGTCATTGGCGCAGGCTTGAAAAGCGCCCTGACGCGCGTCTCAACCGGGCCGTTTTTCGACATCAGGACGATGCGGTCTCCCTTTTTCAGGACTCCATCGTAGACTATGACGTCCGCAGTCGATCCTATGCCTTTCTCCTCTTTTACTTCCAGCACTGAGCCCTTGGCAGGGCCGGAGACCTCGACCTTGAGCTGCTCCTGCAGGAATTTTTGGGAAAGACCCAAGAGGAGCGTAAGGACGTCCTGGATTCCCACGCCATGCTTCGAGGAAACGGGAACAATGCATATTTCCTTCGTGAAATCGTTAACCCGGTCAACGCGCTCGGAGGATATCTCGTACGAGCTCAGCTTCCCAACGAGCAGGTATAGCTTCTTGTCAAGCTCCTCTTTTACCGAATCTTTCTGGGCCGAAAGCGCTTCGGAGAAAGTGCAGTTTTTTTTCTCCTTCCAGCCGGGCAGAAGGTCTATTTTGGTGGCTGCAACGACAAACGGCGTCTTCGTGTGCTTGAGTATGCTTATGCTCTCCTCGGTCTGGGGCATTACGCCCTCGTTTATGTCGACAACGAGCACGGCTATGTCTGCAAGCGCGCCGCCCCTGCGCCGCAGGGTGGTGAACGCCTCGTGCCCGGGAGTGTCAACGAAGAGCAGGCCGGGGACTTTGACGCTGAACTTGCCGGATGATATGCTTGAGCATATCCGCTTAAGGGCGTCAAATGGCACCTCAGTGGCAGAAACGTGCTGGGTTATCTTGCCAGCCTCCTTGTCAACAACAGACGAGCCGCGTATCCAGTCTAGGAGCGACGTCTTCCCGTGGTCGACATGGCCAAGTATGGAAATAATTGGCTGGCGTATCATATCCCAGAACTAGCCCTGCGTATCTTTTATAATTTGCCTATCAAGTAAAGGTTAAATAGAACTCAGTATTTAGGCAACGCATGGAAACTGCAAACGAGCTTTACTCAGAGATTTGCGACGTGCTTAGGGAGGCATATGCGCACCCCCTCACACTTACTAACCCCAAGACTGGCAAAGCAGAGAGAGTGCGACTGGAGCAGTACTACCCCAACAGGGGGGAGATAAAAATTATCAAGAGCCGGAACATGATGGACCAGCTCAGGCTCAGCCTCTACCTCAAAAAGATGAAAATCGGCGGCAGGCGCAGCTCGTGGGAGGCATTCAAGGAGTGGATGATGACCAGCTCCAGACGACCGGTCGAGATACTTATAATACCAAAAGAAAAGATTTCAGGCAGCGATATTGGAGACATATATGTTCTAGAGGAGTTCCTTGCGGCGCCGGAGTCCATGATGAAGGCTGCCAGGATAACTGCCGGGATGTACCTGTTCTATGTAATGTGGGACGTCAGGAAAGAAATCGCAGAGGAGCTGCTCGCAGACAAGCTTAAAGACGGCACCGGGCTCATCGGCAAAATCGAAACCAAGCTGTTCGGGGCGAAAGAGACCCACCACGGCATATTCACCGCGGAGGAGATGCTTGGAATCTCGCTTTACGTGCTAGAGCACCTTTCGCTGCACGAAAACGTGCATGAGCTAAAAACTGCCGTAAGGCTTCACAAGGGCCTTGCAGCCGGCAAGGCAAAAACCGCCCTGCAGAGCATGGGCATTAAGGTCACTTAGTGATTCTGTAAACCTTGTTTCCAGGGGCTGCTTTCTGGCTAACTTTTATGCCGACGGACTGGCCTTTCGTCGCGGATTGGACTGGCACCCTGTCTATCTGCATTGAGTCAACCCTCTGCCTAAAGCTCAGGTTGTCCCCGCGTTCAACCCATATCTCGTCGCCTACATTCAGGCCGGCGGTCAGGTCAATCGCTATGACGCTCACGCCGCCGAAATATGCTGCGACGTCCCCCACATACTCTTTGCTTGCTGGAGCCTGCGGTCCTGCAGGTGCTGCCGGCGCCTGGACCTGAGCTGGCCTTGCGAAGGCTGGCCTCGGCGCAAGTGGTGCTACCTTTGGCTTTGGTGCAGATTTTGCAACCTTTTTCTTTGGCTTTGCGGCCGCTTTTTTCGGCTTTGCGGCTTTCTTTTTAGCTGGCAATTTGGTTCACCCCATACAAGAAAAGAAACCCGCACATAAATAGCTTTTGGTAGGTCTATTTTTTAAGCCGTTTTTGGACCGCCCCGCTGGTCAATTCCCGCAGGGCATCAGCCGCAACCCACTTCGCAGATTTCGAGTCTATTCTCTGGATTTCCTTCGCGACCGCGACCGCCTTCAGGTTCAGCTTTGAGTTCCTTTTTCCGATCTGCCGCAGCGCCCAGTTTACGGCCTTCCGGACGTAGTTCCGAGAATCTGTGGAGTACTCCTTTATCAACGGGAAAAACCGCTCGATTTCACTGCCAGGCATCTTTTTGTCTTTCACGGAAATGCTGGCGATGAGGGCGAACGCGGCCCGCCTGACGTACTCCTCGTCCCGCTTCGCCCATTCGAATATTTTTTTATTCGCAAAGGGCAGCGTCCAGAAGAGGTTCATGCAGCACTGGTCGCACACATCCCAGGAGTCGAATCCGGCAACCCATGCATCGGCCTGCGCCTCTGTCACCTTCGCCGGCTCTTCCACCATGCTCGCCAGAATCCGCGCCTCGTGGATTCCGGACTTCCAAAGCCTAAGAGCAATCTTGTGGTCCTTCCCTGCCTGCTTTGCGATTGCGCGAAGCTCCGGGACGGGGACTCCAAGCGTGTTCTTGGAGCTAATCCCAAACCGCGCCATGCCTGCAACGTTTTTCGGGTCAGATAGGGACTGCAATTTTCGTAAGACCTCGGAAGATTCCATTTAAAAATTACCATTGCGCCACGGTATATAACTTTGCTCTCAGGCAAAGGTTTATAAGAAGGGATGCTTTTGGAAATAGAATTATGTACAATACCAAGAATAAGGGCCATTTCCTTAGTATGACTGTTTTGGGGACTGCTGGCATAGCCCTATTTGTGAAGGGCTTTGCAGTGCAGTGGAACGCGGGCGGCGCAATAACTTTGATGCCGGTGGCGTACTACCTCGTCAGCATGCTCCTTCTTGGAAGCGGCCTGATGATGTGGTACGACCTTTTTGGCATCACAGAGAAGAAGAAATCCACAAAATAGGGTGCCAGAACACGCCAGGATGGCAGAACCCACCTGGAGTGGGTACTTTGTTTTGAGTCGGACAGACCGGCACAAGGTATTAATAATATGCCTGCCATTTTGGTAATATGGACGGGGCTGAGAAAAAGTGCCGCACCCACGTAAATTTTGTGATGGGCGACGCGCTGGAGCTTTATGACATACCTGCCGCCAAAGCGCATGAGCTGGCTGACCTTCTTCTACGCTTTTTCCGCGTAGTATACAAGTACGACGAGAAGTTTGAGTGCATGCGAAGCGCAAGCTGCAGCGAGTTTGGAAAGGAAGCCGGGAAGATGAGACTGGACATCGGCAGGTTTTTAGCGCCAGGGGCGGAAAGCCAGGCAATGATAAGCAGGGTAGAGGAGCTGTTCTCCCTGGAATGCACCGCCATGGAGCTCCGCAGGAAGCGTTCGCTGGACAAAAAGACTGCGATGCGGATGATGGTGGACATCTGGGCGCGCAAGCACTGCGACTTCGACATCTGCTTCAGGCTTGCGGAAGGGTACGGCAGGGTTCAGCCTAAATGCCTGAAGATGATGCGAGAGTTCCTGCGCCCGCGGCTGGACCACGGCGAGTTTGTGGGCGAGATGGACGACTTTTATGATGATTCGAAATGCGGGCTCTACAACTCATTGGTGCTCGCGAAGGAGCTCGGGCTTGGCGCGGAGTTCATCCTGGGCAGGGCGAGGCAAGACATAAGCGAAATGAAAAAGTGGGGGGAGATGATTAAAGGGGAGCTGGGCGACGCCAGCAGGACTGCGAAATACGTGCCAACCGCAATCGAAGACACAGAAAAGGACTTCAGGAAGCTAGAGCGCTTCGTCTCGGATTGGAAGAGCCGCTGAACGCAGAGAGATATGGTGCGGGAGAAGGGATTTGAACCCTCGTAGGCACTAAGCCACACGGCCCTGAACCGGGCACGTTTTCCAGACTCCGCCACTCCCGCAAAGTCGTTTTAGGATTGTTGGATTATACTATGTTGGTTAAGCCGAGCTTTTTGGCGTAGCGCACCGCTTCGCCATGCTCCTCCGGCTTCAGAGGTCTATTGATTTCTTTATATTTATGTGCTTCGTACTGTGGGCGGTACTGGTCCAGGATGTTGATTCTGGGGTTGTTTAGGTTCTCTGAAATCCAGTCGATGATTGGCTTGGTGCAGCATTCAAGATGCCCCGGCAGGGCAAGGTGGCGGATAAGCAGCTCGCTTGGGTATTTGGTCGTTTCAGCCAGCTTGTGGTTGCGCGTGACGGCTTTCCAGTAATTGCCAACCTTGGACAGCCGCTTTGCGCACTTGTCGTTGCCGTACTTGAAGTCGGTAAGCCAGACGTCGACCGCCCCGTCGAGGAGGGACATGCCCTTTTCGCTAAGGTACATGTTTGAGTTCCAGACGACCGGGATGTTTGACTTGACTTCGGTCAGGGCGCGAAGTATGCCTGCGAGGTGGGGGGTGGGCTCGCCGCCGACGAAATTGACGTTCTTTGCCGTCGGATGGCTGTCGATCATATAAGCCAGGGACCACGGCTTGACTGGGTGGCCTGCCAGCGCGTTTTGCGAGATGTCAGCGTTCTGGCAGTACTGGCACTTCATGTTGCAGCCTGCAAAGAATATAGTGTAGCTCGGGACAAGCTCGGGCTCCTCGCCGAGGTGAATGAAGTCGGATGCGACCCGCATTTCTGCGCCCACACCGCAGACCCCGGCCGTAGTATGGCGGTCGACCCTGCAGTTGTGCTCGCAGAGGGCGCAGGAGTGGAGAAGTATCTCCGCCTCGCCTGCCTTTTGGGATAGGTCGCCCTGCTCGCGCGAGATTTTGAAGTTTGGAAGCTCGTTCCCGGAGAGAACCCGGCTATAGCGCTCTAAAGGCATGCACTATTTCTTCTGCCTTGATTCCTTCTTTCTGAGTTTGCGCTGGGAAACCGTCTTCTCTTTTGCCGGCTTCTTTACGGCTGGCTTCTCCGCTTTCGGCGGCTCGGCCTTCTTAGCCTCAGCCTTCTGCTCGGATGCCTTGCGGATACCAAGGGTCTCCTCGCGGAACTGCTTGTACCTGAGAGTCCACCTTACGCGAATGGGGTTTCGCCCAAGGGCGTAGTTCTTCCTGCACTTGCTCGTGCAGAAGGGGTGGACAATCGCGTCGTTCGTGACGAGATTTATCCCAGTGCCTGGCTCAAAGTCCCTGCCGCAGAATGAGCATCTCTGGTGCCTCGGCATTTTATACCTGCCTGAGCTTCTGGGCTTCCATCTCAGTCTCCCTGAGAAGGAGTACGTCGTTTACCCGGATTGGCCCTTTGACGTTTCTGCGCATAATCTTCCCTTTGTCGTAGCCGTCGAGAACCCTGACCCTGACCTGGGTTATGTCCCCAGTCGTGCCGGTCCTGCCGATTATGTTCAGGACCTGCGCAGGGTACCTCAGAGCGCCAACTGATTCCTTGCCCCTTTCAGGGCGCCCCCGCTTCTGGGCGGGTTCGGGTTTCTCAGCTGGTTTCTCAGCAGGTTTCTGGTCGTCTGCCATTATTTCTTCTCTTTAGGCGTCTCTTCCTTTTTTGCTGGCTTTTCAGCCGGCTTGGCTTCAGCCTTTTTCTCGGCCGGTTTTTCGGCTGGCTTATGCTCGGCTGGCTTTTCAGCCGGCTTGGCTTCAGCCTTTTTCTCGGCTGGCTTCGCCTCTGCCTGCTTTGGAGCCTCTTCCGTCGGCTTCGATTTGCCGGCGGCAAGCTTCTCTACAAGCTGGGTAAGCTCTTTCTTTGCGTTGCCTGCGTCGATTATTGCTATCGATGCTGCAGGTACGTCAAGCCCACCTGCCTTGCCGAGTTCTTGCTTGCTCGGGACGCTAATGCAGGGGACCTTCTTCTCGGCGCACAGCCCCGGAAGGAATGAAATTATCTCCTTCGGCTGGACGTCGGTCGCCACTAAAACTAGCTTAGCCTTGCCTGATTCAATCTGCTTTGTTGCCTCGTTCGTCCCGCGTGAAATCTTTCCAGTGTTCCTGGCGATTTCAAGGACTTTCAAGGACTCATTAACTAATGCTTCTGGTACATCTGCCATATTATTCACCTCCAACGGTTCATCACGCATTTATGGCTTGAAGTGTGGTCTATATTTCATCCTAACTTTATAAAGGTTTTGAGATTGGGCGGCTACAGGAGGAAGCCTTTCCTAATATAGCCCTTGTCGAGCAGGTTATCGAAGAGCGCTTCCTTGACCACTTCCGCGCCTTCCAATTTGAGCTCGTCAACGATGAAATGTGTTATCTTCTTGGCAGCATCATACGCCATTTTCTCGGCGTTACCAGCCTCGTACCCGCGCAGGGCGTTTTCTATCAGCTCTGCCGAACTCGGCCCCTTCCGCGGCGGCTTGGCTTCCCTGATGCGCTCTAAAAGGCCGCAGTGCTCGTCAAATGCGAAGAAATTCATCTCGGAGGATGCCTTTTTGAGGCCTTTGAAAACGAAAATTGCGGCATACGCAACCAGGTGCGGGTCAGGGAAATCGCCAAGAAGCTTCTCATTGTGTATCTTTTTCCAGAGCTCCCGACCGTGATAAAGGACCATGGCGTAGGCAGTTTCATTCCCATACTGCACGGAGGCTTCGAACATCATGTTGATTATTATTGGATGACACAGGATAAAAACTTATTTCACCCAGCGGGGCGCATAACGGTCTATGATGGACTGTACGCCTGGGCAGGCGCCCAGCGCATGCTTCGCTTTTTTGCCGCCCATGAAGGCTTCAAGCACAAGCTCTGGGTGGGTTTTATCCACGCAAAGCCGGACCGACTCTTCAACAACAGCCGTTAGGAGGTCCACTGTGAATGGGTGGTGAGTATCTGCGGGCGGGCCCCTTTCCAAGAGGGAAAATAAGCCGAATGGCGCGGTAATGGCTTCCGCTTCAAAGTCGATTATGTGCTTGGTAGAATCCTCCCTGAAGTGCTCTATGAGGCTTCCATCCTTCCCGAACGAGAGGAGGTTGATGACATTCTTTTTATCTAAGTTTGTGCCCTCGCGGACGTATACAAGATAGTAGATCTCCTTCTTTGAGTGGGCTTCGGAAAGGCGCTTTTCCTTGAGGAGGATTTTGGTCAGGGTGTGCGGATCAATATCCTTGCCATACACTTGAGTGTTGATGAATACCTTCAAGAAATAATGCACCGGACCTACAAATGCCGCATCAAATTGCATTGGAACTGACTGGCTGAATACTCCCATAAGGGCTTATTTGAGTTTGCAATATATAAATCTATTTATGGGTGGGTTAGCCTGAAAATTAGCATGTCCTTCTGCTTCTTGAACAGGCAGGCGTAGCCAGTCCTGACGAACTGGACTATGGCACCAACATTCAGGGCTGACAGGGTTTCCTCGCCAATCCCGGTTATCTCGCCCTCCGGCGTCTGGAGCGTGACCTGGATGCCGCCGGGGAGCCACTGGATTTTCTTGTCGAGCTTCTCGCCAAGCTCTGCGTGGATTTTGCCCTTTCCGACGAGCTTTATGTTTAAGAGGTTCATGAGCCGGAGTGGCCCCTTCTCCAAAAGCTTGTAGTCCTGGGCGGATATGAAGAGCTTCAGCTTGCCGTCTGCTGGAGACAGGTGGAACACCCTTGAGCCGCGCTTTGGGTAGTCGGGGTGGAGCGGGAGCGAAACTTCTGCAGTGTCTGGGTGGTGCAGCTCAATCTGCATGGGGTCTGGGACGAAAAAATAGCGGTTGGCGCTCTCCTCTATCAGGTGGCGGTTGTAGTTGAACAGGTTCTTCCAGGAGAGGTTTACGTCGACGGCCTTCAGCCCCATGTCAAGGATTGTCTGGCGGATTGCCTCCTGCCTGATGCCCCTTGCAGCGAGCGCCTTGAGGGTCCCGAGCCGGACGTCGTCCCAGCCAGTATATTGTCCCTCGCGTATCTTCTGCTTGGTCTTTGTCTTGCTGAGCTCGAGGTCCCCGATTTTGAGCCTTCCGTGGTGGAAGAACCATGGCTTCATCCAGCCGAGCCAGTCGTAGATGAATTCCTGGCGGTCGGTGTTTGTAAGGTGGTCCTTTCCGCGGAGGATGTGGGTGATTTTCATGTCATGGTCGTCAACGGCGCAGGAGAAGTTGTACAGAGGCCACACTTTGAAGTTGTCACCGGCCCGCGGGTGTTTTACATCGAGAATTCTCAGAAGTGGGAAATCCCGGAGTGCCGGGTTCTTGTGCTTGAGGTCGGTCTTCGCCCGGATGACTGCGTCGCCGCTCTTGTAGGAAGAGAACATCTTCTGCCAGCGCTCAAGATTTTTGTCCTTCGAAAGCCCGCGGCAGGGGCAGGGCTTGCCTGCGTCTAAAAGAGACTTGTGATCCTCGGACTTGCAGGTGCACACGTACAGGTGGCCCGCATCCAAAAGCTTCTTTGCGACCTTGTAGTACTCCTCGAGCCGGTCTGACTGGTAGTAGGTCTCGTGTATTTTAACGCCCAGCCAGGCGATTTCCTCCGGTATCCAGTCGTAGGCTTCGGGAAGTATGTTGTTTGGGTCCGTGTCCTCAAACCGAAGGATAAATTTGCCGCCGTACTTGCGGACGTACTCGTCGTTAAGGAGTATCGTCCTTGCGTGCCCGATATGGAGGGGACCGGAAGGGGACGGGGCAAATCGCATTCTGACAGGGCCGCGGTCGGGTAATTCTGGAAGGCCTTTTTTCTCCTCGACCTTCCGCTCAAGGCTGACGCCAAGGGAAGAAAGCTCCTTCACCTGGGCAGTTACGGTAAGCTTGTTGACATCCTTTACAATTCGCTGGAGGTCTAGGACTATCTCCTTGAATTTTGTGCGGTATTCGGGGCTGCCTGCGAGAATATAGCCAATGACGGCGCCCGGGTCTGCTTTGCCGCTGTGGGAAGCTGCATTTTTAAGGGCAGCTATCCGGATGTCTTTTTCGAGGGACATTCTAGAGTTCGTGCCTTTGGCCGTTGTGCAAAAGGTGAACATTCTGGCCGAGCTTGTACTCCCTGCCCATCTCGTTCTTTACTGCGTTCATTTCAGAGGCAAGCTCCGCGTAAGCGGCAAGCTTCTTGAGGTCGCCATGGCAGGGTACTATGTTCTCGGGGCGGAACATCATGAGAAGGTCGCGGTGGTCCTCCTTTGAGGCGTGTCCGGACACGTGGACGTCGCGGAAGAGCCGGCCGCCCTGCGCCTTGAGCTTGGTCGACAGGCGGTAGTGGTTGTCCTCGTTTATTGGCGATGGTATTACTGAGCTTGAGAACACGATTTCATCCCCAGGGCGGACTTTGTAGGAAAATTTCTTGCTTGCTATCCTGTCAAGGACGGAATTGGGCTCGCCCTGGTGGCCAGTGCATATGAAAATGTAGTTGTCCATATCGTTTGCGCATTTCTTTAGCTTGGCGTCAATAGCCTTGCCCTTGCCGACGACTTCTACGCCTTTTGGAATTTTCATTATTCCAAGCCGCTCGGCTATTGCAGAATATCGTGACATCGAGCGCCCGAGGAGGACCGGAATGCGCCCCATTTTCTTTGCAGTCTCGAGGATTATCATTATCCTGTGTATGTGGGAAGCAAACGTCGTTATGAAGAGTGCGTTTTCGTGCTCCCTGCCGAGGAGGACATCCTCCAAAAGTGCGCGGGCGACTGCTTCGCTCGGAGTCTTCCGCTCCCTGTCAATCCTGACGGTTTCGATTATGGTAGCTTTGACGCCCTCGTCGCCGAGCTCCCGTATACGCTTGTAGTCTGGCTTCTCGCCGACGGTCGGGTGGTTGTCGAGCTTGAAGTCGTTGCAGTAAACGAGCGGGCCGTCGGGAGTGTGGAGGACGGAAAAGACAGTATCAGGTATGCTGTGGGTCGTATGCACAAATTCAAGGGTCAGGTTTTTTGAGAGCTCGACCTGCTCGCCTGGGTGCATGGTAACAAGCTTGTTTCGGTTCTTGACGGCTGCGTCAGCAAACATGCCCTCTATGAGCTCGGTGGTGAATGGGCTCCCGATTATCGGCGCCTTGTATTGGGGCGCGAGCTGGGGCATTGCGCCTATGTGGTCAAGGTGGCCATGGTTTGAGACTAATGCAACTACCTTGTTCTTCATGGGCAGGATGCACTTGTCATCAGGTATCGCGTCTATCTCGTGCAATTCGGAAATTGACATGTCCCGTATCTGGACGTGGGTGTCCTCGCCCATCGAGGCTATGCGCTCCATGTGGAAGCCGAAATCAAATATGACTATTTCGTCCTTGTACTTGACAGCGGTCGAGTTGCGCCCGACTTCCTCATATCCGCCAAGAGGTATTATTTCTACCATGTTATACGTAAAAGAGCGCAAGCTTATAATGCTTTTCTAAAGAAGGAGCAGCGTCAGAATTATGAAGGCGATGAGCCCTCCAAAAAAGAGCGCGGCAAGCTCAAGCCGCACCTCGCCATAGAGGTGGGCGCGGATGTAGTAAAAGCCGCTAACTATCGAGACGACGAAGACAATGAAGAGCAGTATGTTGCTAAACAGGCCCATTTTTCCTCTTGTCAAACTTAACTGACGCGTACCCTACGACATTGCTGGTATCGTGAGTCACTGATGCGCTAGTATCATACTTAAGGAGCTCGCCCTTTTTAATACCTATTGTTTTTAGGGCGTGAAGCATGACAGTTATGGGTGCGTACCCGCAAATTGACGCGTTGTTTGACTCGACGTAGTCCAAAAAGCCGTCCGCATCAAGCCGTGTTATAAGGTCTATCGCCCCAAGGTCGACCTCTTTTGCTTCGCCTTCTGGGATGAAATGGGAAAAGTCCGAGCTTGTGACTATGCCTATGCTCTTTTTTGAAGATTTGATTATCCCGCCGATTGCGGAGCCGAGCTCTGCCGCGTCCTCCTTGAAGGTTGAAGTTGGATGGACTGCAACGGGGACAAACTTCATTTTGGGATTTGTCACCTGGAGAAATGGAAGCTGCACCTCGAGTGAATGCTCGCGGAGGTGTGCGGTTTCATCGCAGACAATCTGTGTTTTTTGTTCAAGGGTTTTTGCAAGCCCCGCGTCTATTCTCGCTGTGCCGAGGGGGGTTGACCAGTCCTTGAGCGACATGCCAAAATGGGCTTTTGCCATCTGGTGGACCGGGCCTAAAAGGATGTAGGTGTCAGCCTCGGCAAGTGCCTTGAAAGAATAGCCCGCAACCCGCCCGGAGTACATATAGCCGGCATGCGGGGAAATAACTGCCAGCGCAGTCGGCTTCACTGACTGCGGGAGAAAGGAGAGGATCTGCTGCCTGAGCTGGGTTGGATTGTCAGTATAGAACTGGCCTGCCACTGCAGGAAGCCGTTGTATTGATTCCATCTAATTACGCCTGGATGTCGTCCAGGGAGTACTTCATGTCAGAGTCAGACTTTATTTTTCCCTGTGCCTTGAGCATCTCCCTCGCAATGAGCCAAAGCATTAGCGCGGTTGACTTCTTGCCCTTGTTGTTTCCAGGGAGTATTACGTCCACATTCTTCGGGCTGTTGTTCGTGTCGCAGAAAGCTACAACAGGGATTCCAACCTTTGTGGCCTCGTCTATAACCCTCTGGTCGAGGTTCGGGTCCCCCACAAGGACGATTTGAGGCTCCATGTACTCCTTGTAGTTGGGGTTGGTAAGCGTGCCTGGCATAAACCTGCCCGCAAGCGCGTTAACGCCGGTCATCTCGCCGAACTTCGCAACGGCGTCTTTGGAGTTCTCCCTTGAGACAACAACAAGCACTTTTGGCGCATCGTATTTTGACAGAAGCGTCGCAGCCTCGCGGATGCGGTCGTTTATCTGCTGGATGTTGAACACTGACAGGCCGTCCGGGCGTATGTTGTATATGAACCGCTTCATGCCTGCCTCCCTCTGCTGGGTGCCTATGTGCACGCCAGCTGCGAGGTACTTGTCCAGTGAAACTAAAAGGTCTTCGCTCATGCTGCGCCCCCGTAGGGCATTATCCGCTTGATTGTGAGAGGTGTTGCGCCCTGGTCAAATTCGAATTTCGCGATATCTATAGAATCGTAGAGTGCCTTGGGGACTTTTACAAGGACTGGCGCGCCCATGGATATCTGGAGCGCCCTGGCTCCGACTATCCTAGCGACTTCATACTTTGTGTATTCTGCTTCGGTTTTCATGTTTTCTTTTTTGTTTTCAGGCATTTTATGCGAGTGGGGCCGCCAAGATTTGAACTCGGGTCACCGGCACCCCATGCCGGTAGGATACCAAACTACCCTACGACCCCTCACGGGTTTTCTCCTCGGTGAATCCCTGGGGACCGAATCTCATTACCTCCTCGATGAGATTTACGTGGGTAAGGAGCATTCTGCGGCAGCAGTAGCGATCAACACCAAGGTCGTCTAAGACCTTTTTTGCGTCTTCGCCGGCGTCAACGCGCCTCTTGTAGTCCTCCCACAAGTGCGCAACCGGCTTCCCGCATGTGTAGCAGCGTATTGGTATTATCATCTTTACCTGTAGCTCTTCTGTCTCCTGTTCCTTGCGCCGTGGCCGCCCGGCTTTGAGGTTTCCTTGCCCCTCATATCGCTTACGAGCAGGCTCCTGTCATACTCCTTGAACTGCTTCTTTACGACCTCGTTTTTTGTGAAGCCGACAATCGCCTTGGCGATTGCAGTCCGAGCCGCATCGGTCTGGCCGCTTATTCCGCCGCCAGTGACGATGACGTTGATTTCGAGCTTGTTTATGACATCTTCGCCGGCGAGTATGAGTGGCTCCTGCATGCGGAGGCGCTCGAGGTCAGGCATATACAGCTGCAATGGCAGGGAGTTAACCCTTACCAAGCCGCTGCCCTTCGTGACTGATGCGCGGGCTATTGATTTCTTCCGTTTTCCAGTAAATATCATTGCTTCCACCCCAGCTGCTTGCAGAGCGGGCCTATGCGCGCGAACCTCAGTGTCCCGAGGTTGTCAAGGATTGCATCCGGCTTGGCTGCCACTTTCCCCTGCAGCTCGTCAGGCACCCCGATGTACACGCGTATGCGGCGGTATGCGTCCCTTCCGCGCGAGCGCTTCCAGGGGAGCATTCCGCGGATTGACCTCCGGACAAACATGTCCGGGCGCCGTGGGAAATACGGCCCGTGGTACCTGCTGCCGATTTCGCCGCGGAGGAATTTCCACATCGCAAGCGTCTTGTACCTGTCGCCGGAGATTATCGCGTTCTCGGCGTTGATTATGAAAACCTTCTTCCCGTCCAAAGCCTTCTTGGCAGCAACGGATGCAAGCCTGCCCAAAACTGCGTCGGAAGCATCGAGGAGGACAGAGTTCTGGTCAAACGGGAACTTCTGCCGCTTCTGCCTTGGCGCTGCAGCTTTCTCCTGCTTTGCGGCAGCGGGCTTTGGCTGAGCTGGGGCTGCGGCTGGCTTAGCCCCTTTAGCTTCTGGCTTAGCCTCTGCAGGCTTCTGCTTTTGTGGCTCTGCTTTTTGTTCGCTCATTTTATTATCCTGATTCTTTTTCCGTCCTTTTTGGACTTCGCAAGCTCCGGAATTGTCATTGCGCTTCCGCCGGCTGCTTTTATCTTTTCAGCCGCGGAGCCGGAAAACTCAAGCGCCGCAACGTTGACCTTGCTAGTCAGCTGGCCGGAGCCGAGGACCTTGCCTGGGACGACTATTGTCTCGTCCTTGTTATAAAACCGTTGTAGCTTGCTGAGGTTAACCACTGGCCTGCTGCGCCTTGAGACTATGATGCGCCTGGATAGGTCTGCCCAAAGCTTTACCTTGCTGTCTCTGCCAAGCTGGGCAAGCTCTTCAACAAGCTTCTTTGTTTCCGGGTTTGTTGGTCCAGTCGGTTTCATTTTCTGTTTTTTTGAAGGATGCGGGAGACGAGATTCGAACTCGCGAAGGCACTAAGCCACAGGGTCCTAAGCCCTGCCCCTTTGGCCGCTCGGGAACCCCCGCACGGCAGTTATAGCTCCTTCATCGCAGACTCAAAGTCCTTTGCCTTCTGCTCGAGTATCTTTGAGGCTGTTTTCACCACCTTCTCCGGAGGAAGTGCTCCGGATGTTTCAACGGTGAATATGAATGTGTCCTTCTTGCCCTCCAGCTGGGTGTAGTAGCAGACTGTGGTCGGCTGCCACTTGGCGTGGTCCTTTCCTATCCCAAGGATTGCCTCTGCCTCGAAGGTAAGCGAATGCCCCGCGCCAAGCATTGCTATGGGCATCTTTTCGTACACCGGCTTGACAACCTTGTCCTTTGTCTTCAGATCAGCGGAGTAAACCGTACACGGGCCTTTTTTGTCTAAGGTGAACTTGACTGTTTGGGTCTTCTTGGAGAGCAGTAGGTCGGCTGAAAGGTCGGTCTTGAGGGGTATCAGCCCGAGCCGGTGGGCAACTATCTCGTCGTAGAGGATGGAGGAGTTCTGGACAAACACTACAGTATCTATAGCATAAGTCGGGACATAAGCAATCATCGTCCGGCGGAGGGCGTTTGCGAACGCGGTTGTGGCGCCTTCAAGCTGGAAGCTTATTTTCGTGTCCGACTGGTCGAGGATTTTTATCTTCATACCCTGCGCCCCCTCTTTCCGCCCGGCGCCTTGGTAGTGTCGTGCGGTATCGGAGTGACGTCGTCAATTTTGCCGATTTTTATGCCTGCGCGCGAGAGTGCGCGTATGGTCGCCTGCGCCCCAGGTCCTGGGCTCCTTGAAAGGTGGCCGCCCGGCGCCCTGACTTTTACGTTCATGCATGTTATTCCGCGCTCTTTTGCAACGTCGGCTGCCCTCTGGGCTGCCTGCATTGCTGCGTACGGGGAGGACTCCTCCCTGTCGGAGCGGACCATCATGCCGCCCGAGAACCTTGCTATTGTCTCGGCGCCGCTGATGTCGGTTATTGTGATTATCGTGTCGTTGAATGACGCGAATACGTGGGCTATGCCCCAGCGCTCCTTCGGACTACTCATTGGTCTCCTCCACAACTTCGGCTATCTTGTCAAGCACTTTTTCGGTCTCGACAACTTCGTCAAGCTTCTTCGCTGCCTTTGAAGCGTCTGCCTTTCCCGATTTTTTCTCTTCGTGCTTCACGACGGCAGGCACTGCTGCGTGCCCCTTCTGCACCTTGCCGTTCGGATTGAACGTTATTTGGCTTTCCTCGCCTTTTGAGACTGTGTAGCTTGGGATTGAAACTGTGTTTGGGCCAACAGTGATATGGCCGTGGACTATGAACTGCCTTGCCTGCTTCTGGGAGAACGCCATCCCGTTCCTAAAAACGAAGGTCTGGAGCCTCCTGTTGAGGAAGTCATCCACACTGAGTGTCCGGACATCATCGAGCGTCGGCTCCGGCTTTTTTAGGATGCCGATTGTAGTAAGTTTTGAGAAGAGCTCCTTCTTGAGCCTCTCGCCCTGGTCGCCCCTCATGCTTGCGATTTTCCTTGCGCGCTCGCGGTATCTGTCCAGCTGGGTCTTGTGCTTCCAAAGCTCGTGCTTGCTCTTTAAGCCGTATGACTTCAAGAGTTTGGCTTCTGCCAAAAGCCGCTCAGCCTGCCACGGGTGCGGCGGAGTTGAGTATTTTTTCCTGCTTCTTTTTGGATCTCCCATTTTGGTTACTTAGCCGCCTTGGTCGGCTTGGCCGGTTTGCCCGGTTTGGCTGCCTTTGCGGGCGGTGCGCCCGGCTTAGTCTTGACCCTTATGACTCCGATTGTGGTCTTGCCCCGTCCAGTGGAGCGTGTCCTCTGCCCCCTTACTTTCAGCCCGACTGCATGGCGCAGGCCGCGGTAGGACTTTATTTTCTGGAGCCTGTTAAGGTCGTTTCTCTTGCTGGAGGATATGAACAGCCCGCTGAGGTGGATGTCTTTGCCGGTCTCGTAGTCTTTCCTGCGGTTGAGCATCCATACCGGCATCCCGTTCTTGACTGGATCCTGAATAATGTCTTCAATCTTCTGGACTTCAGCTGGAGTGATATATCCCGCTTTCTTGTCGCCGATCCCTGCGAGATAGACTATGGCGTGTGACATCTGGTGGTTTACACCCATTATTTTCCTAAGGGCGCGCTTTAGCCTCTTGTGCCCGTCGAGGTCGACGCCAGCTACGCGGATTATCTGGTTAAAATTAGGGTCCAGGTTTTCCTTGGCCTGGGGCTTTTGCTCCCTTGCCTGCTTCTCCTGCGGCTTCGCCTGGGGCTTAGCTTCTTTCATCTGCTTCTCAGGTGCTTTAGATTCAGCCATTGAGTCAAACAAGCGCAGAGGACAGGACAATTAGGATTGCGTCCTCGCACAATTGGTCGCCTTCCGGCGGCGCTTGTGCGGATATATTAGGATACGGGGTTTATAAAGGTTTAGATTAGCCGAGCCTGTCGAGGGTGGTCTTGAGCTTTGCAATCCTGCGCGCCTGGTGCGTCTTTTGATACAGCTCTAACGCCTCCTGATAGGCGTCTTTGGCGTTCCCAAGCTGACCCTTTTTCTCGTAGAGGATTCCAAGGAACTCATGGCTCCTTGCTTTGTAGTCCAGCGCGCCTGTGCCCTCCAGTTCCTTGAGGCTGTCCTTGAAGCGCTTCTCAGCATCCCCGTGCCGCTCCTTTCCGCGGACGTAGTAATGGATGCCCCAACCGTAGAGTATTATCGACTTAAGCTCGTGGCTGCCGAGTGTCAAACCTTTTTTGTATATCTCGTCTGCGTGAGTGAGTAGTTTATACGCCTGCGGCTGGCAGTTTGCCGCGCCGCTCTGGGCGTACGCCCTTGCCGCGTTTGCAAGTATCCTGCATAGTGAGTCGTTTGCAGCCTTGTCGCCCTCGGACGGCTTGCCAGCGACTTTTATCCCCAGTTCGTAGTAATGTATCGCATCGCGCCACTTTGTCCCCTCCGCCTTAAACTTCTCGTCCAGCTGGGCATATTCTGAATCGTCCATGTCATCATAAGCTGTGCCGACGTTGTTATATGCCATGCATAGGTCAGTGGGGGTGCCAAGGTCCTGTATCATAATGAGCGATTTGAGAAGGTTCTTGACAGCGTCGTTATGCTCGCCAAGATCGACAAGGACGTTTCCAAGGCTCCCTGCCGCCTGCTGTATCCTCTTTTTCTGCTCTTTGCCTTTGAAGAGCCCGCTCTCGGCGAGCTTCAGGCAGCCTTCAAAGGCGGTTTTTGCCTCCTTGTGCCTGCCAAGCCTCCAAAGTGCAACGCCTCTCGTGCGGGTTATGTCGAACAGGACGTCGCTGTGCTGGCCGCACATGTCCTCAAGAGCGGCTTCTGTCTGCTCGTCGACGTTCTCGTAGTCCTCCAGGCGCCGGTACCAGTTCGCCATCGCAAGGTGCGCCCTTGCAAGCTCCACTAGGAGCTCCGGGCGCTCGTCCTTGTGCACTTCCCCCATCAGGTAGTCGGTGATTTTCTTGATCGTCTTGAAATGCTTCTGTATCGCCGCCGTAACATCTGCATTTTCGCTATCGGAGGCAACTGGAGAGTACTTTGAATAGAATTCAATCAGCCGCCTGACAAGCTGGATGCGGATTTTATTGTTCTCGTCAGGGAGGTTCTCATCAGACAAAAACCTAATTGTCAGCACCTGCTGCGAAAGCAGCTTCCGCGTTTCCACATTAATTTCGAGCCCTATGTCCACAAGAAGCGCTTTCGAGAGTGTGAAGACGCCCTGCGAGTTAAGGACAGCAATATCCTTCATCTTGCGGATAATCTCGTCAAGAACCTGCTCGTCCGTGCCAGACAGGTAATCGCGGAAAATCATGTACGCGACACGGCTTTCGTCCGTTTTGAGCAGCTTGATATCCATATAAATATTTTTGGCGGCTCGGTATATGAACCTTTTGACGGCAGTAAACGTTTAAATTTGGGGCGTCTGATACTCTGCATGCACGAATGGGCGCTGGCAGAAGCGGTCGTAAGGACTGCGGACGATTTTGCGGAAAAGAAAGGGCTGAAGAGGATCACGAAGATTGCTGTCGAGCTCGGCAAGCTCCAGCAGATAAGCACAGAGACATTCCGGTTTGCCATAACCCAGGGAATCCGCCCTGAGAGCAAAGTGACGAAGAAGACCAAAATCACAATTCGGCAGAAGGGCGCATCCATGAAGTGTAGGAACTGCCAGAAGGTGTGGTCGCCAAAGGGGATTAAGGGCGAAATGGGGGAAGAGATATCCGAAGCAATCCACTTCATCCCGGAGATGGCGCACGCATTCATGAAGTGCCCAAAATGCGGAAGCCACGATTTCGAGGTCATCGGCGGCAGGGGAGTCTCTGTCTTGTCGATAAAGGGGACAAAATGATTGACCCAAGAGAGGCGATAATAGGAAATAACCTGGAAGATGTCAAGCGGATTATAGCGGTTTCAGGGGGCAAGGGCGGAATCGGGAAAAGCGTGGTCGCCTCGACCCTTGCGCTCGCGCTTGCGAAGGGCGGGAAACGGGTCGGCCTGCTTGACCTTGACCTGACGAGCCCGTCAACCCACCTTGTGCTTGGGGCGAAGGGACTGTTTCCGGAAGAGAAGAATGGGGTTATACCGCCTAAGTTCAAGGGCATAGAATATATGACGATTAACTACTACGCCAGAGGCACGCCGTCGCCATTCAGGGGCGAAGACGTCACAAACGCAATTGTCGAGCTGCTTGCAATAACCAAATGGGGCGAGCTCGACTACCTGATAATCGACATGCCGCCGGGGCTTGGGGACGCTATGCTTGACGTCGTCCGCTACCTTAAGGGCGCAGAGTTCCTTATACTTACAATGAACTCCAAGCTTGCAGCGGAAACTGCGAGAAAGGTTATCGGGCTCCTAAAGAGCGAACGCATAAGCATCTTGGGAATTGCGGAAAATATGTCCTGCGGGGAAGCAGCTATTGTAAGCGCGCTCTGCAGAGAGACTGGAGTAACACAGATTGGAGCGATTCCCTACGACCCGGAGATTGAGGCTTCCTTGGGCGACGCTGCCAAGCTGGAAAAGACTGCGGTGTTCTCTGCACTGGCAAAATTTGCCGAAAGCCTCGCCTGATTACTTCGCGTCCGGATAAGGCTCCAGAACGTTAAGCGCGATATTCTTCGCATACTGCGTCATGCGCCTCAGCTCCTGGGCGATGGTCCATTTGTAGATTGCCTGTGAAGTTGAAATCTTCTTGTCCTCGCGGAGCGCGTCGACAATCTCAAAGAAAAGCCGTTTGGACGTTTCTACGTCCTGGAGCACTGCCTTGGCTTTCTCGGGGTCGCTCTCCTTGAAGGCGACTTTTGCGCCGTTGCCGACTTTCACGACAAGACCTTTGAGCTGGAGAAGCTTCTTTTTGTATGGGCCCTCACTCAGGTGAGGAGACCTGCGGGCAGCCTCTGCAATCCAGACTGCGTGGTCCGCAGTCCGCTCAAGGTAGGTCGATATGTCGATAAGTATGAGCGAAAGCGCCACGTTTCCGCCCTTTGGCATGGAGGAGAGGTAGTTAAGGACATTAGTGCGGATCTTCCTGTCCAAGTTATCGATCTCATCGTCCCTGCCAATAACGCCGTCTGCGAGCTTCTTATCCCCAGTCTCGACCGCTTTCCAGCTGTCCTCAATCATCTCCAGCACTTTTGTGTGCATGATCTTTGAGGACTCAAGCGCCTCCGATAGGAATGTATTGCTCTTGACCATCCTCACTATTTCTGAAAAGCTCATAGTCCCCCTCCAATAAATATCACTAATAGCGGCAGTATATAAAAAACCGCCACAACCAGGATAATGAAAAGCAGCGCGCCCTGCTTGGAGCGGGCGATGCTATCCCCTATTTTTTCGGCGACCAATATGGGAAGGTCTTTCAGGACTGGCACGAAAGAGAATATGATAATGCCAAAAAGGTTGAGGAGGACGTGGACGAGGCCGACGCCAAGCCCGATTAGCCCGAATTTCAAGTAGGAAATAATCTGCCCGGCGTCGCAGGTCGTTCCAAGCGCTGCGCCCATGGCGTAGTGGTAGACATCCTTCACCTTAACGAGCCCTGCTGCGACAAACGGGACAATCAAGGAAGTTGCGACCGAGCTGGACTGCAGTATCCAGCAGAGCGAAAATCCGACGGCAAGGCTCCGCCGAGGATTCTTGAATGCCTTTTTCAGCAAGTGGTCCGCCTGCGACTCAGTGAGGTCCCGGACAGAGTCTGACATTACTTTCAGCCCGTACGCCAGGAGCATAAACGAGGCGATGCCAAGAGCAAGTGCGGAAAGGGGGGTTTCGCCCAATGCACCGGCGATGGCGCCAGACATCGGGCCGACGATTGGCGCGGTCAGGATGTCAACAAAGTCGGGGAAGAGGCTGAGGAACTCCCCAAAGAGGGGAAGGGCGCCCAAGAACTGCGAGATGTACGCGGCGGTCCTGCTTAGCACATGCGTCGTGAGCTCCAAAGCGAAGAATATTGCTACGTTGAAGAACTTGAACAAGTCGTCAACAAGGGCGGCTGGGACTACCTTTGAGAATTCCTGCTTCCGGAAGGCATATGCCATGCTTACGAGAGTCATCGTCACAGTGGTGCCGATGTTTGCGCCCATGATGAGTGGAACTGACTCGGCAATGGTAATGCCGCCTGCCGCGACCATCGCAATAGTTATCGCAACCGTCGCGGAGCTGCTCTGGATTAGGGATGTAGCGAGTATTCCTGCAAAAAGAGCTGTAAACGGGTTCTGGACAACGCCGCCGACAACCTTCCTTGCGAAGCTTTCCTTCCCCCCGATTGCGAACGCCATGACCCAGCTGTCCTTGAATCCGGTCAGGGCGCACAGGAAAAGGTAGATGCCGAGGAATATAAGAAAAATTTTAAAGTAGCGGTTGCCCTTGAGAGATGAACCAACCCCCATGCACTTGATACAGTTGAGGCAGTTATTAAAGCTTTTGACAGAGATGGCGCGGAGGGGGCGCAAGTTGAGTTAGCGGCACGAAAGTCACCCAGATTCATCCATAAAACGCTAATAATTCACTGCAGGGCAGGTTGCTGTGGCAGTCGCCTCGTCCATGGTCTTGTAATCAATGCTCGCTTTCAAATTGACTTTTACCTGGAGGTTGGGGTTCACATTGACCTGTTCTCCGTAGGCCCTCGTAGTATACGACCACTCTGCCAGTTCAGGCGCGGAATTTGATTGCCTCACGCACCCGCTGGAGAACAAGTCGTTCATCCACCCGCCACAGTCCAGCTGAGCTGGCGTCGCAGTGCCCACTATCGGATCTGTTGAGAGGTCCATCTTAGCCCCTACCGAGCCAGACATGGAACCGGATGAACGTATCTCATAAATCCTGGCGTATTTGGCGCCCATATTACGGAGTACTCCCGTGACATCGCCGGTGTATTTCTCGATTATTTTGCATGATGCATCGCCTGCCACGACCTCTGCGATTTTCTCTGGCTCCTTCCCAGGGCAATACGGGAACGGCCCGTCCTCGACCACCTTTGCGTAGTATTTCTGGTAACCTGTGTAAGGCCCCTCGCCATTCTTCCAGGAGAAGCAGTTCCATGGGGAGTACCACGAGTTTACACCGCACATGAAGTCTGCACGGCAGTGGCACCAGCCACCTTCGAGGCATAGCTTGGTCTCACCCTTTTCCGCGCACGCGTCATAGCGCGCGTCGTGCACGATACACGCCTCATGCGTCCCGCACCGCTTTATCCCAGTGTAGGTGCATGTGTAGAATGACTCGTCTGAGGAGTCAGTAATGCAAATCTGTTCATCCGGCTCATCCGTGCACGTATCCGGGCAGTCCGGGCCGCACGCCCCGCGGCAAAGCGATTCGCTGGCGAGACCCTCATCCATCGGCTTTAGTCCAAACTGGGCATCAGGCGGGCATGCTGGAGGGTTCACATATGCCGTCGCGGTCGAAACTAACAAAACAATCGCCACGAGCCCATAGGCGAAAAATCGGCTGTAATGTGCCATATTATTTATGTAAGGCAATCCTGTTCTTGAAGTTTGCTGTCGGATAGTATGGCGCGGAGGGGGAGATTTGAACTCCCAAGGGCCAAGGGCCCACAAGCTTTCCAGGCTTGCGCAGTACCAGATTGTGCCACCTCCGCACGGACAGATAGAAAGTGGGAAGGTAATATTGGTGCTTGCTTTTATTAGTTTTGGCTTGACAGGAGATGATTTCCTGTGCCGTTTAATAAGCGGAAAGTATATAATAAATCCGCTTTTCGAACAAACTATGGACGACATGGACAAGCAGATTCTAAAAATTATGCAGGAGGGAGGCTACTGCGTCCCCCAAAGCGTCAGCATTGGGCGGAAGCTCGGCATCCCGCCGTCTACGGTCAGGGAGCGCATAGGCAGGATGCAAAAGGATGGTACTGTGAAGAAGATGGTCCCGCTTGTCGACCCGGCAAAGATTGGGCTTCCCATACTCACATACATGAGGATACGGCTGCGGGCAAATGCGGACGCCGAGACAGTCGTCAAGGAGCTCCTTAAGAATCCAGAAGTCGAAGAGGCATACTGGATGATAGGCACGTGGGGTATCCTACTTAAGATAAGGACGCAGGACAACGACGCCTACTATGAGCTGTCCGCAAAGAAGTTTGCAAAGGTGGAGGGCGTGGCCCAGACAGAGGGGATAAGAATTGCAAAAGTGTACAAAGAGGACGTAAAGCACAGCTATAGCTAGACGTGGTCGCAGATGTCCTTGACTGCCTTGTAAATCGTGTACCTGAGCGCGGTTGTTTCCTCGTCTGTCAAGGCGTACTTCCTTTTCATGCGGCTGACCAGGTTGAGCTCTGCAGCCTTCTGGGAATAAATAGCCTTGGCCTGGTTCTTCTCAAGGTTCAGAATGTCCTTGTAGAATGCCGCAAGAAAAGTGAGCAGCTCCGCATCAGTGGCGGCAAGGCGGAGGCCGTCTGTTGCGCGGGCTATGTGCTTTGCAAGCTGGGATTCGGCTTTTTCAAACGCGCCGAGGAAGTCGCGCTCGGTTGTGAACCTTAGCTTGAGGTATGTCCTAAGTATGCTGTTCGAGGTCTGGGTCAGCATCTTCGGAGATACAACCTTAAACTCCCCCTCATACAGGGGAATGCCATTGTCCCGGACAACCTTCTGTATCAGGAAGTGCAGGTCCTCGTCAAAGTTTGCCATTGGCTGGAGGAGGATATTGCCCCCGGCGTACTGGGCGTTGAGCCTGTGGGAAAGGGCTGAGTAAAGGCGGTCACGGTTTGTCTGGAGCTTCCAGGAGTCCGCCTTCTTCTGGAGGAGTATCATAAGCTCAAAGACGGAGACAGACCTGCCGTAAAGGAAAAGGATTTTTTCGATGTCAAGGCTGTTTTTTATGCGCTCGTAGAACTCTGATTCGCTCGCAGACTTGTAGCGGTCGACTATCTCATTTATGTTCATTAGTTCCCATGTAGACCCGGAAGCCGCCGGACTTTCCAAGCACTTCGGAATTGCCGAAGACGTCCTCGATTTTCTCCTGCACTCGCGCCCCGCCCTTGTTGTGGCGCGCCACTACCTGTAATGTCCCGTGCGGATATAAATGTTGCTTAGACTCGGCGATAAAGCGGAAGACAGTCTCAAGCCCTGCTGCAAAAGGGGGGTTTACAAGTATGGTGTCGAACTTTTCAGGAATTTTCTCAAATAAGTTCCCGGTCCTGGCGCTTGCATTGGACAGCTCCATCTCCTTGATGGTTTTTCTTGCCATGTGGACTGCGCGGTAGTTGATGTCAGTGAGCAGGACTTTGCCCTGCGGCTTGAGCGCTGCTGCGACGATGCCGACCGCGCCAAAGCCGCAGCCGAGGTCGAGTATGCTGCCTGCGTCAGGGAGCCGCATGTATTTTATCAATGTCCATGTGCCGCGGTCTATTTCTTTCCAGGAGAACAGCCCGGAGCACGTATAGAAGCTGTATTCCCTGCCAAGGATTGTCGCTTTTACTATGCCGTACTTTATCTCTGACGTCTGCCTGCTTGTAAAGTAATGCTCTGGCTTTTTTTCGGTCATTTTTTTAGAGAGTACTGGAGCGTGCCCATGTCGAGCCTGCTCGCGGCGCGGATGTGGTCAAGCGGGCTCTTTCGGTTTGCCTTGTAGAAGACGTCCCCGCCCTCGCGTTCCTTTAGCAGGTCGTAGGCCGCCTTGTCAGCTGCAACCGGGTCTTTGCCGTGGACAATTCCGACGTCCTTGGCGATTATCTCTGAGGACGGGGCGCAGTCGCACCACTTGGAGACTTGCAGCATGGCGTTCGCGAAATACGATTTCTTGAATTGCTTGTACGCAACCGCCGCGCCTTCTGCAAGCAGGAGGTCGAACATTGCAATCTTCGGCTTTATCAGTTTTTGAGGGCACGAGAGTATGCAAACGCCGCAGCCGCTGCAGTAGCCGCCGTCGAAATGCGGCCTGCTGCCCTTGTAGTATATGCTGCCGAATGGGCATGCCTTTGAGCATACGCCGCATTCTGTGCAGCCTTCGGTGTAAACCGGCTTGCCCCCGTTGTGTATCGCACCTTTGGTCTTCTTGTCAAGCGCGCCCATGCCAATGTTCTTTATGGCGGCGCCAAACCCTGCGCACACATGACCCTTCACATGGCTGAGGACAAAGACGCCGTCGGCTTCAAGGAGGTGCTTGCAGACGCCGACGTCGAAGTGCTCGGACGGGAAGTATTCTGCGCGGTTTGAGATTTTTATTGGGCAGCCAATTGCCTTTTTTGTGAATCCATTCTTCGCGGCAGTGAGCATGTAGGCTGTGGAATTCGACCTCCCGCCCCGGTAGAGCGTCGGCGAGTCAAAGAGGAAGGGCTCGCACCCGATGCTTGTCAGGGCATCCACGAACTGCCTGACGAAAGCCGGCTTTAGGAAGTTCTTGTTGTAAGTTTCGCCCATATGGAGCTTTATTGCAACAGATTCGCCACTGGAGAACTCCGTTTCCAGTGCGGGCTTAATCTTTTGTATCTCGTTAATTTCGAGAAAGCCGACGGTCACTTTATTTTCCATCTCACGGTCCCGTCCTTTTGGTCTTCTATGATTATTCCCTTGCCAAGAAGCTGGCTGCGGATTGCGTCTGCCTTTGCATAGTCCTTAGTCTTACGCGCCGCCTCGCGGTCGTTTACCATCTGCGTTATTTCAGATTCCGGAATGGGAAGCTCAGTCTTGGCAAACTGGAGGAAACCGAGTATCCTGTCGAAGTCTTTGAATAAGTCCACTGCCTCTTTAAGGACGGCGGCATTCGGCTTGCCGTTCTCGAGGTACTTGTGCACCAGAGTAGAAATCTCGAAGAGCCTGGCAATCGCCTCGCTGGTATTGAAGTCGTCGTCCATCGCCTTGAGGAAGCCCTGTTTTTTCTCCTTTAGCTCGCCAGACAGCTTCTTGTCGCCGGCGGAGGGCGCAGAAGATTTCGCAGACTTTAGGTTGAGGATGAGGAGGCTATATGTGTTTAACAGCCGCTCCGCACCCCTCTGCGCCTGCTCGAGCGCGTCGTTCGAGAAGTCTATCGGGCTCCGATAGGAGGTCGAAAGGAGAAAAAACCTGACCGCAAGCGGGCTGTACTTCTTCAGTATGTCGCGGATTGTGAAGAAGTTTCCCAGCGACTTTGACATCTTCTCCTTGTTGATTGTTACGAAGCCGTTGTGCAGCCAGTATTTGGCAAAGGGCTTGCCAGTGTAAGCCTCGGACTGCGCGATTTCGTTCTCGTGGTGTGGGAATATGAGGTCCTGCCCGCCAGCGTGGATGTCAAGTGTCTCAGCCCCGTATTTCATTGACATCGCGGAGCACTCGATGTGCCAGCCCGGGCGCCCCTTGCCCCAGGGGGAGTCCCACTCTGGCTCGCCCGGCTTTGATTTCTTCCAGAGGGCAAAGTCCAGCGGGTCCCGTTTGTTTTCGCCAGGTTCCACCCGCGCCCCCACCTTCATCTGGTCGATTGTTTGCCCGGAGAGCTTTCCGTAGCCCTTGAACTTCCGGAGGGAGAAATAGACGTCCCCGCCGGACTCGTAGGCGAACCCCTTTGATATTAGAGATTTTATTATCGTTATCATCTCAGGTATGACTCCAGTCGCCCTTGGCTGGCTGGTCGGCCGAAGGATGCCGAGGGAGTCCATGTCTGCAAGGTACTCTTTGGTAAATTTCTCAGCTACGTCCGAAGGCTTCCGCTTGGTTTCGTTTGCCCGGTTGATTATCTTGTCGTCGACGTCGGTGATGTTCTGAATGTAGTTGACCTCGTACTTCTTGTAGAGGAGGTACCGGTGGACTACATCAAAAGCGAGGTAAGCCCGCGCATGACCGAGGTGGGAGTAGTCATAGACTGTCGGGCCGCAGACGTACATATTGACCGTCTTGCCGCTGACCGGGGCAAACTCCTCCTTCTCCCGGCTCAGGGTGTTGTATATCTTCATCTGTTAACCTATGCGCTCCGCAAATAAAAAGATATTGACAACCATTGAATAATAAATAGTTGAATTCCTTAACAGAAGGAGCGTATAGCTAAGGCGAGAAGAAAAAACTCGCGTGCGTTTACTCGTCGCAGTCGTCTTCTTCGTCCCCAATTCGGGTTGTTGCGTGCATTTAGCCTCTGCCAACGCGCCAGTGATATGCCGTTGACGGCTGGTAATAGGCAGAAGGGTAATTTAAACTTTTGCTCTTGAGGGAGTGGGGTAGCAGGGAGGGCGGATGGCGGCTATCTGCTGGAGCCCCGGCTTGGCGCCCGCTGGCTGTGTGATGAAGACCTCTGGCGCCTCTGCAGGTGAGAATAATTCTTATGTGGGTTTCGCCTTCTGTCGTTTCCTTGGCGGTAGTCCCGCCGCCCAGTTTGCTGCATCTCTATTCTTTTCATCGGGGGCACAGCCATCCTCGTGACTTTAACACCATTATCATGCAGCACCTGCCTAAAGGCGTCATGGTCCCGCTCGGAAAGCAGGTTTATGACTTTCCCCTCTTTTCCCGCTCTGGCAGTCCGCCCAATCCTGTGAATGTACTGCTTGCTTTCCTTTGGCAGGTCATAATTGTAAATGTGGGACACATGGGGTATGTCCAGCCCCCTCGCAGCCACGTCAGTGCAGACGAGCACCGTCGTCGCCTGGGAGTGGAACTGGTGCAGGGTCTTGCCCCTCTTTGACTGGGTAAGCCCGCCGTGGATAGGCATCGCATCTATGCCTGCCTGGTTGAGGTTTCTTGCCACTATATCCACGAAGCGCCGGGTATTGCAGAACACCATAACGAGCTTCGCGTCTTCGTGCATTAGCAGATGCGCTAGCAGGGAAAACTTGAGCTTGCTAGATATCTCGTAGTAGACTTGGGCCAGCTGTTTCGGGTCAACCTGGGGCTCCGCGAAGACCTGCTGCGGCGAGCGCATGTAGTCATGAGAGAGGCGGGCTACCTCCCGCGTGATTGTGGCAGAGAAAAGGAGCGTCTGGCGGCTCCTTGGGCAAGCTTGCATTATTTTCCGGACGTCCCTTATGAACCCCATGTCGAGCATGGTATCCGCCTCGTCAAGAACAAGAATGGTAATTTCATTCAGCTGAATGGTGCCCCGCTCCATGTGGTCCAGGAGCCGCCCCGGCGTGGCAACGACCACGTCGGCAGTCCGGACTAAGTGTATCTGCTTGTTGATGGGCACGCCGCCGTAGATAGTGACAATATGGAGGGGCTTGTATTTTGAAAATGACCTGAGCGCCCTCGCGTTCTGCTCTGCCAGCTCCCGGGTAGGGGTAAGTATAAGCGCCTGGAGGCCGTATCCTGGCTCGGTGTTCTGTATGATGCCGGCGTCAAAGGCCAATGTCTTCCCTGAACCGGTTGCCGCCTCGGCTATGACATCTTTGCCGGACACGACAAGCTGTATGGACTTGCGTTGTATCTCCGACGGCATCTCGAATCCCTGCTCCGCTATGGCATTCAGTACGGGCTCGGCTATCCCCAACTGCCTGAATTTGTCTACACATTCAGGGCTATGGCTTTTGGATGCTTGGGATTCAGGCATTATTATCCTCTAAATCGTGGAGTTTATAAGGATGTTGAAGCCACACTTTGCTAAGAATCTATATAAGAAAGTTTATTTTATGTAGGGCTGTGAGAGCCGGTAATAAGACGCCTGTTTTCCTTCTTGTGTTAGCTATCCTGCTTGCTTCAGGGTGCACTGGCGATGGAGGCGACGCGCCGTTGCAAGCCACGGTCTCCGGGCTCCCTGAGTGGACTGCTGGCCAGCAGGGGATATATCCGATAACCGCTCAAGGCGGCACCCCGCCTTACGCCTGCGCAGTCACTGCAGGCGCACTGCCGCCTGGCTTCATACTGGCAAACTGCATACTTGACGGGACACCGCCATTGCTTGCCCCAGGAAGCACCAAGAGCGTCTCGCCGCCCTTCACCATAACCATAACGGATTCTGCCGGGCGGGCGGTTTCGCTTGAGCTTGCGATTATAGTCAAACAGCCGTCGCTTACTCTCCAGCTTACCCCAGTTTTGTGCTTTGTTGACCAGATGTGCCAAGCCAACATGATAGCCGGCGTCGCAGGAGGCACCCCGCCGTACCACTACCAATCAGACACGTTCCGGGAGGGGACCCCGCCGTGGGGCACAGTAGTCGGCATCGACGGCCTCCTGATAGGGATACCTACGACAGAGGGGACTTACACGTTTGGGGTGTGCGCGGTTGACTTGGTCGGCCTGTCTGTCTGCGAGAAGGAGACTGCAGTAATAGAAAAGCTTAAAGAAGTTGAGCCGGTGGAGGAGGTTTATGCCGGCACATTCAGCGTGAGGGGCAACTATGACCGGGCATTCCAGGAGTATTACACCACCTGCACATTTGACGACACGTTCGGGGGCACTATATCCCTGACGGTAATTGAGGATTCCAGCGGCGCGTTGAGCGGGACTGCCAGCGTCGACGCCTTGTTTACCTCTTATGGCATCGCCGGCTCGACCGCGGGGTTCACCTGCCTGGACAGCCAGGTTCCCTGGGCGGACAGCCCTGTAGTAAGCGGCACGGCATCCAGCCTCCAGTTCAGCACCGGCTTTTTTACAGCCGGCGGCAACCCGTATGTGGGCGCCTTCGCTGGTTCCAAGAGCGGCGACTTCATAACTGGAAATATTGAATTCACCTCCACCTGCTGCTCCGGCTCAGCCTCGAGCGCGGTTACGCTTTCCAAGCAATAAAGCGAGAAAACAGGCTGCTCAGCCACAATCGATTTTAGAAATGCTATAAGGTATAGAGCGGGGGGAGGGAATTGAACCCTCTTATACCGGTCTGCAGCCGGTCACATAGCCAGTCTGTCACCCCCGCGTGATTTGGTATTATGGGTGGTTTGTTCTTTAAGTTTTTGGCAGGAACCAGCCAGCATTCAGTATTTACTTAGGTTTAAATAGGACTGGCGCCATAATTATGGCATGAAGATTGACAGCAGCGCAAAATTGGGGATTGCGATAATAGCTGTTTCAGGGGCAATCATACTTTACACTATGGTCCCGGCGCAGATGCCCACCTCTGGCATGTTTTCAGGCCAGATCCAGGTTATTTGCGGTGATGGCATGTGCACTGTTGGCGAGACATCAAACAGCTGCCCGGACTGTGACATAGGCCATGACTTTTATGGTTACATAAGCACCCAGGGGGGCTGCGAGCCGATAGGCGGTGAGTACAGTATATGCCTGACCGCGGTTTTCAAGGGAGAGGCGAGTATAACTGATGCCGCCCGGCTGAGCTTAGCTGGCGGCGGGCAGCTTAAGACGGTAACGCTGTTTGAGGGAAACACCAAGGAGATGCAGGGGTTTGATGTCACGCTTGTGGATGCCCTGCCTGCACAGGCCACCAACCGGATAGGATATGCGCTAATTTTCGTAGACAGGTCGGCAGAGTAAAAGTACAGGTATAGAGGGAATTATATACAAAAGGTTTTGGGGGGACGATGAGCAGTTACTATTGCTTCTTCTTCAGACCGAAGAAGAACACAACAAACAACAGCAACGCTTTTATTATTTGCTTTGTAGTTGCTACATTCATCTTGCCATCATAGTATAGGCTGTATATGTTTATAAACATTTTTGTCTAAAAAACGGTTGGCTTGCCTGTTTTTGGTTTAATGCCGTTCATTAGACAAGAACAAAGCAGGTATGTTGCTTATTGGTCGGGCGGCTTGGTTTTCTGGGTTTTCCACATCCTGGGGTAGATTCCCTCTGGCATAATAACGCGGGTGGATTTTGCGCAGAAGCCCTTTGGCATCTTAAGTATCTTGTCAGAGCCCTCCTCTGCGACTGCGAGGCATATCAGCTCGCCCTTGAGCGTGAGGAGCGCGATTGTGCTGCCCTTCTTGAACCGCTGGAGCTTTGCAACGCCAGGGGCCATGAGTTTTGAGCCATTGCACAGGGCGCCTACTGCTGAGTCCTGGACGGCCACCTTGGGAATCATGGAAACTGCTGACTCTACGGGCATTACAAGCCTGCGGAGGTAGGACTCGTCGCCCTTGGTGTCCAATAGGTATTTGGCCTCGGAAAGCTTCTGGAGGCTGGCAATTGAGCCCTCGTCATATGGCCCGGTCCTAGTCCTTCGGAGCTCGGTCATCTGGGCGCCCACCCCGAGGATTGTCCCGATGTCGTGGCAGAGCTTGCGGACGTAGTAGCCTGCTTCGCAGGAGACGCGGAACAGGACTGCCTTGCCGTCCTTTTCTATGAGGTCGATGGCGTATGCCTCCCTAACGCGCAGGACGCGCTTGACGGCTGAACGAAGAGGGGGGCGCTGGTATGTCTTGCCCGTGAGCTCCTTCATTGCCGTTTTCAGGTCGCGGAGCGGGGCGTCCTCGTGGAGGTGCATGAGGCAGACGTATTCCTTAGGGGAGTGGAGGAGGACATGTATCGCCTTGGTTGCATTGTCAAGAGCGACGACGAACACCCCGGTAACGTTTGGGTCGAGGGTCCCGGAATGCCCCGTCTTTGAGGCGCCAAAGATGTTTTTGACCCAGTCCGCAACCTGCCTGGATGTGGGCCCTGCAACCTTGTCAACGTTGATAATCCCGTTTCGGAGGTATTCCACTATAGGGCGCTTTGAGGGAAGGCAGCCATAGGCTGGATTGGTCTCAGCTTCCGACTTGACTTGCCATTCCATAATTATTTCTTCTTTGCCTTGTGCTTAGCCTTCGGCTTTGCTTTGGGCTTTGCCTCTGCCTTCTTCGGATGCGCCTCTTTTTTCTCTTCCGTTTTTACTGGCGTTTCCTTTTTTGGGTGCTCAGTTATCTTCCTGCCGAGGAGCGCCGCTATTTCGCTGTCTGAGGCGTTCGCCTTAATCTGGAGCGCCTTTTGGGTGGGCGTTAGGTGGGCGAGGTTGACATACCTGCGCCTGACACCGGTAACTGCCTTCGGGCCGGTTACTAGGGCGCGGTTCTCCTTCTCCTTTAGCTCAATTATGACGCACTCGCGACCGGCGTCGTGGCCTTTTTTCTTTATGCAAACCTGTCCAACAATCATTTTTTTACCTCCTTCTGTCTGATGGCTGTTACTATGATGTCAGCAACCTCGTCAGCGGTCCATTTTGTGGAATTTAGGACTATGTCGTATATGGACAGGTCAGTTATGTCGATGCCGTAGTATTCCGTGTACCTTGCGCGCTCGCTGGCCTCACGGGCAGTTATCTTCTTTTCAGCCTCGGCTGGCGGCATTTTGTCCCGCCCGGCAACGCGCCTTGCACGCTCCTTCAGGTCAGCGCGGATGTGGACCTTGAAGTCTGCGTTCGTGATGAAGTGCGCCGAGAGCCGGCTGTCGATGACAACGTTGTCCTGTAGCATGTACTTCTTCTGGGACGCGTCCATTTTCTTGTCGAACGCCTTGTCGGTCTCGCAGAACTTGTTGAATTGCTCTATCGGCATCCCCTGCTCCTTGGCCATTTCCCTGAATATCTGGCTTGCCGGAATAAATTTTAGGCTTAGCCGCTTGGCAATAATCTCGCCGACCGTTGTTTTCCCTGAGCCAGGCGGGCCGGAAAGTGCAATCCGCATCTCAAATCACTCCTGGGTTTGCAGTTGCGCACGGTAGTGCCGCCATCAGGCCACCCTCAGGCCCTTTCGTATAACCAAAGACATGGGAAGCGAGCATAGTATGTACCACCCTATCCAGCCGAGGGTGTTGCCCCAGATTGGAAGTGTGTACGGCAGGGTTATGACTTCGCCAGTTGCAATAAACGCGTCGCGCATCCAGACGAACACTATCAGGATGGGTATCATGGTGAAGAACATCGGGAACTGCAGCTTCATCATCTCCTGCTGCATCTCCATGAGCCTTGCCTGCTCCTCTGCACTGTCCTGGGCTTTCTCCCCAGACTTGGCTGCGGCAAGTGTCTTTGAGCGGTATTTCTTGAGCTCCTCCTGTATTTCCTTCATCCGCCTGGTGTCAACCATGGCCTTGGTGAGTAATGTCGAAATCAGGTTGATTATTATCGAAAGGGTGAGTATCGCCCAGATAGTCCCAAGGCTGAGGACGGGGGACAGGACAGGATTCAGTATGGTGTATACTATGCCCATTTTATATTCCAAAGGACGTTTCGCCCATGAATTTCCTCAGCAACGGCTGCGACTCCATTGCCTGCTGGCTTGCTATGTCCTCGTAGAGCTTGTAGACTATTCCTGCAGTAAGGAGGACTCCAGTGCCACCTCCAAAAGCGCCGGTCAGGGTTGCGCCTGCCGCGAGAAGCCCGACGAAGGCGCCTCCGAGCAGGGTTATGTGGGGCACAAAGCGGTCTAGGATTTTCTCTGTGACGCGCGGGTCCTTGCGGAAGCCTGGCCTGTGCAGGCCGGATGATGTGAGCCTCTCAGCAAGGGACTTTGCATCCATGTTGCTCATGCTTACCCAAAGGAAAGCGAATACTATTGAGCCTACGACCATAAGGATTGTATAGGTAACTGCAGCCATAATGTTGCTGGCGCCAAGCACTCCGCCGCCCTTGGCGATGTGCAGGACGAGAAGGTCGCCAAAATTGCTGTGCGGAAGCAGGTAGAACAGGATTTTCTCCATTGTTGCGCGGGAGATGACTCCTGCGCGGTTCAGCAGGCCGAACCATATCTGGATGTTGGCAAGCAGTGCGGCGGTGAATATGACGGGCATGTTGCTCGCGTAGACGAATGGGAGTGGGAATTTCCTGCCGATTCCGCGGATGTTCCCGTAGGCGAGTGGAAGCTCGACCTTCATTGCCTGTGAGTATATGGAGACTATTAGGACTAGAACTGTTGAGAATATCGCAAGGAGGTCGCCCGCACCAGACCGTACAAAGACGTTCATGAAGCTCTGGCCCTCCCGCAGGGCAGTAAGCGCGAATGGTATGGCTCCCGGTATTGCCTCGCCGGCGTGGGCAGGTATCCAGTTCAGGGAGCCAACGAATATCTGCTGGCAGACGCCTGCCGCGATGAACAGCCCGACGCCCGAGCCGAAGCCCCATTTGCTGCAGACCTCATCCATAAACATGATGAGGGTGGCGCCGAGCATTATCTGGAATATCAGGGCAGGGACTGCGATTCCCCCAAGGGCCCGGTCCGCCGGCACCTGGCCGGAAAGGACCAAGACCAAGCCCTCAAAAATTATGAATCCAATGACGAAAATCTTCTGGGTCCCCTGGAAAAGCGCCCTGCCTTCCGAGGTTGATTGGTCGAATTCCAGAACCTTCGCCCCTGCAAGCAGCTGGAGCACTATTGAGCCCATCACGATTGGGCCTATGCCTAGGGTGATTATTGAGTCGAACCGCCCGGCCATTATTGCCCTCAGGGACTCAAAGTAGTCTGTGGCGGTCGGGTCAATTCCCCAGAGGGTAACCTCCGCAAGTATAAAGTAGAGGATAAGTATTATCCCGGTCCACTTCATCTTCTCCTTGAAGGTCAGGCTCCGCTTTGGCTCGGAGACTTTTGGAAGATAATCTAAAATACCCATGTTGAGTAGGATGTGTTAACCTATTTAACTTTTTTATCCTTAGGCTTGGATTCCTTCTTCTCTTCCTTCTTTTCCTCTTTAGGCAGGGCTTCCTCCGGCGCCTCTTCCTGGACTGCGCCGACTGCCTTTCCGCCTGCCGCCTTTATTTTTTCAACTGCAGACGCGGAGAAGTATTCCGCCTTGATTGTGAGCGGCTTTGTAAGCCTGCCGCGGCCAAGGACCTTCGCGTAGCCGTACTCTGAGATGTCGACTTCCCGCCTTCCCTTGGCGAGCTCCTCAATCTGGAACAGGTTTATCACACGGACCGCCTCACGGGCTGGCTTTGACTTGAAGCCGAATTCAGCCAGCCTGCCGTTGTGGAACAAGCCATTGACCAGTGCGTATACGAACTTGTGCTTGTGGAGGCCTGCCCTTCCGCGACCGCCCCTGCTTCCGGCTCCGCGGTGCTTCTTCTTGTGGCCCCACCCGTGGGTGCTGTATCCCCTGAACCTTATGTTTTTGCAGCGTATTTTTACTGTCATTTCAACCTCTAATTATCTCATCCTCACGAGAAGCTTGTTTATCGCGTCCTTCCTGTTGCCAAGCGCGCCCTTTGGGTACGCCCGCTTGACTGACTTGTGCCCGCCCCGCGGGGGGTGAAGGCCTATTGTCTGCGAGAGCCCGAGCTCCTTGAGGGACTTGTCCGTGAGGAGTGCAGAAGAAATGTCCTTTAGTGACTTTTTGTTTTTCTTGAGATATTCCTCAAGAGTCATGCCGACCGGCTTTGCCCTGGGGAGTATCGCCATCATGCCGTCTTCGGACACGGGACCCCATGTGACGTAGTCCTTTATCGCCTGAAGCATGCCAAGGTAAATCTTGGTGTCAGGTATTATTATGCAGTTGTTAATCCGCGTCAGCTTCATGCATTCAAGGGTCGTCCTGGCAGTGGGATTCGGCTCCCCCTTCCGTATCCTTACGATTGCCAGCTTCATTTTAGGTTCTTCACCTTGTTTAGGTTGTTAAGCGCGTCGAAGGTCGCTTTCGCCATGTTGACCCGCGATTTTGTGTGCCCAAGGCATTGTGACCAAATGTCAGATACGCCTGCGAGCTTGAGCAGGATGCAGCTTGTCTTGTTCGCCGCAAGGCCGAGCCCTTTTGGCGCCGCCTTGAGGTGGATTCGTATTGAGCCGGACTTGCCCCACACGCCGACAGGGAGGGAATGCCCCCCGCCGCAGCCGCATTCCCATGAGCCGCAGCCGCGAGGAACGTGTATGAGATTGAGCTTTGCGTTGCGTATTGCCTTTCTGAGGGCAGGACCGTATTCTCTTGCCCTTCCCTGGCCAAGGCCAACATACCCGTTGCCGTTGCCGACTATGACGATCACTAGGAAGTTGCTCCTTCTGCCAGAGTCAGTCATCCTCTGGACCATCTTAAAAGGCCTGGACGCCATTCCAATGCCGACGACGCTCTCCTCCATGTCTGGGATCAGGTGGTCGACTATTTCAGCCTCACGTATCTTGATTCCCTTCTTGAATATCTCATCGACAGAGGTTATTTCACCTGCCTTGACAAGCTTTCCGAGGGCAGTTTTTGGTATCCACTCGACAGCCACGTCGTCTTTTCTGGGGCCTCTTTTTTGCATATTTGAGCGTCTGCGCCTCATTTTGCACCTTCTATCTTGACCTTGACTGCGTTGAAATGGTCAACGAGCTTAGTCGGGTCTATGCTGTTTTTGTAGTAAAGCGAGAAACGCTTCTTGCGCTCCTCCTCAGGAAGCGATTTTGCATATTCCTGAACATGAGTGCCGCTTATTCTTGATTCGTCCGGGACTACGTCGCCTATGGCTATTTCGACGCCTGCGTCCTGAAGCCCTTTTGCAGCGGCGTACACCTTTGCGCCCTTGACGGAAGTGCTCAACCCGATGTCAAGTATGGCTTTCTTGGCGCCGGACTTCTTTCCCAGCAGGAGGCCAGTGAGGTAGGCTGCGGATGTGTTTGCGCCGCCGGCCTTCCAGCCGTACTGCTTCAGGGCGTCGCTTCCAACGGATGCGGTCGTCTTGTCGCCTTCTTTTGAGTAGTCAACTAGCTGGCAGAGTATCCTGCTGTTCGTGGACCGTACAACGAATCGCGGGAGGTTGCCCCTAAGCATACCCAGCCGCGCAGTGTAGTCTGTCTTGCCCTTGCGCCTTCTCCTGAACATTACCCTGTACCTTGGACCTTGTGCCATTATTTACCCCCCATGCTCCTGGCGTGAGCCCTGTGATGGATGACGCCTGCCTTTGAAAGCCTGAAGAGCCGCCTGTACTCGTGCGGCGTTATCTTGCCCTCGGCCTTCATCTTCCTCAGCTCGTCCCGTATTGCGCGTATGCGCCTGACCCACTGCTGTTTGGACGGCTCCCTTGCGCCGGCTGGCCCTTTGCGCCTGCCGTGGCCAGAGGACCTGCCTTTTTTCCTTGCGAGCTTTATTTTTCTTGCCCTGACGCGGGACTGCTGGTTTGATTTGACTTTGTATATTGCCTTCCTAGCGATTGCTGCGCGGATGTCATCGCGGGTAAGGGCCATCTGGACTTCCTCGTCCGCTGGGTTTACCCGTATCCTCTTTACGCCGCATTTGAGCAGCGATGCCGCAAGCCGTTTCTGGGTCTTCATCTGTTTGAAACCTCCAGCTTGAGCTCGTCAGCCTTCTTGAGTATGATCTGGCGCTTTTTGAAGCCGACCGAGGACGCAATCAGGACTGCGTCAGTCTTTGGATTTAGAGCCTGCAGCTGTGCGGGGTTTGATATTCGGACGTCGTTGAAGCCTTTCGGGTTAAGGCCCCTGACCTCTGCCGGCGAGCCGTCTCCGGTTGAGGGGTATTTGCCCCTGCTCTTCCAGTGCTGCCTGAGCTTTGAGTGGATTCCTTTCGGCTTGTTCCAGCCGGTGCCGTACTTCTTCCAGTGGCCCCGCTTGCACGTATAGCTCCGTCTTGCCTGAATCTTTTTCCTTAGCTCTAGTAACGTCATTCTGCCAACTCCCTCTTTGTGAGATAGATTCCGTCCTGGAAAACCCGCCTGTCCCTCGTCTTGAGCTTTGTCAGCTGCTCTATCCTTGAAGCGGCAATTCCGACTGCCTCTTTGTTTAAGCCGAGGACGGTTAGGTCCTGGCCGCTGATCTTGATTTCTACGCCCGCCGGCACATTTGTCTTCCGCGGATATTTCTCGCCGAGGAAGTTGTCAATCAGGAACTTGCTTCCCTGGACCTTGCACACCATAGGGAAGTGCGCATAAACTGCGCGAAGCGAGTACTTGTACCCATTGGTTACGCCGATTATCATGTTTTTTACGTGCGCAGCTATTGTGCCGACAGTTGCCTTTTTTGCTTTCCTGGCAGACTCGCAGGTGACGATGACCTGGTCTCCGGCGACTTCAATCTTTATGGTGGGGCATACAAACTGCCTAGTGAGCTCGCCCTTCTTGCCCTTGACGGTTACCTTCTTTCGCTGAACGCTTACCTGAACGCCGTCAGGGATTTTTATTGTGGATTTCATGTTAGTATACGAACGAGAGCAAGACACCCCCCTGGTTCTTGTCCTTGGCTTCGCGGTGCGTCATGACGCCCTTCGGTGTCGACAGGACAAGTATGCCGAAGTCCCTCGACGGAAGGTACCGCTTCTCCCACTTGGTGTATGTGTTCTTGTTTATTGAGTACCGCGGCTTTATGACTCCGCAGTCAGTTATTTTCTTCGCAAGCTTGACCTTAAGGGAGTATGCGCCCTCCGAGGAGTAGTCCTCGATGTAACCTTCCTTCTTGAAGACGCCAAGAACGTCTTTCAGAAGGTTGCTAGAGGGAACCTTAAGCTCATGCATTCCCATTCTTTCCGCGTTTTTTATTGCAGACATTGCGTCCGCGAGTAGGTCGTGTCTCATTTTAGGAGTATTTCTTGAAGCCGACGTCCCTTGCTACCTCCCTGAAGCAACGTCCGCATATGTAAAGCCCATATGAGCGAATCAGCCGCTCGCTTGTGCCGCATATCCTGCAGCACCTGACGGCTTTGCCGCATGTCCTATTTGCCACCGATAGTCACCCCGAATTTGTTTTTTACGTATTCCATTGAGTCTGCGGGAGTCAGCTTGTGCTTGTTCCCAATCTTTGATTTGGATTTCTTCCGCTTTGCAATGCGGTAGCCGGGGCGGATGAGGTTGACGGCGACGTCAAACCCGAATATCCCAATCTTCGGGTCGTAGCGCATTCCCTCAAGTTCTATGTGCTCAGAGACGCCGAATGAAAAGTTCCCGTTCTTGTCGAAGCACTTTGGAGAAAGCTTGTTCCCGACAGTCTTGAATGCTTTCCTAAGGAAGTTCTCTGCGGCTTCGTTCCGTAGCGTGACCTTGCAGCCTATTTCCTGATTCTGCCTTACGCCAAAGCCGGGCACGGTCGCCTTTGCGAATGTCTTCACTGGGTTCTTTCCAGTAAGGTCTGTGAGAACCTTCATGGCCTTGGTCAGCGGCTCCCCGCTCTCCCCTACGCCCATGTTCAGGCATATCTTGTCTATCTTAGGCTCAGCCATCTTGTTCATAAGTCAACCTCCGGCTTTGCCTTTCCGCATGGGAAGACATAATCATATTTTGTGATGTACGAGCCGCCCTCGCCCTCTATTGCAACCATTTTAGAGCCGGTGAAGGCAGGTAGGGTTATTGACGTAATTTTTCCCTGGGCGCCGCGCCGCCTTCCGCCAGTGATTACTGCGTAGGTGCCTTCTTTCATCTCAAAAGAGCCCTGGACCTTTCCGTCGAAGCCGATGACGAGCGAGTCGCCTATCTTGTAGCTCTTGTTCAGGTTAATGGTCATCCCATTGTGGAACGTGTACTGGTAAGCGTCCTTGCCGTTTGCTACCTTGTTCGTTATCTTCATGAGAGCTGAGCTTGCCGGCTTAGTCTCCTTTATCCCAATTCCTTTCTTGGACGGGACGACGATGTAAGTTTTTTTAATCGGCGTTATGTGTATTATGTCAAAGAGGCCTACCGGGAACCGGTAATCCGTCCGGTCCTTGCCGTTGACTGTGACAACACCCTGGTTAAGGAGCTTCTTTGTCTCCCTAAGCGTCTTTGTCTCGCCAAGGACATCCCGGATTACCAGGAGCAGAGGCATAGACTCGTTAAGCATGAATCCGCGAGAAGCCGGCCTGACCGCCCATGTTTTCTGCTTCCGTATTATGGGCCAAAATGTTGGCGAACAGGTTCTCTTAAGGTGCATTAAAACCTCCGTTTGTCGTCTTCATTGAGTTTCACTATCATGACATTTGACGGCTCAAGCGAGACCATTACCTCGGAAGAGTCGGTCTTTTTCTTGGTGATATTCTTGACGAATATCTTGCCCCTCTTGCAGTCAACGAATTGCACCTCGCCGCGCCGCTTGCGGCTTGCTCCGCGCAATACCTGGACTTCGTCGCCGCGCCTTACCCGAAGGGAGCGCTTTTTCTTCGTTTTCCTGAGCTCCTTGCTCAGCGGGGCAGTGAGCTTTTTTTGCTTTAGGTGCAGAGGCGCGTTGAACAGCGCAAACCTCTGCTTTCTCGGCTGTTTTGACTTCATGCGAGCAGTGCTCCTGCGCCGGATATGCCCGGCCACTTAGTTGCCGCCTCTTTGGCCACCGGGCCTTTTATCTCTGTGCCCTTAAGGTCTCCGTCCGCAGTAGTTAGTACTGCGGCGTTGTCCTCGAACTTGATTCTTGTGCCGTCCACGCGCTTGTATTCCTTTTTCTGGCGGATGACTATCGCCTGGAAAACCTCTCCCCTGAGGTCCTGATTCCCCTTCTTTACTGTGCAGTTTACCATGTCGCCGACACCAGCCGACGCTATTCTCCTGTGACGACCTTTGTGGCCGTGGACGGAGATTATCTCCACAATCCTTGCGCCGGAGTTATCGGCGCAGACGAGCCGTGCACCTATCGGCAGGTATTTCGGCGCCACTGCAATTGGCTTTGCGTGGACCTTCGAGACCCGCTTAACCATGCGATACCACCTTTGTGATTATGAATGATTTTGTCTTGCTTATCGGCCTGCACTCCTGGATTAGGACGAGGTCGCCCTGCTTTGCATTTATTGACTCTGGGTTGTGGGCGGCTACTTTCTTGCTCCTCTTCTCAAGCCGGTCGTATTTCTGGATCTTGCGGACGTGCTCGATTCTGACGGTCGCGGTCTTCTGCATCTTTGTGCTGACGACTATCCCCTGGAACTGCGAACCGCGGGTTGCATAGCCCACGCTGGGAGTTTCCTTCTTTTTTTCCGCTTTCTTTGTTTCTGTCATTTTTCGAACCTTTTCTTTATCCTGTCTTCAGGGCGCGCGACGAGGATTTTTCCCTCGATGCTGACCCCGTACTCCGGGAACCGGAAGGTGCAGTCGGCTTTCGGGACTTTTTTCATCCCGCCGGAATCAACGACGAGCATGTTTCTCGTCTCGTCCGCGACCGTTCCCTTCAGCCCCATGAGGGCCGTATTAGAGGACTCGGCAACTTCCACCTTGAGCCCTATGAGCTCGTGCTGGTGGAGGTTTTCCTTCGACCTCATCTCACTTCGACCATTGACTCGGAAAACCCGAGCGATACGAGGTGGTTTTTCACCTTGTTCCTGTGGTCGCCTTGGAGCTCGACGTGGCCTTCCTTGAAGGTCCCGCCGCAGGCGCATTTCGCCTTCAGCCCTTTTGTGAGCTCTTTTGCATCTATCTCCTTTTCGTCGAAGCCTTCGACGACGGTCATGAGCTTCCCGTACTTCCTTTTCAGGACATAGACCTTGATTCTCTGCTTTTCCCTTGCCAGCTCCTGGCAGATGCAGAGTTCCTTTGGCAGACCGCAGACCTGACAGATTTCCGGCATTACTTGGATTCTCTCCGGATGGTTTCTGCCCTAGCTATTGTCCTTCTGATTTCCCTTAGTTTCCCGGGGTTGTCAGCGGCGCCGACGGCTGTGAGCTTAGACCGCTCTTCCATGAGCGTCTGCTTCAGCTCGTCAAGCTTCGCGGAAACTTCCGCAGGCTTCATTTGCCGGATCTCTTTGGACCTGAGTATTGCCATTTTAGGACTTTGACTCCTTCGTTTCTTGTTTCGCCGGAGCCTTTTTCTCTTTTTCCTTTGACACTTTTTTCTCGGCTGCGGGCGCTTCTTTGGATTTCTTCTCAGCCTTTGCTTTTGGCGTCGTCTCGGATTTCTCCTCTGAAGCTGGCGCTTTCTTCGCGTCCTTGCTTTCTGCGGCTTTCGGCGCTTTTTTCTCTTCCGCCTTGGGTTCAGCCGCTTTTCCCTCTGGCGCCTCAGCTGACGCCTCGGCGGGCGCCTTTGCTGCGGGCTCTTCTGCCGCCGGCTTCTGCACCTCAGACGGAAGCGGTTTTTCGATTATGCTTTTGGCTGATACGCCAGGCGGGACTATCTTGACGCGTACGCCCTGGATACCTGGCTTCAGCCTAGCGACGGCGTAGCCCTTCAGGACAACCCGGTCGCATATCTCGCCGGTGTGAAGTATGAAGCCTTCCTTGAACTTGGCTGACTTCGCCCTTTCGCCGCTTAGCTTGCCAGATATTATGACTTCGATTCCAAGGGCGCCGGATGCCATTACGCGCCTTATCACGGAGTAGGCGGCGCGCCTGAAGGCTATTCCGCGCTCAAGCGCTGAGGCGACCCTCTGAGCCATCAGGTTGGCGTTGTGTTCAGGAATTTCTATCTGCTGAACCTCTATCTGCGGATTCTCCAGCTTGAAGTCTTCGCGGAATATGTCTGTTAGCTCCTGTACGCTCTTGCCTTTCCTACCTATGACAAGACCTGGCTTTTCTGCGAATATGGTGACCCGCATTCCGAGCGGGGTGCGGTATATCATGACGTTGCCGCAGCCGACCCTCTCGAGCTTCTTCTCAGTGAACTTCTTGACCACAAGCTTCTTCACGTTCTCGTCAATAAAATGTCGTTCTATCGCCATTATGCCTCAGTCAATACCACCTGTATATGCGATGTTTTCTTGTTGTAGGGCGAGCCTTTCTTGCGCCCGTACATGATTCTCGCCTTGTGGACGGATATGTGGCTTACCACGAGCTTGTCCTTGTTCAGGTCTTTGGCGTTTGATTCTGCATTCTTGAGCACCTTAAGGAATTCTGCAGCAGTCTTAACCGGGTACCTGCCAGCCATCATGCCTGTCTTGTGGCCGGTCTTCCGCTTGTACCTGACGTGCGGGACTGCCATCTTTTTTGCAACGACAAGCTCAAGCTCGCGCTTAGCGGTTTCGAGCTTCTTCCCGCGGATCATCCTTGCAACCTCGTATGACCGTTTGGGTGAAATCTGAAGGTCCCTGCCCATCGCCTTCGCGCCCTTTGTCTGACAGCAGTATTTCAGTTTCATTTGAGTGAGACGTATTTGCTGCTCCTAGTTGCGCCTATGCCCGGAGCCGAGTGTTTGACCCTTGGCCGCGTCATGGAAAACTCGCCGAGGCGGTGCCCAACCATGTCAGGCTGGATATCGACCCGCTCGAAGCTTTTCCCGTTGTAAATCATGAGTACCTTGCCGACCATCTCTGGGACAACTACCATATCCCGAAGGTGCGTCCGTACCGGCTTTGATGCCTTGCGGATCTTCCTAAGGAGCTTCTTGTCCACCTCGGGCATCGCAAGCAGGCGCCTGCGTGCGCGCGAGTCCGCGAGCTTTGCAAATTCAGAGATATCCATGGACTGGAGCTCTGCAAGTGTCTTTCCGCGGTATGTGAATTCCTTTGCCATTATCGTTTGTGTCCCGTCCGCCTGGCGCCGATGTATCCTACTTTCCGTCCCGGAGGCGCATTCTTTGAAGTCGTCTCAGGCTTGCCTGTGTGCGGGTGCCTGCCTCCACCGAATGGGTGGTCGACTGCATTCATGTGCAGCGCAGAAGTCCTCGGCCAGAGCTTGTTCCTTGCTTTGTATTTATAGTATGCGTTGCCTGCCCTGACCAGCGGCTTGTCGCGCCTGCCGCCGCCAGCGGCTGTGCCGATTATTGCGCGGCAGTTGAGCGAAATGTTCTTGAATTTGCCTGACGGAAGGCGGAGGACTGCAGTCTTGCCTTCTATTGCGACGAACCGTGCAGAGGTCCCGCTGCTCCGCATGAGCTTTCCGCCGTCGCCAGGGCTGAGCTCGATGTTGTATACGTTTTTGCCGACAGGTATGTCCCGCATCGTCATCGGAACGCCCGGCTGGACGCCAACGAGCTTCTGCCCGACGTACATTCCCTCTGCGGCAGGTATGAGCGTCTTGAACCCGCTTTGTGACACGATTCTTGCGAGCGGGGTCGAATGCGCCTGGTTGTGGAAAATGTCCTCGACGACGAACGCATCCTGGTTAGAGAGGGGTGCGAGGGCTATCATGCCCTTGCTGCGGTGGCTTGGGAACCTGTATGCTGGGCTTCCCTTCCCGCGCCTCTGAGAGATGATTCGTTTTCCCATTATACTATCCCTAGCTTGGCTGCCACATCTGCGGCGGAATTCTCCGGCGCAAGGCGGACGTATGCCTTCTTGATGCCAAACTTTATCTGTACGTTTACTGAGTGGACCTTGACCTTGTAAAGGCTCTCAACGGCCGCCGCGATATCCTTCTTGGTGGCAGAGGACTTCACAAGGAAGTGCAGCTTGTTCTGCTTCTCAATCTGGTCGATTGCCCTTTCAGTTACCAGCGGCTTGATTAGTACGTCGTATGGCTTCATTTGAACCTCTCGCCAATTTCCTTTATCGCCTGCTCAGTCCAGACCACTAGCCGCGCGCCGTGCGCACCAGGGGAGAGCTGCTCAATGTTGACTGATTTTGCTGTGGCTACGTCTGAGCCTGCGAGGTTCTTCAGCGCCTTGGAGGCAGGGGAGTTTGATGCAAGCACGAAAAGCGGGCCCTTCCTCTCGCGGTATCTCCTGCCGCGCATCTTTCCGCGGCCGGCCCGTACCTTCTTTGGCTTTGACTTTTCGACATCTCCGATAATGCCAAGTGCTGCAAGCGCCAAGACGGCATCCTTTGATTTTGAAATCTTTGAGAAATCGTCCTCGACAACCAGCGGGAGCGACTTGAGCTTTTCAATGTCGTGCCCCCTTGAGGAAACAACGTCTTTCTGCGCAGTGGCTGCAATTGCGGACCTGACTGCATACGCCTTTTCTTTTGAGTTTATCTTGAGAGTGAGAATCTTGGCGACCTTAGGGGGGTGCGCCCTGTATCCGCCGACGTTGCATGGCGAGAACGCCGCCCTGCCGGCTGCGTGGAAGCTTCCGAACTTCGCACGGTAGCGCTTTGACCCGCGCCCTTTCCGCATTGGGCCTGCCTTGATGCGCCTAACCCTCGAGATGCCTCCGCCCTTGCCCCAGTTTTCGGCAGTGTTCCTCTTGCCAGCCATTGGGTCAGCGCCCTTCGGCTGGTAGGTGTTGGACATGAATGCGAGATGCGCGCGCTTTATCAGGTCTGGGCGGTATTCGGTATTGAAAACCCGCGGGAGCTCTATGTCTTTTGTCTTCGCACCCGATTTGGAATATACTGCTGCTTTCATTCTATGCTCCCTGCTTTGACTCCCTGCTGATATAGGTTATTTCGATTGGCTTTGGAGCGTAAGTTGGCGACGACCTGAGCGCGTGCCGGATGGTGATGAGCCGCTTCGTCGGGCCTGGGACTGAGCCTTCGACAAGGACGTAATCCCCGACTACTTCGCCGTAGCGTATGAACCCGCCCTTCGGGGTTATGGGCTCGCTCCCGACGAGTATGAGCTTTTTGTTGTATTCGCACCTCTGGTGGTAGCCCATCTGGCCTGGCATCGGTACCTGCCACCTTGTTCCAGTCTGCCTTCCGCCGATGGTGCCTGAGCGCCTGGTCTTCAGCGATGCCTGCTTGCGCTTCATCATCTTTACGCCGAACCGCTTTATCCTGCCCTGGAATCCCTTGCCTTTCGTCACTGCAAGGGCATCGATAAACTGCCCTGGGCTTAGGACCTCAGAGACTGGCACTTCCTTGCCGAGCTTTTCCTGGATGAACTTGAGCTTCTCCTCGTTCGAGCCGAGAAGCCCGAGCTCTATTACTTCCGGCACCTTTTTCGGGACGCCCTTCAGCTTGTAAGGCTGGGTGTGGAGAAGTGCACGTATATCGTATGCGCCTGCGGACTCCTGGGCGAAGTTTGCATTTGGCTTGCCAGGCCGGACGCGGGCGAGGACGTATTTGCTGTTATCACTTGAGTAGGTTTCAGAGAGTATGACAAGGCCGTATGGGGTTTTCTTGTACGCACGGGCGCCGAAGAGAACAAGAGGTGGGGTTTCAAGGACTGTGCAGGAGAGCATGATTTCTTTGCCGGACGAATGGGAATCCTTTCGATTGTCGATGGCAAAGCAGTGGGTCATCCCTGCCTTGTAGCCTGCAAAGCCGGCAAGGAAAACTGGCTTCTCGGACTTCACAGAAACGGGCCAGGACCTAACGCGAGCTGACTGCGATGCTGCCCTCTTCCTAGGGCTGTATGCACGAGAGCCCGCACGGGGCTTACCCTTCCATCTAGTCATAGTCTATTCTCGATATGATAAATCGAAAAAACCGCTCGATTCCCTCGAGGGTGACAACATATTTAGTGCCCTCATTTATAAAGGTTTTCATCGAGGGGCGGCAATTATATTTCGAGGGACAATTTCGCCTCAAAACCGTTCCTTTTTTGCTCGATTTGCACGTCCTTGAGTATGTTTTTGACCTCGCATTTCTTTTCATGCATTTTGCTGTCAAGCTCCTCGCCGGTAGCCGTTCCAGTAAGCTTGTTGCCGGTTATTTTGACATCAAAGTCGCTGAAGATAAGATAGTCCACGCCGTAGTGGAATAGCAGGCTGTCGAGCCACGCCTTCAGCATGTCCGCAGGATACGCCGACTCGACTTCAACGGTCTTAGAGTCCACAGCCTCGATCTGGTTGAGGTCGACCATTACGCCAAACATGGCTTCGGCTGCGTTCTCGAACAGGTCGGCTAGCGTCTTGCCGCGCACATTAAGGTTGACAATCCCCTGACCAAACCGGAACTCGTATGGCTTGGAGTCCGGCTGGTAATATTCCTCCTCGCCAAGCTTCTCGAGCTGCTCAAGCCCGCGCTCAAGCCGGTCGGCGACGCCCCCCATCTTTGCAGCAGGGGGCTCTTTGCCGCCCTTTACCTTCGGCGTTTTTGACTTTTCGGCAGCGTCCTTCTTTTTCTTGTCAATTTTCGCCTTTTTCTTTTCGAGCGTCTTCTTCCGTTTTTCTATTTCGGTTTTCTTGTCCTTCTTGAACGGCCACATATTTGTGAGTAAAGAACATCTAGTTCTTATTCTTTTATTTAGGTTTCAACTAAACCGCGTAAAAAGAGGTGCCAAGGAAACGGGTTTTTGTTTCTTTGGAATAAAAAGCACATAGGATGTCCTATTCTGCCAAGAGTCGCTTCTTTTTCAAAAATTCGTCTTCATTTATCTCGCCTCTGGCAAACCTTTTCTTTAGGATAGCCAAGGGGGATTCTTCCGTTGTTGTGGATTTTTTTGCGCGGCAGCCATTTATCGCCTCACCCAGCTCAGCATAGTTTCTAACCCCCATAATCTTGAGTTCAGAAAGAGGGGTGCCTGCTGTGTTGATGATTACGTGACCATAGTCAAGGATGCGCTCTAAAAAGCTTTGGCGTGCTTGGACATCTGTGATTTTGTCGTAGGTTATGTCCATCACGTGATAATTAAAAAATGGCAACTCCATAACTACCCGCACGTTTGTGATGTAGTATGTTGTCCTTTTTATTTTGACATATCCCCATTGTATCATCAGGATACTGAGAATGAGAAAGAAGATGCCTGCTCCTGAAATAAAAGAACCTAAGAGTATGCCGTAGAAGAACAGGAAAACGCCCAACCATATGTGTGGACTGCTCAAAAGCGACGGTACAATGGCGTACAGTATTTTTTCCGTCTCATGAAGTGATTTTTCAAAACGCGCCTCTTTTAGTATCCCCATGCCCCTGTGTAAATGCGCGCGATATATATACCTTAGGATTGATTCTGAATGAAAAGCGCCGAGGATGAGATTTGAACTCATACGGACCCGAAAGGCCCACTGGTTCTCAAGACCAGCGCATTAGCCAGATTCTGCCACCTCGGCATGAGGTAGTTAAAGTATAGTGGGTGTTTGTTTAAAACTTTTCTCAGTCCACAACTGAGCCGGGTGAGACGCCAAAGTCGGGCTTCAGCAGCGCGACCTTGCCGCCGTCCTCGGCGCATAGGAGCATTCCGTTGGACACTTCGCCCTTGAGCTTCTTCGGCTCTAGGTTGACGAGAACTACAATCTCTTTCCCAAGGAGCTTGTCTTCAGAGTAGTATGGCACAAGCCCGGTGACCAGCGATATTGGCTCACCCCGGCCTATGTCTACCTTCAGTTTGTAGAGCTTGTCTGCGCCCTCGACGCGGGAGACCAGGAGGATTTTCCCTACCCTGAGCTCCATTTTTTTGAAGTCTGAGTAGCTTATTGTTTCCATTTGGCTCACGCGAATATGCTGAAGAGGTAAAGCCCGAACTGGCGGATTATGACGTAGGACCAGAGGATGTTGACGAACATGTAGCCGACCTGAGGGACAAACGGGCAGCCGATTGCGATGCAAATCGGGCGGGAGATTACATGGGAAACGACGACAAAAACCATCAGGACGAACATGTAGTTCTCTGGAGTCAGGGTGAGCCAAAGCCCGGCGACTATCCCGACTATCGTGTGTGCTATAGTCTCGGCTATCCGGTACTGCGGCGTGTTCGCAGTGAAGTATTCGGAAACTGCGGTCGACAGGAAGCCGAACGCCCCGCCTATTGTCGGGCCGTAGAATGCGCCCATGAATGCTATCAGGACGAGCTCTATGTCCGTCCCGCCCACTTCGGATATCCTCTCGGGAAACCGCATTATTATGATGAGGATTGTGAGCGAGATGAAAAGGAAAATGAGCTTTAGCGTGCCTGCAAACTGTATAAGCCCGAGTATTACGAAGTATAGCCCAAGCGAGAGGAGAGCCACGGCTGTGAACGCGTATATCTTCCAGTCGTTCGGAAGGTAATGTGCCAACCTTTCACTGAGTTTCATATCCGGAGTATAGCCGGGAAATCTTTATATGCTTTATGCAGTTGCGGGGCTAAGGGGGGATAGTCGCTAAACCGATAAGCGGAAGGAGGTATGGCAGAACCCGCCAGTAGAGCGCTGCGCGGCAGATAGCTATGGGGTAGTAGACTGGGTTTATTATGTGGAACATCAGCATCTGGTTTGTACCCCAGATTAGGCCGGCCAATAGTATATAGATGAAAAAGACAGTCGCAGGAGGGTACACGGCGGCAGTGTAAAACAACAGGAGGGTGTTGAGCAAATGCCCTATGAATCTAGAGGTGCAGTCCGTTGGGCCCTCATTGCCGTACAATCCAGTTACAAGGTAAAAATAGGCAAAAATCGGCACGAGCGCGAACGCGTAGGTAGAGCCGAGCTTGTAGAAGGCGAGGATTACAAAAAAATCCGTCAGGTCGATTATCAGGAAAGAGACTGCGTAAACCGCCTTGTAGTACTTCGAGATGAGGCCGATGCTTGCGAACACCAGGAAGTAGAAAAGCTTTGGATAGTAGGTGTTGGTTAGTACGGTCAATAGGCTAAGAGTTATGGCAGCCCCCACTATCTTGTTTTTGCTGAGCGGCATCTATCCACTAGAGTACGGTCCGCTTTAAATCCTTAACTTTCGGGGTTTTAGCCTAACCCGAGGAGGGGCATAAAATATGGAAGGAGCTTGTAGTAAAGGACGCCCCGGCATAGGGCGATGGGGAAGTATATGGGATTGGGTATGTGAAAAACCAGCATCTGCAGCATCCCCCAGATGAAGCCTGCGACTGTGACGTATATCACTATCGCCATCATGGGCGGAAACATCACCCCAAGCTGGAACAGGAGGAGGGTTGAGATGAGTATTCCGATTAGCCTGGCGGTTGCGTCGGTCGGCCCCTCGTTTCCAGCCCATCCCATCGCAAGATAGGTGTAGGCGAATATTGGGGCAATCATGAAAGCGTAGCTTGGCCCCAGCTTGTAGAATGTCAGGTAAACAAAAAGGTCAGTCAGGTCAACTATGAGGAAGGAGACTGCGTAAAGCGCCTTATAGTACTTGCTTATCAGCCCAAGGGCGACAAAAGCAGTGAAAAGAAAAAGCCGCGGGTAGAAGGTATGGGCAACGAGGGTGAATACTACAACCGATATGACTACGCCAAGTATCTGGTTGTTGCTTAACGGCATTAGGAGTGCAATAAATGTGCAGGTGATTTAAATCATTAACTCATAGGCGCGCAGGGGATATTTTCCGGCGTTTACCTAAAAAAATCTGGAAGAAGCTGAGTTTTCGGGCTGTGTGGCAGGGCTATTGGCGTAACCGAGACAAATCCGCTTTTCAGCTCATATGTGTCCGTCCCTTTGGCGCCCTTGAGCACTGGCTTGCCTGCGTTCCAGTAGTAAAGCCTGCCGTGGGGGTCCTTCCTCGGATCCAACGCGTCCTTGTAGTATGCTTTAGATAAGGGCGTTATCTTTATTGGGGTTGACATTTTCACGCCGGCTGGAAAATTAACGTTCAGGAAGTCGGCGCCCTCCGGCATTCCCTTCTTAAGAATGGCAGACACCATCCGCTTTGCCAGTTTGGAGGGGATTGACGCAGGAAGGTCTATGCTGCCGCGGTGGTACTTCAGGGCCTCGAGCCTGACCTCCTGGCTGAATGCGATTCCCGAGATTCCGTGCATTGCCGCATAGCTGACGACGCCAAGGGTGCCGGAAGATGCTGTTGAAATCAAGGAAAGGTTCTCCCCGAGGTTTATCCCGCTGACGACAATGTCCGGGCGCTTTCCGACGAGGTTGTGGTACGCCATCCTGAAACAGTCGATTGGCGAGCCTGAGACGATGTACATCTTGCCGCCGTTGAGCTGCTCCTCATAGTAGGAGATTGGGTACTGGGCGGAGAACGCGGTGCCTATTGCGGACTGCTGGACCGCGGGAACGCAGACTGTAATGTTGCCAAGCGAGGATAGTTCGCTCGCAAGGGGGGCGAGAAAGGGCGAGTTCGGGCCGTCGTCGTTGGTAATTAGGATGGATGTCTTCATCAAAAAAAGCTATTGCTGGCTCGGTTTAATAATTATCGAGAAACTACTCCCTAAGTCGGGACTTCTATCTCAATCTGGACGTCTTCCGGAACCTGAATGCGCATTATCTGCCTCATGGCGCGCTCGGTAGTCTCGATGTCTATGAGCCGCTTGTGGATTCGCATTTCCCAGCGGTCAAAAGTTGCCGTGCCGTCGCCTGAAACAGACTTGCGCGTGGTAACCCGCATCTTCTTTGTCGGAAGTGGGATTGGACCCTTCAGTTTGGTCGATGTCCGCTTCGCTATGTCGCCGATTTCGGCACAAATGCTGGCTAAGCTGTCCAGGTTCGTGCTTATCAGCCTTATTCGAGCTGTTGACATGTTCTTCTAAATGTTCCAGGAAGCAGCCTTATGGCTGCTTCTGGATGCTATTTCCTATTTCTTCTTCGGGACTATGTCCAGCACAACACCGGCTGCGACAGTTGCACCCGAATCCCTGACTGCAAACCTTCCGAGTGGCGGGAAGTCAGAAGCCTTTTCCAGCACGAGTGGCTGTAATGGCTTCAGCTTGACGATTGCAGCGTCGCCGGTCTTTATGAAGTCCGGGTTCTCCGCAACCGCTTGGCCGCTCTTCGGGTCAATTTTCTTTGTCAGTTCAGTAAAGGTGCACGCGCACTGTGTCGTGTGTGCGTGGAACACAGGAGTGTAGCCTACGGTTATTGCAGACGGGTGCTTTAAAACAACTATCTGCGCCGTAAACTCCTCTACAACCGTTGGCGGGTTTTCTGCCGGCCCGACGACGTCTCCTCTGCGGATGTCGTCTTTGCCGACGCCCCTTACGTTGAAGCCTACGTTGTCGCCCGGACCTGCCTGCGAGAGCTGCTCGTGGTGCATTTCCACGGTCTTGACCTCGCCAGTCACGCCCGCCGGCTCGAAGGCAATCTTCATGCCGGGCTTGATTACGCCGGTCTCAACCCTGCCTACCGGGACTGTGCCGACTCCGGTTATGGAGTAGACGTCCTGGAGGGGCAGCCTGAGCGGCTTGTCTGTCGCCTTGGGCGGCTCCTTAAGCGCATCGAGCGCCTCAATGATGGATGGACCCTTGTACCAGCCCATCTTTGCGCCAGCCTTCTGAGTAAGGTTCTCGGCTGTTGCATAGCTGGCTATCGGCACGACGGGGACATTCTCCATCTTGTAGCCAATCGGTTTGAGGAGGCTCTCTATTTCCTTCTTGCGGTCGTTGTACACCTTTTCGTCAAAGTTCACCGTGTCCATCTTGTTCATAGCAACTATCAGCTGCTGTATCCCAAGAGTCCTGGCGAGCCATGCGTGCTCCTTCGTCTGTTCCATGACACCGTCGTTTGCGGCGATGACAAGGACAGCTGCGTCGGCCTGCGAGGTGCCCGTGATCATGTTCTTCACGAAATCCCTGTGGCCGGGAGCGTCGATGACGGTAAAGTAGTACTTGTCCGTGTCGAATCTCCTGTGCGCGATGTCTATTGTAAGACCCCGCTCACGTTCCTCTTTCATAGCATCCATTACCCACGCGAACTTGAACGTTGCCTTACCGGACTTCGCAGCCTCGTCTTCGTATTTCTTAATCACCTGTTCTGAGATGACTCCCTTTTCGAAGAGAATCCTCCCGACTGTGGTGGATTTCCCGTGGTCTACGTGTCCGATGAAGACCAAGTTCATGTGTGGCTTGTTGGTCGCCATGTGTCTTAACCTCCTATACCTTTACGCTGCCGGATTTTCCGGACAACGTCATCTTGAAGCTCTCTCGGAAGCAGCTCAAAACCTGCGTTTTCAGTGCTCCAAAGAACCCTGCCCTCTGCCGCCGAGCGGATCGCTGACGCGAATCCGAGCATCTCGGCAACTGGGGCCTTAGCTTCAATGATCGATAAATCCCCTTCCTGGTTCATGTCAAGTATCTGCCCGCGCCTAGACTGCAGCTCGCGGGTAACCGCACCCATGTAGTCCTGCGGGACGCGGATATAAATCTTCTGCTTCGGCTCTATGAGGCCGGCAGCTGCCTGCAGCATTGCTGAGTATATAGCGTCCTTTACTGCCGGGATTACCTGCCCCGGACCCCTGTGGATTGTGTCCTCGTGGAGGGACGCATCGGTAAGCCTTACCTTAACTCGTGCCGCTTTCTCCCTTGCAAGCGGACCTGAGTCCATTGCCTCCTCAAATGCCTGGACTACCAGCTCCATTGTCTCAAAGAGGTTCTGAACTCCCTTCGACGCGTCTACGAGTATGTTGGTCCCGTGTATCGCCTTAACCCTCTTTGCCTCGTCCCTCTCCATCCCGAACTGTATCAGGGAGGTAGCGAGCTCCTTGCCCTTGAGCCGGGTGAGGTCCAGCTCGCCGGAGTCAATGGCTTTTATTATGCTCTCCTCGACGGGCATGACCTCGATAAGGAATTTGTTGTGCTTGTTCGGGGACTTGCCCTCAATCGGGCCTGCGCCCTTTGCGACAGTCTCCCGGTAAACGACGATTGGAGGGGAGGTGATAATCTGGACGCCCCTGTCCTTTGTTATCCTGTGCTCGATGATTTCGAGGTGGAGCTCCCCCATGCCGGAGATTATGTGCTCGCCGGTCTCGTCATTTATCTGAATCTTCATTGAGGGGTCCTCTTTCTCAAGGTCCCTTAAGACTTGGATGAGCTTTGGCAGGTCCTTCGTGTTCTTCGCTTCGACGGCCTTGGAAATGACCGGCTCAGAGAGGTGGATGGACTCGAACGGCTCCATCTCGGTGCCTACCTCGCAGATGGTCTCGCCGGAGATTGCATTCTTGAGGCCTGATACGGTTACGAGGTTGCCTGCTGAGACCTCATCGACGTTGTACCTCTCGTTTGCAATCATGAGGCTTATCTGCTGGGTCCTGCCTGTTGACTTCCCAGTGACATATTTTATGTCCATTCCAGGCTTGATAGTCCCTGAAAAAAGGCGCCCTGTGGCGACCTCGCCAGCCTGCGGGTCGACATTGACTTTCGTTACCATGAATGCGAGCGGGCCGTCTGCATTGCAGTTTACAAGGCTCTTCCCGAGTTCAGAGGATATGTCCCCGCTCCAGATTTTTGGAATCCGGTACTTCTGGGCGACGAGTGGATTTGGAAGATGCGTTACGACCATGTCAAGGAGAACCTGGTAGGATGGGGCCTTTTTGGACAGCTCCTCGGCGGCGGCTTCGAGGTTTGAGCCGTGCTTGGAGTAAGTGTCGATTATGTCCTTGAATGTGATTTTCTTCTCTTTCATTACCGGGACGTTCAGCGCCCAGGTGTGGTAAGCCGAGCCGAACGCGACGGAGCCATCGTTTACGTTGACCTGCCATTTCTCCTTGAGGTCGTCTGGAGCCATGCTCCGGATAAGCTTGTTGACCTCGTTGATTGTCTTCAGGAACCGGTTCTGGAGCTCCTCCGGAGTGAGCTTGAGCTCGTTCAGGAGCCGGTCAACTTTGTTTATGAAAAGGAGCGGCCTTGCCCTCTCTTCGAGAGCCTGGCGGATGACGGTTTCGGTCTGCGGCATCACGCCTTCGACCGCGCATGCGACTACAATGACTCCGTCGACTGCCCGCATCGACCTGACTACTTCAGCGCCAAAGTCGACGTGCCCGGGGGTGTCGGCGAGGTTTACAAGGTATTTCTGGCCCTTAAACTCGTGGACCATGGATGCCACGCCGGCGAATATTGTGATTCCCCTCTGCTGCTCGAGGTCATATGAGTCCATGACGAGCTGCCTGCCCGCAAGCCCCTCGGACATCAGGCCTGCACCCGCTATGAGCGAATCAGATAAGGTGGTCTTGCCGTGGTCGATGTGTGCCACTATCCCAATGTTCCTTATGTGCAGCGGGTCGCGGCTCATTTTCGCCGCGTCCGCAATCATTTGTTCACGTCGTCCCATTGTATTCCGGTATAACCTAAAATAGCCTGCTAAACCAGGATATTCGACAGATTATTTCCCCTTCTTTATATAGTTTCTCGAAGGCAACGATAGATATGGGGGTTTAGTTTTTAAAGATTTAGTCGGACGGAATTAGCCCTACCTTGCGCCTACTGCAACGCGCTCGGTCTCTTCTTTCTTTTGTATTGAATAGGTCTTGTTATCGTTGTTTGCTGCGGAGATTAGCTCTGCGGCGAGCGCCTCGGAGAGGGTGGCCTTGGATCTGAACGCCCTCTGGCCTGCGCCGTGGGATATGAATCTAAGCGAGAGGTCAAGCCTGCGCGAGGGGGCGAGGTCGACTGCTTTCCTTGCGATTATTCCGCCCTGCCTGAACGCGGTTGTCTCCTCTATGGGGGCTGCATTCTCTATCGCCCGGATTAGAACCTGGATTGGGTTCTCCTTCGTCTTTGCCTCTATGGCCTCAAATGCGCCCTTGACTGAGTTGTAGCTTGTGATTTTCTTTCCAGTGTCCCTGCCTGAAGTGCGCTTGTGGACCCTGCCCTCTTTCAGGTGGCCGGTGACTGTAAGCTTGTTCACTAGCCGCTCGACGATTGACATCTTGGCCTTCCAGAACTGGGTCTTTGCGTGCCTTCCGCCGGAAGTGGGGGCAATAACTGCAGAAAGCGAAATATACTCCTTTATCCCCGGGTCCCTGAACTCTATCCCGGTCGTTTCCCACTTGTTGAATATTTTGACTATCATCTTTACCTTCTGGCCTTCTCCTTCCTGCCCCTGACGAGCTCCCTAAGGGATACGCCGTTTACAGCTGTGACCTTGAAGCGGACTCCCGGTATGTCGCCCATGGACCTGCCCATTGCGCCGGCAATTCCATCGATTTCGACTTCGTCGTGCTCATCTATGAAGTTTATCGCGCCAACGCCCGGGGCAAACGCAGTTACCTGCCTGCCGGAGGCGATTAGCTGGATCTTTACGCATTTGCGGATTGCGGAGTTCGGCTGCTTTGCCTCAAGGCCTACTTTCTCGATGACTATTCCCCTGCCCATTGGCGCGCCCTTGAGGGGGGCATACTTCATTCTAATGCCTAGCGCCCGGACCTTCCAGTCCTTGTCAGAGTTTTTGAACTTCTTCCGCCTGCTTTCAAGCTTCCTTGCTGCGAAGAGCCCTCTTGATTTCTTTGCCATTATATCTCTGTTTTTGTCTTGACTGTTATGCTGCTTATGTTGTGTTGGCGCTCAAGGATTTTTGTGAGCGACTTTATATTCTTTCCGTCCTTTCCGACAACGCGCCCCTTGTCCTCGGCTGAGATCGTGATGTACGCCGTGTTGTTTTTTATAGTTATCTCATACGGCTCGACTCCGTCAAGGAGGTTCACTATAAACCTCTTTGGGTCCGGGCTGTACTCGTAAACTTTGACGCTTTTTCCGACCCTTGACCTGACGGCATGGATGTTTGCGCCGTCCCTGCCGATTGCCGAACCAATCTGCCCTTCCTCGACGACATAGACTGCGCGGGTCGGCTCAAGGATGCAGTCCCTGACCGCTGCCGTTGTTATGCCCTGAAAAAGGCCTATGCACTCAATCGTCGCCTTGTCTAGGGTTATCGTCATTTTTTCTTCAGAAGGTCCAGTATGTCAGAATCGCCAGACTCGAAGATGGTTATAGCCGAAATCGGGAATGGCTTCTTGCATGCTGTCCCCAGGTCGTTGCTCGTACCCTCGAAAACGAAGACTGGAACCTTGGTCAGCTCTGCGTTCTGCTTCACTCCGAAGAATGTCTCAGTTACGCAGTTCTGCGACAGGATTATGAGCTTGCCCGCCCCGGACCTGGAATTTTTAAGGGCTGCCCTGGAGCCTATCTGCACCTTTCCCGTCTTCGTTACCGCTCTGAGTGCGTTTTCTAGGTTCATATGAATCAGGACTTTGACTTTGTACCTTTGCCTTTTTTAGCTTTTTGCTCTGGCTCTTCTTCGCCAGATTCTGGCTTTTCTTCTTCCGCAGGAGGGGCTTCCTCTGCCGGCGCCTGGGCTGGAGCTTGCCTGCCTGGCTGGATTGTCTTGATTGATTCGTCGCCCGACTTCATTACGAGCTTCGGCAGACCGGTCCCTACTGGGACGACCTGCCCGACGATGACGTTCTCGACGACTCCCCTAAGATAGTCTGACTCGCCGTATATGCTGGCAAGTAGCAGGTGCTTTACTGTCTCCTCAAAGCTTGCCCTCGCAAGGACTGAGCCCTTATCGCCTGAAACACCGTGCCTTCCAATAGCTTGTATAGAGCCTGTTGCGCACATGGCATCTGCGACTAGCATGATGTGCCTGGCGTCGACGACCAAGCCCGCGTCCCTAAGCGTTTCGGTCGCCTCTTTTATTATAGTGGCCCTTGCCGCCTCAATGCCGAGGACCTTTTCTACCTGATAGAGGTCGTTTGTGATTGTCGTGCCCTTCAAGACGAATTCAAGGTTTAGTATGTCCTTCAGGTTTGAGCCCCTGGTGTAGATGATAAATTCGCCGCCGGTTTCCTGGAGCACCGCGTGCTCGATTCCGGATACGCCCGCAATCCTTGCGTTCTTTACTTTGTCCCTGAGCGCATAAAGGGACGCTGCGGACGATTTTCTCGCCTGGACGTAAACCTCGGTGCCCTCTATCCCGATTTTGTGCCTCAGCTCGTTCTTGAGGTGCTTGACGGTGTCGAGGACATCTATGGCCCGCTCCTTGAGCATGTTCTGGTCGAACTTGACTACGACCCTTGCCTGGCCAAAGTCTATCTCTATTGACTTCGCAAGCTGGTTGACTGAGGATTGGACTATTTTGTTTGCGCACCCTTTTGCCTTTTCCTCGCTCTTCGCCATTTCCGGTTCGAGGTGGATTTCCATGCTCGGCGTTGAGGGTATCGAGCGCGCATCGAATATCTCAATCAGCCTCGGCAGACCCCTGGTTACTTCCATCGCGACCCCGGCGTAGTGCTTCGTCCGCATCATCATCTGCGTGCCAGGCTCGCCTATGCTCTGGGCAGCAATGGTGCCAACCGCTTCGCCCGGCTGGACGCGGTATGACTTGTATAGCTCGTAGACTTTTGAGTAAATGTCACCCTGCTTGGACTCTGAAATCTTGTTGTCGGCTATGTGCGCCTCTACCTGGGAGAGTATCTTCGGAGGAAGCCTCGCCTTTATTGTCTCAAAGTCTGCCTTCATTTTGTTCCAAACACCTTCTCGAGCTTTACTGTTCCGAGATCGCTCTTGCTTGTGTCGACCCCGTCTTCGCCGTATTCAAACTGGATGATTGTGCCGCTGTTGTCGCGGACTGTGCCGTCGTATTCGACCTTAAGGTCCTGGGTCGCGTTTATAAGCCGCCTCTGGAGGTAGCCTGACTTCGGCGTCCTCATTGCAGTATCTGTGAGAGACTCCCTTCCGCCCATCGCGTGGAAGAAGAACTCAATCGGGCCAAGCCCGGTCTTGTATGAGCTCCTTACGAACCCGTGCGCCCGCGGCCCGAGGTCGCCCTCCCTAAAGTGCGGAAGAGTCCTAGTGCGGTATCCCCGGTTTATCCTCTGGCCCCTGACTGCCTGCTGGCCAAGGCATGCGCTCATTTGGGTTATGTTGAGTATGTTTCCCCTAGCGCCGGTTCTTGCCATGATTGCGATTTGGTTGTTTTCCTTGAGGTATGACTCGGATACTTTGCCTGCCGCGTCCCTTCCTTTATTGACGGTGGACATGATTTTCCGTTCGAGCGTCTCCTGGAGGGTCTTGCCAGGCAGGATTTTCAGGGAGCCTTCGTGGTACATGCTGACAATTTTTGAAACCTTTTTCTCTGTGTCATCGAGCAATGACTTTATCTCCTCGAGCGCCTTCGGCGGCAGGTCCTCCTCGTCAAGGCCGTTTGTAACGCCAATCATGGCAGCAATAGCTATCGCGATTATTGTAAACTTGTTGAGGAAGTTGGCGACGAACTCACAGCCGTACTTGGTTATCATGTAATCTAGTATAATCCCTGAGAATGCGCCGATTGCCTTGTCATCAATCACGCCGCTTACGAGCTTGCCGTTCTTTATTGTGACCATCTCGCCAAACTTTGACTTGAACTCCAGGTTCATGTCGTCCGGCAGGAGCATGGAGAAGATTTCCTTTCCAGTGTATTTTTCTTTCTCGCCCTCCAGCACCATGCCGCAGGCTCCAAAAATCTGCGCAGCCTTCTCCCGTGAGAGGACCATCTTGTCGTTTGTCAGAAGGTATGCGCCGGTTATGTGGTCGTGTATGCAGCCTATTATCGGGCCGCCGAACCTTGGCGAGCGGAGTGAGTAGTTCACGCCCATGAGCATCAGCGACTCTGCGCGGGCCTCAACTGTCTGAGGAACGTGGAGGTTCATTTCGTCCCCGTCAAAGTCGGCGTTGTATGGCGAACAGACGCAGAGGTTGAGCCGGAATGTGTTTCCGGGGAGGACCCTTACGCGGTGAGCCATGATTGAAAGCCGGTGGAGTGAGGGCTGCCGGTTGAACAGGACTATGTCATTGTCGACAAGGTGCCTCTCGACTGTGAAGCCGGTGTCCACTTCCTTGGAGACCTCCTCTGAGTTCTCGTTGTTTATCCTGCGCCTCTTGCCGTCTGCGCGGATGACGTAGTTCGCACCCGGATAATTCTCGCCGTTCTTGACTATCTTGACAAGGAAGTCCTTGTTGTACTGGGTTACGCGCTCAGGTATGGTGAGCTCCCTTGCGATTCGGATTGGCACGCCTACCTCGTCAATCCTGAGGTTCGGGTCTGGGGAAATGACCGTCCTTGCGCAGAAGTCAACCCGCTTTCCTGCGAGCGAGTACCTGAACCTGCCCTCTTTGCCCTTAAGCCTCTGGGCGATTGTCTTCAGCGGCCGTCCTGACCTGTGCCTTGCGGGCGGGATTCCGGAGACCTCGTTGTCGAGATAAGTAGTGACGTGATACTGGACAAGCTCCCACTGGTCCTCAAGTATGAGCTGCGGTGCGCCTGCCTCGATGTTCTCTGCAAGCCGCTGGTTTAGCCGGAGTATGTCGACAAGCTTGTGGGTCAGGTCGTCCTCAGACCTCTCGCCGCTCTCAAGCGTGATTGACGGCCTTGTAGTTACGGGCGGAACCGGAAGAATTGTCAGAATCATCCACTCCGGCCTGGCGTCCTTCGAGCTTATGCCGAGAATCTCGAGGTCTTCATTCGATATCTTCTCCAGCCGCTTGCGGATGTCGGTCGCGGTGAGCCTGTCCTTGTCCTCAAAGAACGCGGTCGGCTTCTCGAACATGATTTTAATCTGCTTTTCCCCGCAGTGCGGGCATTTCTTCGTGTCGCGGGCTGCCTTGAGGGTCGCATCAGAGATGCGGGCTTTCTCCTCGCCCTCTTCAACCGCCTTGTGCAGCTCGATTATCTCCTTCTCAGGCACGAGGACCCGTCCGCACTTCCTGCAGAAGCAGCGGAGGAATTCGTAAACATTTTTTGCGTATCCGACGTGGAGGACGGGCCTTGCGAGCTCGATGTGGCCGAAGTGCCCTGGGCAGTCGCCCATCCTGCACCTGCAGGTCCTGCACCTGAGGCCTGGGTCTACTACACCCATTCTCGGGTCCATGAGCCCTCCCTTTATCGGGTAGCCGTCTGCGTCGTGGGTGTCAGGGGTGACAATCTTAGCGACGCTCATCTTGCGCAGCAGCTCCGGACTCAGCAGTGAGAATCTAATAGAGCGTATCATCTAATCACCTATCTCCAGCCTTGGGTACGTGCACATTGACTTGAGCTCGTCCAGGAGGAGCTTGAATGCGTATGACATCTCCACGAGCTGGACGTTTGTGTCCTCTCCGCAGAGCGGGCAGTATTTTATGTCGCGGTACCGGTCGTATATCGCGGTCATCCCGCATGACAGGCAGATTGGAACCTGCGTCTTGTCTGACTCCTCGAGCAGCCGCTCCTTGAGCAGCATGGCAGTGCCGTGGGCGACAAGGCAGTCCTTTTCCATTTCTCCGACCCTGAGCCCTCCCTCGCGGGCTTTGCCCTCTGTAGGCTGGCGGGTGAGAACCTGCACGGGGCCCCTTGACCTTGCGCGTATCTTGTCTGCGACCATGTGCTTTAGCTTCTGGTAGTAGACGACGCCAATGAATATCTCAACCTCGTACTTCTCGCCGGTTATCCCGTTGTACATGACTTCCTTGCCGTTGTCCCTGAAGCCGAGCTTTTCGAGCGCCTTCCTAAGGTCAGCCTCGGGCTCGCCTGAGAACGCGGTTGCGTCGATGTACCTGCCCTCCATGGCGCCGACCTTGCCGGCGATGGTCTCGAGCAGCTGCGCAACGGTCATCCTGCTCGGGATGGCGTGCGGGTTGATTATGACATCTGGGACTACGCCGTTTTCTGTGAAAGGCATGTCCTCTGAGTTTACAAGAAGCCCCACTGTGCCCTTCTGCCCGTGGCGGGACGCAAACTTGTCACCGAGCTCTGGGACCCGGAGGTCGCGGAGCTTTACCTTGACCTGCTTGTTTCCGTCCTCGGTCTCTGTCAGGACGACTATGTCGACCGTGCCCCTCTCGCCGTGCTTGACCACTTCGCTGCTCTCGCGCCTCTTCGTGACTGCGGCGCCGAACTCCTCAAGGCTCTCAAGGAACCGCGGAGGGGAGGTCTTTCCAATGAGCACGTCGCCAGCCTCAATGTCGCATTCTGGCGTGATTATTCCGTCCTCGTCAAGGAACCGGTACGCCCGCTCCGATTTGTAGCCTGAGACGTCCTCAGGAGGGGTCATTATGTCATCTTCCTGCCCGCCAGCATACCTTATCTTCTCGGTCGCGTAGGTGCGGTAGAAGGTAGAGCGCGCGAATCCCCGGTCACAGGATGATTTGTTGAGTATGAGTGCGTCCTGCATGTTGTAGCCCTCGTAGGAAAGGACTGCCACAACTGCGTTGTGCCCGGACGGCCTGTTCCATACCTTCAGAACCTCGCCTATCTCGGTTGTCACGAGCGGCGCCTGCGGGTAATGGAGGATGTGCCGCTGGGTGTCTGCCCTGTGGTGGAAGTTCGCGGCGTACATCCCGAGCGCCTGCTTGGACATGTTAGCGCCGAGGTTGTCCCTTGACGCCTGGTTGTGCTCAAGGTAAGGGATTATCCCTGTGCTTATGCCGAAGATTGTCTCTGGGTGGATTTCAAGGTGGGTGTGCTCGCTTGTCAGGTCCCTCGCGTGAAGGGCGATGTAGGCGTTCTCCTCTTCTTCTGCGTCAAGGTACTCGAGTATTCCACGCCTTATGAGCTCTGCGATTGTCAGCTGGCCGCTCTTGAGCTTGTCGTTTATCTCCTGGGTGATTGGCGACTTGCCGCCGGTGACGACAAGCAGAGGGCGCCGTATCCTGCCCGCATCTGTGTTTATCTGTATCTCGTCCAGGTCAGCGTAGTGTGCGATGCTGATTCCGCCCGGAAGCTTGCCATCGCGCCTCAGTTCCTTTACGGACTTCAGCAGCTGGGCTGGCTTTTCGTGCTGTCCGACAAACTTGCCGTTCACGAATATGCTTGCCATTACCATGCCCTCCGCACGCCAAGCTCTATGAGGGCGTCTTCAATTGGCTTCTCGTCCACTTGATTTGTTATCTCGGTCAGAAGCGCGAGGTTTTTGACAAGCCCGATGTTTGAGCCTTCCGGAGTTTCGTTCGGGCAAATCTTGCCCCAGTGGGTTGCGTGCAAGTCCCTTGCCTCGAAGTGCGGCTGGGTCCTAGAAAGGAGCGATCTTACGCGCCTGAGGTGTGAAAGCGTCGATAGGTGGTTGAGCCTGTCGAGGTGCTGGGAGATTCCCTGCCGCCCTCCGACCCACGCGCCTGTCGCCATTGCGTGGCCTATGCGCTCGGTCAGAAGCGATGATCGGATTGCAGTCCTTATTGCGACCTTGCGGTCCCTGCGGGCTGCCTTTTCAAGTGAGTATACTGCGTTTGCGACGAGCCCCCGGAACGCGACGCGGAATACGTCCTCCATCAGCTCGCCTGCGAGCCTGAGGCGCTTGTTTGCGTAGTGGTCCTTGTCGTCTGCTGGAATCTTTCCAATATTGAACATGAGGAGCTTCTCGACCATCTTGCCTATGAAATATGCCTTTGCCGCCCTGTCTGCGCGCTCCATTCCGACGTGCGGGAGGAGGTACTTGTCCAGGACCTGCTCTGCGCGCTCAATCCTCTGCTCCCTCTGCTGCCCGACTGCCACGCGCTTGCCGATGAAGTCAAGAGCATCAGAGACGGTCACGACTTCTGCCGCCTCCTCGTTCGCAACGAGGAGCTCCTGCTGGACTGCAGCGTCCTTCGTTACAGAGTCGAACAGCTCGCGGTCTGTCTTGAGGCCGAGTGCCTTCAGGACTATGAAGACTGGGACCGGCTTGGCCAGGGGCGGGAACAGGAATTTGAGTGACGAGTCGCCGCGGACTTCAAGGGTGCAGGGGCGCCTGTACCAGCCGCGCGCGGAGAATATCTTTGCGACGTTTGTGTTGGTCGTGTTGTTGTGCTCGGCAAGAATCCGGTTTGATGCGAGGTCCTCAACAAGGACTAAAACCCTCTCGGTCCCGTTTATGATGAAGTAGCCGCCCGGGTCCTGCGGGTCTTCCCCGACACGGATGAGCTCGTCATCGGTCATCCCGGCCAGGAGGCACTTCTTTGACTTGAGCATGATTGGGAGCTTGCCAATGACCACTTTCATGGTCTCCTGCTCCTCCCCGCCCTCAACAGCAGTCATTTCAAGGGTTATCGGCGCGGAATAGGTCCTGTCCCTGAGCCTTGCCTCATTCGGGTAGATTTTCCTGGTGCTTCCGTCCGCCTCCTTCGAAACCGGCTCGTCGACGAATATCTTTCCGAGCTTTATGTAATAGTCTTCTAGCTCCGGCTCGATTACCTTGATTTCGTCAATTACGCTCTGGAGCCCGCGGTCTAAGAAGTCATTAAACGAAGAAACATGGTGCTCAACCAGTGAGTTGCTCCTAAAGTACGCCACGAGGATGGGATTTGGTTCTTTTTTCAGCATCTTGTTTTCTCTTTGCGGCCCGCGAACGGGAATGGGCCCGACGGGATTTGAACCCGCGACTTCTTGGTTAAAAGCCAAGCACTCTGCCAACCTGAGTTACGAGCCCGAGAGCGCCCGGAGCGGAATTTGAATCCGCGTCAGAGCCTCGACAGGGCTCTATGCTAGGCCACTACACCATCCGGGCATTCGCCTCAGCCGAGTGACCCCCCTAATTATAGCACTAGCTCAGCAAGGACTATAATTAGAATGTATTTGTTGTTTTTTCGGGTCTCGCCAATTGGCACTCACCGGCTTTCTTATGTGGAAGTGCTAGCGGCGTCTTTGAGTTCCCATCTGCTCTCGCAAGATAGTACAATCAAAATCGCTAGAGGGCTTAACTTCTGGGTTCGGAATGAGACCAGGTGTGACCCCTCTGCTATGACCGCTAACTTCGATAATCACTATAAGATACTATATATAGGTTTGGATTTAGGCTTATTCCTGCTAAAAACCGGAAAAAGTGAGGGTTTTGACGAGCGCAAGCGCCTCTTCCCTGGACTTTTGGGGGTGTTTGTGCAGGTAATCGCGGTAAAGGTCCTCCTCGAGCCTGCGGGAGTACCTCCCGAAGCCCTTCCTGTGGTCATGGCTCCTGAGATGCCCGGAAAAGGTCTTTGGGATGTGGTATAGCTCGTGTATCAGGACTTTTGCCCTCATTTCAGCGTCCAAGCCACTCCAGTGTTTTTCCACAAGCTCTATGACGTAGTGCGGCGGGACGCCTAATGCGAACTGTATCCTCCTTGACATCTCATGGCAGAGTGCAAGCGCCCGCGAGTCCGAGTTTGACACTATAAGGTGGACTCGGGAGGGGTCGATGTGGCCGAACTCGGGTATTGACCTGATTATGTCACCCAGCAGCATCTGCAGACCCTGAGGTGCTTTTTTGAGTTCTAGCTTCGCCATCCTATACAACAAGATAGGTCTGGCAGTTAATAAATTTATTGCAGATTAGGCCTCATGCCACTTAAGGGAGGTTAGGTGTTCACGAATTTTTTTCTCTATTTTTTTGATGTCGCAGGTCAGGTCGTAGTTCAGGGTGATGTTATTTTCCCCTCTAACAATGGTAAGCGGTATCCCAAGCTTTTTTGCAATGGCCTCCCGCCGGCTTAAGAGAGACTCAGAGTCCACATAAGAACATGCAGTTTGGGTCTTGCCAAGTATCCCTAAAATCCTAAGAATGCTCATGACTTCATGGACCCCCGTCTTGCGGTATTTCCCGCCATCCCTCGGCGAAACGCCGCTGACTGCCAGGTGGGTGACTGGGAAATCTGAATATTTCGTATATATGGGGGTTATATCTGAATACCCAAAAATGTCTCCGCGTTCTTCGGCCACTATAACCCAGCCACGCTCTATGCTCTCCTTGAGCATGTTTACGCGCGCAATGGAGCGCCGGCCCTCCTCGATTTCAGCCCACGCAGTTACCAGCGCGTCATAGTCGGCAGGGACGGCTATCCGGATAGTAAATCCATACTCGTCGTTTCTCCATGCCTTCAGGTTAAGCGGAAAATACGTTGCCATGCGAGAGTATTGTGCAACGCGCTTGATATACTTTATTCTGGCAGGTGAAGCTCTTCGACCCGCTTTGAGAAGGTTGTGCTGAATATCTTCAGCCGCAGGTCGGTGTTGACCTTAACCCCATATCCCTCAAGCAGCGTCTTGAGCCGCGAGCACTTCTGGGCGCCTGTCCGGTCAAAATCCGTAAGGATTATCAGCGCCTTCAGGCCGCCGAGGTCATGGACCAGCCGCGGCATGCTCTTGCCCTGGATGAGGATTATTTCGCCCTCGACGCCAATCGCCCTCAGGCGGTTCAGGTCCCGAATGCCTTCGGCAAGAATCGGCACGCCTTCGGCTGAGAGCTTTTTCAATTTTTCAACCGCGCGCCTATGCTCCTCTTCAATCATCAGATTGGCAGGTCAAGCGAATCCTTGACTACGTTGAAGCAGACATAAGTCTCGCTCCGCTCTATGCCGCGGATTGAGCGTATTTTCTTTGCTATGATTGAGGACACGTCCTCGACCTTGTGGCTTTTTACCTTCAGAATGAGGTCGCGCTGGCCGGTGGTTAAAAAGATTGACTGGATTTCAGGAATTTTTTTAAGCTCATCAAGGATTTTTTCGACTGTGATGGGCTTCTCCTCAGCGTCTTGGAACCGCAGGGTGCAGAACACAAGGGCGGTGAAGTTCATGTTCAGCTTTTGGGGGTCAAGCACAGCAGAATATTTTTGTATCACGCCCCCCTTCTCCAGCTTGCTTATCCTTGAGTGCAGAGTTGAGACTGGGACTTTGAGCTTTTTCGACAGCACCTTGAGGGGCTGTTTTGCGTCAATCTGGAGTTCGGAGAGGAGTTTTAAGTCAGGTTCAGTAATTTTCAAGCCAATCCCCATATCAGGAGGGCTGAAAGGTATTTATATTTTTCCTATAATGCTGAAAATTTTTCAGTATGCGGCAGGAACGCAATGCTGTAAAATTTCCAGTTTCGGAGGTGGGGAAGTATGTATTTTTTGGAATTCGTTCAAAAAGTATCAGTTTTTATGGATTTTTTCTAAAAATAGGCAATATTTAAACAAATATTCCAATAAAAAAAGCAAAACACGAAAAATCTATAAAGGGATGTGACCATGATAGGTTATTAGGGGTTGAATGCTCTATCTTCAACACCTAGTGGGGGGAGATGGTTTCAAAACTTTCGTCCCAATGTGCGTCTAGTACTGGGGTAAAAGCCACAGGGCTACGCACCAGGATGAGGCATCTTGCCACAAAAACCATCCTCCCTATTCTTCTTCTCGCCAGTTCCGGCTGCACCAATGTCGGCTCAGGCAGCAGGTTCATGGACGCAGGCTCGTATGCGATACTCTATCCTGTGACTGCGTACGTCGCCTGGAGAATGGCCAAAGACTTAAAGCTGCTTGACTAATCGGCCTGCGGCTTTTTCTTCCCTACAAAAACCCATACGATGGAGTCAATTAGCGTGCTGCCTGCGATTGCGACCGCGCCTATGAATAAAGGATCTGCCTGCGACATATAGTACCCAATCGCGGCCCCGACACCTGCTGAAAAAATAATTGGCTGGACGAATTTCCCTGCAACGAATGCCTCGCCGTTCTTGTAGCGCGCCTTGAGGTAGCCGAGAAACGCCCGTATGAAGCCTGCTGCGGCTCCGGCAAAGATTGGCACGGAAAAGGCCAACGTTACTGAGTTAAAAAGCACGATTGCCATAGCTATCCTTTGTCCCTGGAATATTTAATCCTTTATGTTTTGCTGCTTTTTTTCGCCACGGCCAAACAGCATGCCTGCGGTGCCGGACAGCACCCGGAGCACAAACTCAAGCGAAACTATGAAGACCATGTAGTAGCTCAGGAGCTTCCAGTAGTCCGGAAGGGACAAGAGGGTCAGTACCGAATTGCTGAAGTTGAAGTACGACCGGTCAACGATGAAAACGCCAAGCAGAGCCAGCGGCAGCAGCTTCGCCAAGTCCTTCGATAGGTCCTCGTCGTAGTAGGCGCAGACGCGAACGGCGCCGACAAGCGAAACTGAGATTAGCATTATTTGCTCAACTGTGCCGCTCTTCGCCAGGAATATCAGCATCAGGGCGAGGAATGCAAACCATACGAAGACGACAAGCGGGAAGAGTATCAGGTACTTGAGTACATAAAAAACTACGCTGAAGAACTTCTTTGCGCCCGCAAATCGGGTGTTGGAGTGTTTCGCCAGGTCGATGGAAAAGACGTCTTTCCGTCCAAGGAACCGGTAGAACTTGAAGATGAAGATTGCGTATATTGCTATTGCAAAAACATAAGCTGCAAGCGGGCGCGACGCGGCAATTGCATCAGCAGTTGAGAAGTTCTCCGCAATGAGCGGGGCTATCTGGGTCGTGTTGTAAAGCGCCATAATCTATTGAATCCAAGGCAGTATAAAAATGTCACCAAGCTTGGAATTTGGCATAATGCGGCGGCCGCACCCGCAAGGACTTAAACCAAGGCGAGATAATTTCAGTATGCTTTTCATTGTCGAGCACTGCGAACGGGGCGTAAGCGAGTGGATGGAGCTCGAGTACAGGCACTGCGGGAAGATTGCCGGCGGTGAGCTGCTGTTCACCAACGTCAGCCTGGAGAAAGACCAGCGGGCCATAGGAAAAATAGGGCATTTCCGCAAGGAGAGCGCGGCAGATTTCCTGAAAGGCGAAAAGGTTATCGTGCTTGACCCTCAGACGGATAAGCTCCTCAGCCCGGATGACTTCAAGCTTGCAGACAAGATTGTAATCGGGGGCATACTTGGCGACGCCATGCCCCGCGGGAGGACAAAGGACCTCATAACGTCCAAGCTCAACGGAATCCCGCGCTCAATCGGCCAGTACCAGCTTAGCATCGACGGGGCATGCTTCATGGCGAAGAAGGTTGCGGACGGGGCAAAGCTGGAGGATGTACTGCTCTCAAACAAGCCGGAGATTGAGTTCAGCGAGAATGAGAGCATAACCCTTGATTACGCAATACCTGTGTTCGAGGGCAAGCCGGTCCTCACGCCAGGGCTTCTTGAGTATTTAAGAAAAAAGGGATAGCTAACCTATTGTTGATAAAAAAAATTGTACCCGGCAAAACTGCCGGGATATATTTGTGCAAATCTTACACTAAGTAAAGCTCTAAGAAAAAATCAAAAAGTTTAATCTTTTCTAGGGTCTACTTGTTAGAACCTTCTTGGCTTCTGGTGGTTTTTTATGCAGTTTTGGCAGTAGAGGTCCCTGTCCTTTTTTGGCTGGAAGGGTACGCCAAAGCCGGTTGCTTTGCAGTCTGCGCAAACCGTCGGAGTGCCGTCGTCATACGTTGTGTGCATTTCCCTATCCGGCCTGTCGAAATTTCCGCGAGGCCTGTCAAAGTTACTTCTTCCGCGTCCACCGAATCTGTTTTCACGATCCATTTTAGTTATTTTTCCTGCCCTCAACAGTATGTGAGGACAGTTTTATTTGTCAATAGGGGTTTATATAGATTTGTATCCCCCATGTATTGGCTGAAGGGAGGGAGATTACTCAATCTGCTCGAACCATTTTTTTGACAATCTGCGCCGCCGGCTTGTTCCTGACGGTCGAGGACTTTTCTGAGGCATACTCCTTAGTGTTGAACTCGTCCTCAAAGTAGTAGCCCCAGGTCATGAGCCCGGCAAACCATGGCTCGTCGATTGTCGCTGAGAAGAACGCCTCGTACATGTCTGCCTGCGCAACCAGGTCCTGCTTGACGTCCGGCTGGAGCATCATCGGCTCGAACCAGTCCTGCTTTGCGCCGTACTCGCAGCTCTGGAATGGCGTCATCATGATTATCGGCGTGCCGTATTTCTCATAGAGCGGGTCGAACTGCCGCTGATTGTCCTGGTGAGGATACTAAACCACAAAGCGTTTACGAAGCCCCATGCGTGAGGCTGCAATCAAATATACTTCAATAGTATAAGCACCCGCTTCGTCCCCAAAGAGCAAGGAGTGGAACATCCGCGGAAAGCCGGCGGAGCAGGTCTACTCTGAGTAGTATGAAAAATTCGAGAACGAGTTAAATAAATAGTTGAGCCCTCGCCTGAGGGCCAACTAAAGGTACAATCTGTTTTCAGTCCCACCCCTATAGAGGCGTAGCTATTCAGTAAATCTCTTTAAGAAAAATCAATATGTGCTAATTTTTCTATGCGCTATTTACTAAAACCTGTCTCTCTGTGGTGGTCTGTGATTCCTGTTACAATCCGAGCAGTAAACCGGCCTGCTGCCGTCTGCCTTGAAAGGTAGCTGGAAACCAGTTGTTTTGCAGTCTGCGCAAACGAGCTCGTTGCCATTTATGTCAACGGAGTGCATCTCGCGCGGCGGCCTGTTAAAGTTTCCACTTCCACCTTGGAAGTTGTTTTCGTATGCCATTATGTTTTATTCCTGCCCCGATGAATAATGGGGCAGTACTTCTTGGCAGAGGAAGTTTATATGGTTATGTATTGCCAAATAGAGGGGGCGTGCCCTCGGCTGTGTTTCAACTACAGTTATAATTCCATTAATTTTGGTTCCTTAACAATATGAAAGCGCACAGGGCGAAAAACGCCCCGAAAACGAATGTCGCTTCGTGGCTTACGTACTGCCATAGGACACCTGCGATAATCCCGCTCGGTAGGTCTGCGAATCCGTTTGCGGCGTGGAATGTGCCAAGTGCTGTCCCCTTGAGTCCTTCGCTGCTGAGGTCCGAGACATATGCGCGCTGAGTTCCGTCCACCAGGGCGTAGACAATGCCATAGGCGAGGAAGAGGAGCACAAGGCAAGGCAGTGACTCAAGAAAGACAAAACCAATGCAAACTGCCACAAACAAGAGGTAACCTGCGCGTATTACTTTCGTCCTCCCTATTCTGTCAGAGAGGTCACCGGTTTTGACTGAGAAAGAAGCGTAAGTCATATTGAACAGGAGATACAGCAGTATCGGCACTGCAACCGCTGCAGTTCCAGAGAATGACTCGCCAGCCCTTAAAATAAAGAACATGTAAGTGAAATCGGCAAATGAGAAGAGGGCTGAAATAAAGATAAACGACTGAAGTTTCGGCGGAAGGGACGACAGACTAATTTTCAGGTTTGACTTAGTGGGCATTGAATTTTTCTCCTTGACAAAATGAAGCGGCACCAAGGCCAGGAAGGCGACAAACGCAGCTATCAGGAAGATTTTCTGCAAATCGAAATGAAGAAACCAAAAAAAGATGAACGCGAGGGAAGTCCCAACTACGGCCCCTGCAGAGTCTGCTGCCCGATTAAAGCCAAACCCCTTGCCAAGTTTCTTTCTGTCCGAAGACAGTGCTATTATTGCGTCACGTGGTGCAGTGCGGACGCCCTTGCCGACTCTTTCGGCAGACCTTAGTAGTAGTATGTGTTGCCACACCGCTGCGAATGGAAAAAACAATTTAGCGCAGGCAGAGGTAAAGTATCCGGCTACTACCAGCGGCTTGCGCTTCCCAATTCTATCGGACCAGTAGCCGGACAGAACCTTCAGGAAGCTTGCAATGGAGTCCCCTACGCCACCTATCAGGCCAATTGCTACGCCTGTCCCGCCAAGTGTAAGAATGAACAGCGGGAGAATCGGCGTTATCATCTCACTGCTGACATCAGCTAAGAAGCTGACAATGGCGAGCAAAAGTATGTTTCTTCCAAGCCCCCCAAGCTTTCTGTTCTGCGGCATGATAGAGGTAAAGAAGAGCAGGTTATATTTTTATCGTACAAAATGGAAACATCCCCTCTGCCAGATTTCAACTGCAAGTGTAATCCCTGAATTACTTCACAGCACAGCCAGGACAAATTAATCGCATCTTGCAGTTCGCGCAGGACTTCTTTCTGCCTATTGAGCCACTGTAAGCTGAAACCAAAAGCAGCAGCACCAGTACAACAACCTTAGAGGATGTAAAGGCTTGCCATAGTGAAATAATAATTAGTACAATCGGAACCAGACTCAACAGCCCATATGTAGCCGGGGCGAGTTTTACGCCAATGCTGTTTGCAAATTCGTCTACCTTTCCTTTCTTGAATAGACGTGCAGACAGTTTTCCCCAGCCAGTAGGGCACCACTTGCCATAGTAATAGCAGTTTGTGCATACGAGCTTCCGCAAGACAACGTAGACCATTATCAAAGCAATGGCCAGATAAGCCTGAGCAATCAGGGGGCTGAAGAACCGGGTAGCCATGGTCCCCAGTGCAATCCATGAGAGCATCATAAAATTGCCAAGGATTACAGTTGAGATGAGATACGATTCAATGCCTTTGGCATAGAGTTTTATTTTGGAAGCCATGGCATGTGTTAAAACGTAGAAATATAAATAGGTCCCCTCTGCCGGGTTTCAACTGCAATTGTAATCCCTCTTTTTAAGAAGAGCGAAACCAATGCTGAGTTGCAAGGCATATCTTGACTAAACCCAGCATAACAGGGACCTCGATTAAAACTCCAACTACGGTCGCCAGCGCCGCTCCGGAGTCTATCCCAAAAAGCATGACTGCCATTGCAATCGCAACCTCAAAGTGGTTGCTTGCACCTATCTGGGACGTTGGGGCAGCATCGGCATAAGTAAGCCCTATTTTTTGTGACAGCCAATAGCTAAGGCCGAAAATGAACATCGTCTGGATAAAAAGAGGTATTGCGATGAGAGCTATTACGAATGGCTGTGCAAGGATAACGCCGCCCTGCAGGCTGAACAGTGTGATAAGGGTAATGAGGAGTGCAACTATGGAAACTGTCCTTAGCTTGGGGGCAAAAGATTCCTCAAACCATGTAAGCCCCCACCTCCGCAACAGCTCCTTCCTGGAGAAGTATCCCGCAAATAGAGGGACGCCAACGTAAACGGCAACGGATAATGCAATCGTCAGCCACGGGACGGGTATGTCTGTAAGGCCGAGCAGGAAGCCCGCAATTGGCGCATAAAGAACGAGCATCGTGAGCGAGTTTATTGCGACCATGACGAGCGTATGGCCCATGTTCCCCTTTGAGAGGTAGCTCCAGACGAGAACCATTGCAGTGCAGGGCGCCACACCAAGGAGAATCATGCCGGCGGTGTATTCCGTCGCCATTGCCCCAGGAATCAGACCAGCCCAAATCCGGCTCATGAAAAGCCATGCAATGAATGCCATTGAGAAGGGCTTTATTGCCCAATTTACGAAAAGCGTGAGGGCAACCGGCTTCGGCGTTTTGCCTGCCTTTATGACGTCCCGAATGTCTATCTGGACCATTATGGGGTATATCATAAAGAACAGCAGGACAGCTATGGGTATTGATACGTTGGCATATTGGATGCCGTTCAGCGAAGTTGCAACTGCCGGGAAAAACTTCCCGAACAGGATGCCGGCTAATATACACAACGAAACCCAGAGGGTCAGGTACTTCTCGAAAAATTTAAGCTCTCGTTTTTCGGTCATAGGTTATACTAAGGCTCAGTAGAGTTTTTGCTCAATAAATAAGTTTTCTTTTTGTAGGAGTCCCCTCGGCCGGATTTGAACCAGCCCGGAACCTTTCATTTGACTATTGGGCGTGAACCTAAGCGTATAGGAAGTATATGCACAAGTAATTTATAAAATGAGAAGATTGGTTTAAATGGGGGGATAAAATAATGGCTAAAGTTAAGAAAAGGGGTTCAAGAGGTACAGAGGCCTTTAACGGGCAGAAAATTGAGAGGTCTATTCGTGAGGCAGCTCGCCGCACTTCAGATTTTAAGGACCGCGCCGATGAAGTTGCGAGACAGATATCGGACAGGATAACTAAAAGATTTGGAGATAAAGATAGTTCTTCTGACGAGATTCGAAAGAATGCCAGCAATGAGCTGAGAAACAGCGGATTTAACGCAGTTGCCACAGAGTATGACCGGGAAGATTTTAGAAGGCAGAGACGGACTGCAGGTAGCAAGACGGCTCCAGATAGGAGAACCGGTGCAGCGTCTTCAAAAGTAAGCGCAACTGTTAGGAAGTAATTTCTGCTTGTAAAGATTTTATGAAGAGATGTGCGGGGGAATGCTCTCCTGCACCTTTATTTTTTAAATAAATAGGAGTCCCCTCGGCCGGACTCGAACCAGCAACCTTCCGGTGCCCGCATGGCTTTCCTTGCGGACTTAACCAGACTACAGCCGGACGCTCTACCATTGAGCTACAAGGGGACGTTGTTTCCCTCAGCTTCTCCGCCAACGCTTTGCCGAAGCAAAGGGTTGCCATTGAGCTACAAGGGGACAAACCAATCTAGCTGTGAGGATTAGTTAGAGTCCATGGCTTAATAAATTTACTGTTAGGCTATGGCTGCTGGAGCCGGACGATATTCGACTTGTGGAAGAGGGTCTTGCCATGCTTGTTGGTCGAGCGGACGGTCGCCTGGGGGAGCGTCTTGGGCACGGCTTCGCCGCCTATGTCGTAGACGATTACGCGCTCCTCAAACGGCTGGAGCGAGTGAATTGACCACATGTACTCAATCTCGTACTTGCGCTCGTTAATCTGCGTCGGCCTTGCCGTCCTGAACCGGCTGACGCGGACGCTTATCGGAACTGAGTCTGTGACGAGTATGTTTGTGAGGCGCTGGGGGCCCTTGTTCTTTATTAAGAGTGAAACGGTCAGGTCCATCCTCCCGCCCTTGGAGTATATTGCGACCATGCCCTTGGTGACCTCGGCAGGCGAGCGGTTCTGGATTTTCATTATGCTCAGGTAGCCGAAGCCAAGGAAAACGAGGAGCGCGATTAGGTCGAATATATAGAGGACTGTGCCGTAGGTGTAGAACTCAAGGACTTTTTTCTCGCCAGGGAGGACTGTAATGGACCAGGTCGAAGAGAATAATCCCGCCCTTGCTGGCTCGATGGACGATGAAAGGAAATTTGCCTCGAGCGGAAGGAATGCCTTTCTGACGTCCACCACCTCGAGAGTGTTTCCGCGGTTCTCAATTACAAGAGTGTAGGTTTTCCGCCAGAAGCCGGCAGTCGAGTTCTCTGTTTTGGATATGTCCTTTGTGGGGAAGATTGTCAGCTGGTTCGTGGTGTTGGCGAGGTAGTTGTCCGCAGCGTATACTTCGGTCAGGACTGTTTGCTTGCCGGCGACGACTTTCTGGAGGTCAACATCCATTGCGACTGCCCTGCGCTCCTTGGAGTCCAGGAATATTTTCTTTTCGGTGGACCATTCCGCCTGCCCCAAAAATCTGACCTTCACCGTGAGGTCGTCGTATTGGACGTTCCCGAGGTTCTCGACCTCCGCAAGGAATGACATTTCGTCGGTAAGGGAGTATTCGCCCTTGTCAGTTGAGGAAAGCACGGAAACCTTTTCTTGCGGGAGGAGGGTAAGGGTGTAGCCGCCCTTCCCAGACAGCGACTTGTCTTTTGACAGGTATGCAGTCACCCCTATGCTGTACGAGCCTGCCGGCGCGTCGAATGGCGCGTCGACGTAGAGGGTCGTGGACGCATTAGAGAGCATCGGCACAGTAAGGCGGGTGTCCTTCAGGGTCGCCCAGGAATATATCGCGCCAGTCACCTCAAGGGTGACGCTAATATCCTCGTGGTTTGGGTTGAAGACCTGCACTACAAGGTCGAGCTGCTCATCGACGTCCAGCCTGCTCTGCTCGCCCTCGATTGACACGAAAATGTACTTGTCTGCGCAGAGCGCGGGGGCTACCAGAATCCCAATTATTGTGAAGAGATAAAGCAGCCGGCGCATGCTTTTGTAGAAGAGCACTTAGGATATAAAATCTTTGATTAGTGGTGGGGCCGCCCAAATTTGAATTGGGGTCGCCGGCTCCCAAAGCCGGCAGGATAGACCAGACTACCCCACGGCCCCATGCCGTGGTTGAGCCGGGAGTTTCTTGGTCGCGCTTCTTTTTGAAAGAAGGTCGCCAGACTACCCCACGGCCCCCGTGTGGTGCGTGAATAATAACTGGCTCGCTTTTAACTCTTTTCGGAAAGGGTTTTGCTATTTGAAAATGTATTTTATTGCCTCAAGCTTCGCATCGTCGAGCGGGACGTGGATTGTCAGCCTAAGGTTTCCCGTGACCCGGTACTTCAGCTTGATGAGGGCGGCAGTCTCCATGGGGCGCGGGTTGTTGAACAGCGGGTCCCTTGCAGGCTGGATGAGTAGGGTGAGGCCTGCATCTGAAACGGCCTTTTCCGCCTCGGGGCTTATGGCGTCGAACGGTGGGCGGAAGCAGGCAGGGCTGAATCCATAGTCCTGCAGTATCGCCGCCCCCACTTCTGCCCGGGTCTTTGCGTTGGCGTAATCAGTCATAAATTCGTATGTCTCATGGTTGTAGCCGTGGACGCCTACGCTCTCCCCGCGGAGCAGTTCTGCAGTCCGGAGCGTCAGCCGGGTAGGGATGACAAAATAAGTCACTTCTGCGCCCTTGGGAAAAATTTGCTTTAGCTCTGCAATCTGGGGCGTGTCGCCGACATCGTCGACGTAGATTTTCACCTCTGCAAAAGCGAAGCTAGCCAGCAGCAGAAATGCGAGCGCGGCGGACCAGAGCCTCATGCAAATTGTAAGTATCTTAGATTATATATATGTCACGACCATCAAGAAATTATGCTAGTAATAACGCAGCTTGCGATACTCTTCGCCAGCATGGGCGTCCTTGTATATTTTGCAAACAAGCTCATAGATTCGGCGAGCAGGATAGCGCGGGCCACTGGCATAAGCGAGGTCATCATAGGGATGACGCTGGTTGCTTATGGCACCTCCCTCCCGGAGTTTGCGGTTTCGGTCATGTCGTCATACAAGGCGCACCCTGTGCTTTCGGTCGCGAATGTCGTTGGCTCGAACATCTGCAATATGGCGCTGATAATCGGCATAATTGCGCTGATACACCCCATACGGCACAGGGACGAGACGCTCTGGAAGAAGGACGGGATGTTCATGCTGGGCGGTGTTACGCTCCTGATAATAATGTCCATTTTAGGGGGGATAGGGAGGATGGTCGGCGCAGCGATGTTTGCGGCTGTTGTATTGTTCAATTTTTACCTGATAATGGGGGAACGCAGCAAGAAGACGGCAACGGACGGCACAGTAAACGTAATGCGGGAGGTCGGGCTCACTGCAGTAAGCATATCCGGCGTGCTGATGGGCGCGAATTTCACGGTAAACTCGGCAGTGAATATTTCAACGATGTTGGGGACTCCGGAGTGGCTCATCGGTGCGACGATTGTGGCAATCGGGACATCCCTGCCTGAGCTGACGCTGGGCATAATGGCGGCCATGAAAGGCAGGATTATGATGTCGCTCGGCGACATTGTCGGTGCGAATTACATAAACATACTCTGGGGGCTTGGCTTTGCCTCGATGGTACGGCCGATAACGATTGACTTCGCCGCAATATGGACCGACCTTGTTTTCCTGTTCGTAATCTCGCTCGTCTTCATCAGGGAGCTCAAGAAGATGGAAACCACGCGGAGGGACGGAATCATGCTGCTTGGGTTATATGCTGCTTTCCTGATACACCTGCTGATATACTAAAAGAAGAGCCCCGGGGGAGGATTGAACTCCCGACCTGCGGTTTACAAAACCGCCGCGCTACCACTGCGCCACCGAGGCATAAGCTGGCTATGCCTGGAATGATTAGGCTGGTCGGCTTTTAAGTTTTTTCCTATAGGTACGAAGCGAGCGCAAACAGCTTCCCGACGATCCCATAGGGTGACGTGCAAAGCTGGTCGACGCATCTGGTGCTCCTGCACTCGTAACCCTCAAGGCAGAAGTCGCCTGGGTCCCTCTGGCGTTCGAAGCGCCCCATGTTTGAGCAGTAATAGCCGCGGATGCGCTTACTAACAATCCCACACCCCTCCGCGTACTGGATGTCGTCTGTGCTGTTATACTCCGGAACCTCAAACTTTCGTATGTACTCAGGCGTCGGAGCCTCGCTTGGGTACTTTGAGCTGTACGCATTGAGGAGGCGCGACGGGAAGTAGGAGCCGTGCTTGTATGTTATTCTGACAAGATAATTGCCTGATGGCCACATAAGAGTGTCCGAGCCGCCGATTACTAGCTTGTAGTTGACAGAGCCGGTCCGCCGGAGGGCGGCATCTGAGGCATTGAATATCGACTGCGGGTCCCGGTATTTCGGCACCTCAACCTCTACCTTGTAGGTAGTGCTCTCCTGGACTTCGCCCCGGAAGGCGATTTCGTGGCGGTAGCTGGCAGTGTAGGATTCGCCAGTTAAGCCAAGCCCCTCGGACGACTTTATGAATTTGAAAGTGCCAAGGTCCTTTTCTATGAGGAATTCGGATGCGGCAGCGGAAGCTGAAGCTGTAAGCAGAAGAAGTGCAGTGATTAACAGCGCGCACCGCATAATTAAGTATTGTCGTGAAATTTTAAATACTTGACTATCCGCGGATGTCGCCCCGTATGGCTACAAGGGAGTCGCCCTTTGCCAGGAATTTGAAGCCGTGCTGGGCTAATTGGGTCTTGACGGCGCCCACGTAGTTGGGGTACTCAGAGGTTTTTTCACTGCCAGTAAATTCCGTGCGTATGAAGACTGCGCAGTCGTGCTTGAGGTGGCGCAGCATGTTCGAGGGGAACGCGCCGTTGTTCGTCTTCAGGGGTCGCGTGACAACGTAGTCTGCTCTCCAAGGGATATCCGGTATTTGTGTAACATCATGGTGGACGAAGAAGAAGTTGTCCTTCAACTTGTAGACGTCAAGGTTCTGGGACCTCTTGTAGTCAATCAGGAGCTTGCTCCGCGGGCAGAAGTCGGTGTCGCGGGTCATGTCAAAGGAAATGATGAATTTCTGCTTGTCCTCGGCAAGCCGTGAGAGCTCCTCAAGCCTCTGGCCTGACCCGAAGTCGAACACAACTAAGCGAGCATCTGCCATATTCTACTGCTGAAGTTATGGGAAGCATATAAACTTTGCGGAGAGTCGAGGCGGGGACAAAAGGATTTATACTTCATTGCTCAAGTAGTAGATATGGGAAAACGGACTTTCATTTTCATAATTGATGAGCACGAGCATCCGTTTTACCCAAACGACCTTGCACGCCACATAAGGGGGAAGCGGGCCCTTTACCTCAAAGAGAGACTGCTGCACCCATGGAGCATGCGAGCGATGCAGCAGGAGTATGCCTACGCCCAGATTTACACAAAGTTTTTGCATGGCTTAACTGAAGCTGCGCGCCAACAGTTTATAGAGTCCAAGGAAGCCGTTTGGAAAACCCGGAAAAAGGGCAGCAGGAGGACGGACAAGCCCGTCGAGAACCGTTTTTTGGTGGAGTATCTGGAAAAAACTGCAACGCTGTTCCCGGAGGATGTAAGAGATGCGCGGGACAAAATCCTCAAATCGAAGGTACTGTATACTGAGGAGACAAGGCAAAAGGATGTTGTACTAACTGAGGCGTGCATTGACTATGCAAAGGAGGCAGATTTTGTCTCCGCAGACCTGCGAGAGCCGCAGATGGAGGAGATATCGGATGATGAAGTATGCACGATTTATTACCGCGATGAGGCACCGTGGATTGTGGACGTAAATCTTGGAAAGGTCGATAAAAAGACGCTGGAGGCAATATACGCTAATGAGGACCCTTGGCTGAGGTACACCCCCCTGGACGCAGTAAGGATAGGCGCTGGGATAAAAGAGCTCATAGAGATGCACAAGGAAGTTGACGTGTTCCTTGCGATGTGGGGCAGCGCCCACTACCCAGAAGTGGTCGGGTTTGCGGAAGGCGCAGGCTGCAAGGTCATTACGAAGGTGTATGACCACCGCTCAGAGTCCATAGACAGGCACTATAAACGGGACAGGAAGCTTGTAGACGCGTTCAAGAGGATTTCCAAGAAGGCAAAGATAGGGCAGATAGAGATACGCCCGCACCATAACATGAAGCTCTCGGACGACTACTGGAAAGAGAACAAATCAGCATTCGGCAGATTATAGAAAATGGTGCCGAAGGAGGGGTTTGAACCCTCGACTTCCAGGTTATGAGTCTGGCGCTCTACCAGGCTGAGCTACTTCGGCACGAGCCATCTTTAAACAATCTATTTAAAGTAATTTTCCAATAATCTTTTATGGCAGGCGGCATGAAAGTAAACATCGGCAAAGGGACCCTGTGGATAGTCACCCTTACTTCAGTGGGGTTCCTTCTTCAGGTTTTTTTTCCAGTGCAGACGTTCGACGCGCTTGCGCTTGTTCCGCGGCTGGTATCGGCTGAGCCATGGCGGCTTGTTACCTACATGTTCGTCCACGGCAGCCTTGAGCACCTGCTCATGAATCTTTTCGCGATTTTTTTCTTCGGGCTGATACTTGAGAAGGACATCGGGATGAAGCTTTTCCTGTCGCTGTATTTCATCTCAGGCATTGCGGGCGGGTACATGCAGGCATACCTGTTTCCAACGCTTCCGTCAGTTGGAGCTTCCACCGCGGCTTTTGGAATAATGGGAATGCTTGCATTCTTGAGGCCGATGATGCTTGTGGTTTTTGTTGCCGTCCCGCTCCCGCTCATTATTGTCGTAATCGGGTGGGCAGTGTCGAGCTATCTGCTAATGAACATCAATGACGGGATAGGGAGGGGGGCCCATTTGTTTGGCCTGCTTGTCGGGATTGCCTTTGGATTGGCGTGGAGGCTGACACACAAAAGGATGCCAGAATCAGGTGGCGAAGAGCCCGAGGAATAAGCCGGCTATTTTGCCTGCTTTCTCTTGTAGTTCACGTAATAGGCTGCGATTAGCGCCCCAACAAGCACCACCATGACAAGGGTTATGCTGTGCAGGTATTTTACGATCAGGGCTTCGTTGCCGCCAATCACATAGCCGAGAACCGCCAGTATTGAAACCCAGAGCCCTGCGCCGGCGATTGTGTAAACGGAAAAAATCCCGAGCGGCATCTTGGCAAGGCCTGCCGGAAGCGAAATGTACTGCCGGATGCCAGGGAGGAGCCGCCCGGTGAATGTCGAGATGTGGCCGTGGGTCTCGAAAAACTTCTCAAGCTTTTCAAGTGTCTCCGGCTTTATGAATAGGTACGCCCCGTATTTTATGAGGAGCTTTCTCCCGAGCCGGTGCGCGAGGAAATAGTTGAAAATCGCCCCGAAATAGCTCCCCAGTATCCCTGCAAGCACTGCCAGGTAGATGTTCATGCTGCCCTTGTATGCGAGGTAGCCGGCAGGTATCATCACAACCTCGCTTGGGAAGGGGAAGAATGAGCTTTCAAGAAACATCAGGATGAAAATGCCTCCGTAGCCGAGGCTGCCAATGTTGTCAACTAGGAACTGCACTATCTCCTGCATTGGCGTGTTTTAAGCAACGGGGATTAAAAAAGTTGGCGTAGGCATAAGTTTAATAATGAATGGGATATTATCTTGCTGATTCGCATGGGACTGCTAAACTACACTGACGAGATGGAGGTTTATGACCTCCTTTCGACGCAGATGGACACGGTCAGGGACGTCATAAAAAGGCACTACGAGGTCGTAGAGGCGTTCCACGTGGGAAAATTCAGCGAAATAGAGAAGGCGGTGAGGGCGACCCAACACGCAGAGGGCATTGCAGATGGGGCGAAGACCGCAATCCGCATAGTGGTAAGCGACAACCCGTTTGTTCCATCCTTCAGGGAGGACACACTTGAGCTTGCAAAGAAGATAGAGAACGCGGCGGACGCTGCAGAGGCTTCAGCCAAGTTCTACTGGATAACCTTAGATCTTCTAAAGAAAATGCATTCCAAAATACCAAAGAAAATAAAGGACAATATGCTCTCCCTGGCAAAATTTGCAGTGGACATATCCGCAGAAACCCACGAGGGCATAAAAATGCTCAAAGGTAGGCATTCAGACATCGATGCGCAGGCAAAGAAGGTCGGCGAAATTGAGGACAGGGCAGACGCAATAGAGGACGAGACCCTGAAGATGGTTGTCGACGCCAGGCTTGATGCTTTCCTGTCCATAGAGCTCATAAGCGCGATAAGGCTCCTTGCCAATGTCGTGGCGCGCTGCAATTCGGCGACACACGTCATGACGTACATGAGAATCGCAAGAATATGAACTGGCTACTCCTTCTTTTGGCCGCTGCCATGGCAGTGGTCATTGGCGCAAACAGCAGCGGCAACTGCATAGCTACGGCGATAGCGAGCAAGGTCCTGCCGCGGAAAAAGGGGCTCGCGATAACTGCAATTTTCGTAGTGCTTGGGCTTTACCTTGAGGGCTCCAAGCTTGACAAGGCAGTTGCAGGGGGAATTTTGTCCGGCACCAGCGCGCCGGAGATTGTCATCCTAGTGACGCTTGCGGGGGCGTTCGTTGCGACGGCCTTGGCGACGTACTTCGGGATGCCGGTTTCCACAAGCCAGTGCCTTGCAGTGTCATTCGGGCTCGCGTCTTTTTACATGGGCGAAGCGCTCAACCTCATCTACATAAAATGGATGGTCTTCGCATGGTTCGCGACTCCGGTGATGGCCGGCTTTTTGTCCCTCATTTTTTATTATGCCTATTTCAAGTTTGCAAAAAGGGTCGACAGCCACCACGTGACCGGCACGCTGCCTATACTGATGCTCACCATGACATCGATTTTCGCAGCATACACGCTCGGGGCGAACACCGGCGGCTTCCTGGTCTCGATCGCAGGCGCGTCCGGGAACCAGAGCGTTCTCCTTGTAAGCCTGCTGCCAATTGCTATAGCGATTTACTTCCTAAGCTGGCCGGTCATACGGACAATTGGCGTCGGCATAAGCGAATTGGGGATAGTAACTGCGACAGTGTCCCAGCTGGCGGCGGCGATAGTGATGTACGTATTCACCCAGTACCACATCCCGACGAGCCTGAGCCTGGCAATTGTCGGCGGCGTGGGCGGGATTGGAATCGGCTACGGGCCTGGCTTCAAGACACTGAGGAGATTTGGGAAGATTGCTGCCTGGTGGCTAGTAACGCCCGCAGTTTCTGGAATAATATCTGTAATGATACTTTACCTGCTGTAACAACTATCTCTGCTGGAGCTGCTCAAAGACGTAGGCAATTACCGCGCCGGACAGGGGATATGTTATGAGGTTTGCTACCGCCCATATGAGCACCAGTATTGTCGGGATTGCGAAGGTCATGAAGGTGAGGTAAAGGCTCAGGAAGGGACCTATCAGCCAGACAAGAAAGCCAAAGTTTATGCCCTTTAGGACGCCCTCATCAGGTATTGAGTCTTTCACTATTGAATAAACTGCGCCCATGAGCACGCCAGCGACAAAGTTGTAGAAGAACATCCCTGCGAGCCAGACTTCAGTCATGTCCTTCCAGAATATCGGCACAAGGGCGTACAAGTAGCCCGAGAAGTATCCTGTAAACGAATTGACCGCGAGCAGGACAAGCCCTCCTGCGAGACCTGCCAAAATGCCGTCCTTGAGCCGGTAGGTTTTCATGCCAGAGAGTAGGGAAAGGTAGTATAAGCACCTTTCGGAAAATGATATAAACTTCGGAGCGAAGGTACGCGCATGAACACGCGCGGGCACGGAACTCCGATATCAACCATCGCAAGCATGGCTACCATAATCCTGGCGCTAATCCTTATCAAGGCGATGTTCGCTGCGTCGCTTCCGGTATCGCTGATTGCAGTAGCAGTCCTTGTCCTGGTCGGAGCCGTTCTGAGCTTGCTGCCGTTCTGATTAGGGCTCAAGCAAAGGATTAAATATACCACCCTCATAAAAAAATTCATGGGACTGTTCAGCAAGGAGCTTTACGACAAAAAGGACCTAAAGCTCATAGAAAGGTATCCGGTCATAAACGAAAAGGAGTTCATACAGATAAGCTGCATACCAAGGGTCAACTACGGCCAAATGGTAAAGGATTCCACTCCGCTAAACAAGCTCGACAGGCTATGCACCTACACAACACTGCTTTTAGTTGAGGGGATAGACCACGGCGGAAAAAGCTACGTAGGCCACCTGTTCCACCGCGGCACTGCAAATGCCATGCGCTATTTGCGCGATAATGTGCCTGCTGACTTCTTGTATAAGTACACGATAGGAATTAAGGCCACGACTGAAGTTGAGCGGGGGAATATAGTCGAAGCCGATGACGCCAAGCTGCGCATAAGCCAGCTTGCGATAAAGGACCTGCCATACGACTACAAGCTCAAGTACATGCTGATTGAACACGGCACGCCGCTGGTTAAATACCTCCAGAAGCAGTCCAGCTCAGTTGAGGAGGTTTACTACAAAATCGGGGCGCTGCTGGCTGAGATGCAGAAGGCAGGCTTCGTCCAGGCTGGCTTCGGTCCGCACAACATGGTGATGCTTGGGCAGGACCTAAAGATAATACACCTATACGACCCAAACCTGGCAGACTGCCAAAGCACCCTCATCAAGATAAAGGACCTCAAGGAGGCTGAGCATTCGGACCACATAATAAACGCAATGGGCGCCATGTTCTGCAAGCCCCTGATGGAGGAGTTTGGCTTCGACGACAGGCATCTGAGGCTGCACCTCATCAAGGAGATGGAGAAGGGCTATACTTCAGTAAACCGGAACCGGTACGAGGACTTCACACTTAACCTGATAGCTTACAGGTAATGCCTCAACGCAGGCTTGGAAGGTATGCAGATCAATGGCAATGAAAACACTATTACTTCACGGAAACACCACTGAACGGGCTGAAGCGCAGGGAAAGACGTACAGGAAAAACATAGAAGCTGTGCTAAATACGAAGAGTCCGCTGGAACACTTAGTGCCCTGTTTCAGGGCGCTGCAGGGCCAGATTATGCGCGAGCTTGAGAAGGCACCGTACTCATGGGACTACCACAGAGGGATGCTCCTTGGCGCAGGGCAGAAAGGGAAGAGCATATACGAGGAATTAAGCACTACGGATTTTGAAGCGCATGCGGCCTTTAGGTATTACGGCTATGTCGCAGGGACATACAATAAGGTTAGCCTTAAAAAAAAGCTTCCGAATGTTTATGAACGGGCGGAAGCGCCGAACGCATGCACGGCATTTGGGGTGATAGATGATACGGGCAAGGTGTTTGTAGGAAAAAACAATGACTACTACCCTGAGAGCAAAGACATGTGGCTTATCAGAAAAAGCTCTAGAGTAGGGATACACGACACTCTCGACGTCAGCATGGAGTTTTCTGCCGGGACGAGTGGGGGCATAAACCTCCCTGGCCTGACTGTATTGTGGAACCAGCTGTCCTCGTATAACCCCCTTGGGCGCGACAGGAAGTGCTACGACGAAAAAGGGGAAACTGATGACTTGGTCTGGGACTCTGCGGTAATGCCAAACCAGGTCGCGCAGATTCTGCTTTTAGAGTGCGACAGTGTTGATGATGCCATGAAAAAGGTGCAGGATAAGGAGATGAAGACGATAGCCAGCTACATAATGCTAGTCGCTGACAAAAAGCGCATAGTTGTCATTGAGGCTACGAAGACTCCGCGGGGGGACCTGAAGTTTGAATTTAGGGAGCCAGAAAGCACGCAGGCTGGCCATAAAATCATCGGGATGACAAACCACCCACATTCGTCTTATGCCCTTGACCAGGCAGGGGGCACCGGATCTTCGTCACGCATTAGATACAAAACAATGCACAAGCTTCTTCAGAATGAGATAGCTAGCGGCTACGGCGAGGAGGATTACTTTAACTTGCTGAAAAACCACGAGCACGGGGGCTTAATTTTCGGCTGCGGCAAGGAGAGCATATGCAACAAAGGGTATGAGGTATCTTCACTCAACTCCATCGTAGTAAATGTAACTGAGAAAAAGCTTTTCGTTTCTGATGGCCAGCCGTGCAAGGGCAGCCTAGAGGAAATTTCAAAGATGCCTATCAGCCAGATGTCAGTTGAGGACTTCTGGAGCTGGTAGAAAAATCAAGGGGGCATGGCTTGCGCCATGCCGCGAGTTATTCTAAATTTTCAGCACAGTCTTGCCGTACACTTCGTTCAATACCTGGGCGGCTGCAACGTAAATTGCGCTGAATCCGCACAGTATGCCCTCATATCCGGCAAACTTGGTTATCGCCGCGCTTCCGGTCGCCTTGCCTAAGGCAAGCAGCCAGAAGAGGACGAACAACGTGAAGAACACGAACTGCAGGCCCTTGCTCAGCCTAAGGGTGCCGATAAACATGTAGAATGTGAACAGGCCCCACATGAACAGGTACGCAGCCATTGCCGTCGAAGAAGGAGCAGAGCCCCAGCCCATCGCAGGCATGACGAGCAGTCCCACAAGCGTAAGCCAGAAAAGGCCGTACGAAGTGAATGCCGTCGTCCCGAAAGTGTTCCCCTTCTTGAACTCCATTATTCCAGCTAGTATCTGGGCGATTCCGCCGTAGAAGATACCCATCGCGAGTATCATCGTGCCCAATGCGAAGTAGCCGGCGTTGTGCAGGTTCAGAAGGACTGTAGTCATGCCGAAGCCCATCAGACCGAGGGGCGCCGGATTTGCTAGTTTGTCGTCTGCGATTTTGTCCACCTCCAATGAATGGATTTTAGGGGAAAAAGGGGGACGGGAATATAAGCTTTTTGATTTGGCAAATTGGGCAAATAGGTTTTTATAATGCTAAGCCCAATAGGCTACCATGACGGACGGCAAGGGGGGCATTGGCCAGTCGGTATGGGAAATTTTCACCAGCCAGCGGAGGAAGCGGGACCCGGAGTATGTACTAAAATCACTTGACGATAGTCCGCAGACTCCGGAGGAGCTTCTGGTTACGTCTAACGTGACGCTGGAGCGGCTCGCCGAGATACTGCCGTCAGATGCCAACAGCCATCCGATTTTGCCCAGGCTTTATTATAGGACATACGCGAAGGACAGGTACTATGCAACCACATCTAAGGGAAAGCTAGAAATTTTCCTGGACAGGGGGCATGCCTGGAGGTACTTCACGCTTTATGGCACGAACCAAAAACAAGTAGACGAGTTGATAGAGGAAAAACTGGAGATGATGAAGGATGAGACGAACATCCGGCTGAAGATTTCGCAAAAGATTCTTAAATTGCTGCTAGAGCGGATTTGTGACAGGTTTGAGATTAGCGAGGCGGAGCTGAAAAAAGTGTTCATGTATGGTGTTCGCGGCTCCACTGTGAGGGGGGACTCCAAGGAAGGGGACGACATAGACCTTTTTATTATATTTGATGGAAAGTACTTTATGGGTACGGACGAACTGCTCCTCAAGGAGACGGTGATGTCAATCATAAAGGAAGTCAACGAGGACAGCGGATTGTGGATTTCCTCGCGGACCATAGAGAAGGTTACGCTCCTATCTGACGACCAATCTGACGCAGAGAACATGCTGCACGTATTCTATTTTACCCAGGTAACGCCATTTTTTGGCGAGAATCTGTGCAACGAGGTTATAGCATTCCTTAAAGGGCATAGTGATTCCTACCGGCGCGTGAAGCAGATGACGATTCGGGCAAAACGCAAGATGACTGTGGCAGAATTTATTTTTCAGATTACCCGAGTCCCCAAGACCCCAAAGGAAAGGGATGAGCTTAGAAATGACGAGAAAAAGAAGACGCTGAAGGAATTGGAAAATATTAGGAAAACATTAACAAAAGCAAATGTTAATTTTGAGGATTAAGTTTATATGAAAGGGTCGCACGGCATATTAAAAAAGCTTGAAAGAAGGAGTGAATAAAACGGCATCGAAAAACGTGACGGTCATCTTCCCGAAAGAGATTCCATACCTTGAGAAAAAGTTTGTTGAGTTCAACAGGAAAGTCTGCTATAGGGCGCTGGAGAGCTTAGAAAAGATTAGGTTCTACGAGTATGAGTTCACCTGGCACGAGAACGGCGAAAAGCACTTCTGCGTCCCATTCTGCCCTGAGTGCTGCGCATCTTACCGGGCGGGGAAGACTTACAAGATAGAGCGGGACTGGGAGATTGGCATGAAGACGGTCAGGAACTGCCTTGGCGGGCGGGACGAGGAAAAGGGATTCAGGGATGCTGACGGGTATCCAGAGGGCTTCGCCGCTACTACGAAGGGGAAGATAGCGCCCTACGCGCTCTCAAAGCTTTTTGTCTTCATGAACCTGGCAATGAATGACTGCAAGGGCAACTACCAGGAGTTGCGGGAGAAAGGCTACAATAAGACATACGCACACTTCGACATCTGCCCATATTTTTACGGCTTCTGCATGACGCACAACGAGAAGTTCTTTGACTGCGGGGTGAAGTGCCTGCGGAGGTACACTGACGCGCGCGGCTTCACGAGGGACCTCCATATGCAGCTTGAGGGGGAGTTCAACAAGCACTGGAAGAAAAAAATGAGGGAGTCGCTCGAGAGCCTGCGGGACGCGGACACGGTGCCGGGGATAATATCCAGACGGTTCGAGTTCATAGAGCTGGCAAACAAGTGGGACAAAGAGTTCCAGAAGATTGTCTCAAAAGAGCTGAGATAGACCTCGGCGAGAGATGGGTAGCAAATGCGCGGAATAGCCATTTTAACAGGTTCAGCCTATCGCCTCTATTGCTAATGTCAAAGTGTATTCTAGCATATCGAGCTCCTTTCCAATGACTGCCATCAATGAGACTGAGAGGGCAAACTCAGTGGCATCCTTTGCCTTCTTAAGGTCCTTCTCCTGCATCTCGAGCAGGCGCTCATAAAACCTCAGAATGAAGTTGTACTGCTCTTTCAGGGTCGCATTCTCGAACTCTGCCGGGGAGACATGCAGGATTTTGAGGAGCTGTTTTTTAAGCTTTTCTTCTGTTTTATTATCGAGTTCTGCTTCCAAGGCGCCTTCGAGCTTTGAAATGTAGTCCCTAAAGAGCAATAGGTGGGAGCCCACTTCCGTGCCCTTTAGTTTTTTCACTATACTGTCGGTAGAGGTTTCTCTGAGTGCGCCTTTCTTGACGACGGCTGCCTTGTGCTTGAGGAGATAGTCAATCCACGCTATCTCGTCCTGGAGCATGCGGCATCTGCAGTACCAGAATGTGCCCTCCTGCTTGATTGTGTCATCAATGTCCTCGACAGTATCCAGTAGGACTAAGTGGTGACGCCTCACCTCACAGGAGCTGCGGTTTTTGTTGAGCGCCTCTAAAACGGCCGACACCTGCTGCGTGAGGGCTTGTTTAGCGCCAAGAGCGTCTTCGACTTGCGTATGGTGAGCGGAATACTGCTCTTTCGCCTCCCTGAGCTGGGCTTCCGCCTCAGACTGCCTCGCCCGGAGGTATGCCTCAAAGCCAGCAGCCCGAAGCGCCGTGTATTCCTCGGCGACCTCGGTGAACAGAGTGTCTGAGTAGAAATCCGCAAATTCGAGCATTACTTCGTGTGGCATGCAGATTCATTCTGTTTAGAAGTATTTAATTGTTATGAGAGCCCCCGGCGAGGATTGAACTCGCGACCTCGTCCTTACCAAGGACGCACTCTACCACTGAGCTACGGAGGCACGAAATAGCTATTTCTCTTTTGCAAGGGACTTCAGCTTTGGAAGCTTGACCTTCTTCTTGCAGTTTCCGCAGGTGAACGTGAACGTGCCGTTTTTTGCGCGGACTATGCCTTCTGTGGAGTAGCCTGCCTTCCTGCAGTGCGGGCAGGTGTATTCAACCTCGGCCCGGCCGCCCCGGTAGATGACGAGCCCAGCCCAGCCCGTGACGCTGCCTTCCTTGTCCTCAACGTCGCGCCTGGAGATGTAGGCTATCTGGTCCTTTATCTCGTAAAGCCTGGCAAAGTCAATCTTGCCGAGCGGCATCTTTCTGTCTGGCATGGACTGATTAATTCAAAGGGTAGTATAAAATATTATCGCAGGAGGGAAAGCACTTCACCGTGGATTTTGCCGTTGGTTGCGAGGAGGGGAAACCTGCCAGGGGCCCAAGGCTTCCCGTCAAGGTTCGTAACCTTCCCGCCTGCCTCGGTGACCAATAGGCTGCCTGCGGCGACGTCCCAGGTCTTGGCTATGAAGGTAAGCCACGCGCCTATCGTGCCCTTGGCGACGAATGCCAGGCTCGTGACGGCGCTTCCCATGACCCTGAAGCCGAAAAACTTCGGGACGAGCCTGCCAAGGGAGGATATGTACCACTCCGGCTCGCGGGGGAACTGGGAGTCCATGTTGAAGATTGACTCGCTGGCTGGCCTGTCGGAAACGTGTATGGGCTTGCCGTTCAGGAAAGCGCCCTTGCCCTTTTCAGCATAATACAGCTCGTTGAAGTGCGGGAGGAAGATTGCGCCAAGGTGCGGATTGCCTTTTTTGTAGAGCCCAATGGAAACGCCGTAGTAAGGGATGCCATAGAGGTAGTTGTGCGTCCCATCAAGCGGATCGACATGCCAGGTGTAGTCTGAATCTATTTTGCTGTCGCCTGCCTCCTCTGAGATTATCCTGTGGTCCGGGAAGGCGGACTTAATCACCTCAAGGACCTTTTTCTCGGCGAGCAGGTCGACGTTTGTCACAAGGTCCCGGTCACCCTTGCTCCTGGTCTCGCGCACTTTGCCGAAATTTTCAAAGAGGATTTTGCCGGCTTCGGTCGCTGCAAGAACTGCAGTCTCTTTCATGCGGGATATATCCTACAAAGATTTATAAAGAGATGTGTTTTTAGCTTAAGCACCACATAAGGAGGGTGAAAATGATTAGATCAAACCGCGGGATGGACGCACCAGTGATAATCCTCGTGCTGCTAGGCATAATATTCCTTGCAGTAGGCGTCATTGGAATAATGCAAGTACAGAAGATTGGCACCGGCAAGGGCGGCTTCCTGACTTCAGTTCCAGTGATGCCCCTTAAGGCGATTGGCGCGCTGATAGGCCAGTCTGCCCTGATTGTCGGCGGCATAGTCGTGGTACTGGCGATAATCCTCTTCGCAATAGCCTACCACATGATGTAGATGCGGAACATATATGGCACCACGGTAAAGGGGCTATCCGTATTCTGCACTATAGCCTTTATAGTTTACATCCTGCGGGGAGTGCTGAACCAGCCGATACTCCTCGCATCCATCTCTTCCACAGTCTTTGCGATTTATTTCATGCCGAAGGCAAAGAGCAGCCGGCTCAGGTGCGTCTTCGGCGGACACCTTACTGCCGCGATAGTTGGATTTATTATTGTTTACGGATTTGAGGGGATGATGCTCCCGTTTATGTCCGAGCTAGAAGAAATGGTTATTTTGGGGGCGGCCTCCGTGACCATTGCAGCCATTCTGATGGCGTATTTTGATGTCGAACACCCCCCTGCGGCAGGAACCGCGCTTACCTTCGCGTTTTCCATCCGGCAGCCGCACATGATAGGAATCCTATTCCTCGCGCTTTCTGCAGTCGTTGCGATAAGCGCGTTCCGGGGAGGCCTCCACGTCCTTGAGCGGAGGGTGGTTGACGCCGAGCATGCCGCGGCCAAATGGATTAAAAAGGAAATATTTGAGCATTAGGCTACTTGCCGGCAGTTATTTATTAAGGGTGGAGATGTATTCAGCTGGCGCGGCGTGCGCCATACTGAGGGATAGATGCAAGGCAAAGTAATACTGGAATATGTCTTTGATGTGGGGGGTGAAGTCGACCTCAGGCAGCTTCAGGAAAAGAAGTTCAAGAAGACGCCGGTGGCTGAAAAGACGCTGACAAAAAAGTACACCGATGTCGGCCTGAATGCTGTCGTATTCGAGCTTGGCACGACGACTGTCGGAAGCCATACCCTTCGGGTGTTTGCTGAGGTTTATCCGATAGGCGAGATACTCATCAAGTTTGAGAGGGACATAGAGCGGCATGAGGAGGCGCAGGAGCTTGTTACGCGCCTTGAGACTGAGGAGATGCACAAAATGGCGCAGGAGGTATTCTCGCAGATGCGGAGGAAGATAGAGCCTGCGATGGTAAATGCTTATGAGTATGTAGAGATTGTAAGGGCATACGCTTTTTTGCTGTTCAAGGGCAAGCCTGACAGAGGAGAGGTCTGGTTCACCCAGCTCCTGCGGCAGGTAAAAAAGCCGAGCAAACAGGAGATATCAGACTGTATGCGGCACAGCCTTTCGTTCGAGGAGCACGACCTGGCAGTTATAGACTATATGGGCGCGGTCGTGTTCGACCCAGAAGGCGACTTCGGCGACATCGTTGACATAATAAACGTCGCCTTAGTGCAGCTTATCGCCCTGCGGACCTACGACACGATACTTGACAAACGAGTGCTCAAGGTATACGAAGATATGAAGGGCATGACCAAGCGCGTCGGCCTTATACCAAGCTTCGGGAAGACAAACAAAGTGGTTAAGGACGTGGCTGAGACGAAGATAATGATAAGCGACATGATGGAGGACATCGCGAACATAATAAAGATAAGCGGGGACTGGTACCTGGCGAGGGTGTACGGCGCCGCGAGCGAGAGGTTCAGGCTGGACGGCTGGCTGAGGAATATAGTCAGGAAAATGGGCGACCTAGAGAGCATAAATGTCATGCTTTACGAGGCACGGGACGCGGAGCGGGCTTCGATTACAAACGCCCTGATGCTGATTATGGAAACGCTGATTGTCGTGCTTATAGTCTTTGAGATAGTGATTTTCTTTTAGTGATAAAATGGTGCGGGAGGAGTGATTTGAACACTCGGAGGCACTAAGCCACAGGATGGCTTATTAGCCTTGGGCTAATCTTAAGTTTGGCAGAGTAATAGGCGGACCTAAAAACTCTCCTGCCCCTTAGACCAGACTCGGGTACTCCCGCGCACTAAGGTAGTTTAAAGAAGCGCGGTTTTCTTTAAGTATTTTTCTTCGTTGGTTTAAGGTCGTATGGGGCGGACAGCAGCCATATCTTTCCCAAATATTTAGTTTTGTGGCATGCTTAGGGTTTCTGAAGCCAATTTCTGAACAATAAGTTAAAAAAGAATTTTGCGTATCTATGATTAACTCGTGTAGAACTTCCTCATTTTTTCTGCCAGCGTATGGCTTCTTTATTCGTGAATCTATCCCCAAGAAGCCCAACATTCGCTTCACATCTGAGATTAACATGTTAGAGATTACGCCTATTTTTATCTTGGGCCGATAGTGGTGCTCCCGCTTCCATTTCAAGTTACATCGACTGTAACCTTTCTCAAAAAATAGCGAGCCGTCAGTATCTATCAAACCACGGAGCAACGACTTGTACAATGTTGGATCCTCGGATTCAATAATACATTTAGGCACGGATATCCTATCCTTTTTGCCGGAAGGTATGCCTAAGTCGCAAACATAGAAATCAGTAACTCGGCTATCAAATACGTATATCCCATAGGTGCCTACACTTGGATAATCCTTCGGAACAATCGCATGACCGAGGATAGGTTTAGCTACTTGTCTGTTAAATACAGGCACTATAAAATCATCATAGTAGTCCCTTTCTTCGATTCGGTCTCCGCATAGAACATATTCACTGTAAGATTTTGTAATGCTGATGCAACCATCACCTAAATGAGCTCCAACTAGCTCTGCTATTTCCGGATTAGGAGTATCGGTCATGGCTGATAGGTAGACCTAAGAGTTTATAAAGCCAGAGATAGAGCAAAATGCCAGTAAACTTATAACTTGCCTACGCGCCGCTTGTGCTGCGCTTTCATGCGCCTCTGCTTCTTCCGGCGCCATTTCCAGCGGCATTTCCTTCTCTTCGTCTTCTTGTATTTATAAGCCCACTTTGCCATTTTGGTATGTAGAAGTTGGTGACTATCTATTGCCACCTAGCTTTAAAAAGGTTTTGAATTATCGCTTTTGGGAGAAATTTTAAGAAGGTGTGCGGGTTTAGTAGGCTGTGATAAACAACCATTCGCGCATGGTCGGGTTCAGCTTCGGTGTGACTTCGGGCACGATTACCACCTTAGGGATTATGGTCGGATTGTATTCAAGCACACAGTCTTTTCTTGCGGTGATTGGCGGGATAATAGCGGTAGCGATAGCAGACGCGTTCTCGGACGCCATGGGGATCCACGTTGCGGAGGAGGCCGAGCTAAAGCACACGAAGAAAGAGGTCTGGGAGGCAACCACTGCAACGTTCTTCACAAAGCTCGTTTACACGCTGACGTTCGCTTTGCCATTTCTTGTTTTCCCAATGCCGACTGCAGTTCTTGTCTGCATAGCCTACGGGCTGGTGGTGCTTACGGCGTTCAGCTATTATCTCGGGACGAAGAGCGAGCATTCAGTCATAGGGACCATCGGCGAGCACGTCCTGATTGCAATAGCGGTTATTATTATAACGTATTACGTGGGCACGTTGGTTGCTAACCTTTAGAACTGGTGCCCCGGACGGAATTTGAATCCGTGTCTCAAGCTCGAAAGGCTCGAATGCTTGGCCGGGCTACACCACCGGGGCATGGTCTGTAGTTAGTTCAGTCGAGTTAAAAAGGTTTTCTTTGGGGTAGACTGTAGGCCTTTCTTTTTTTAAAAGAAAGGGCTTAGGGGTAGATGCGGTTTATCGTCCGCGGGAACGGGATTGCGTCGCGTATGTGCTCGAGCTTGGATATCCAGGTTATGACCCGGTCAGTGCCGAGGCCGAAACCGCTGTGCGGGACGGAGCCGTATTTCCTTAAGTCAAGGTACCAGCCATAGGATGTGGGGTCTATGCCCTCTGCTTTCATCCGCTCAAGCAGGAGATTCTGGTCGTCCTCGCGCTGCCCGCCGCCAATTATCTCACCGTAGCCCTCTGGCGCGATGCAGTCGAAGCAAAGGACGTAATCGTGGTCGTCCGGGTCGTATTTGTGGTAGAACGGCTTCGCCTTCGTCGGGTAGTGGGTAATGAAAACTGGCTTCGTTTCGCCCTCGACTATGGCGCGCTCGTGCTCAACGCCGAGGTCGTCACCCCACTCAATCTTGACTCCGCGCTTGTTGATTATGTCGATCGCCTCGTCGTAGCGTATCCGCTTGAACGGCGGCTTGACCGCCTTGAGGTCTGGGGCTTTCCTGCCAAGCGACTCGAGCTCAGCTGAGTTCTCCTTGGCTACTTTCTGGCAGATGTGGGAAATGAGGCCCTCACCGACGTCCATCATCTCGTTGAGGTCCGCCCACGCCGCCTCGACTTCCGCGTGCCAGAATTCAGTAAGGTGCTTGCGGGTGCGGGATTTTTCAGCCCGGAAGGACGGTGCGATTGTGTACAGCTTTTCGACTGTGGTAATCATTGCCTCGGCGTACAGCTGCCAGGACTGGGACAGGTAAGCCTTCCTGCCGAAGTACGGGACTTCGAACAGGGTCGAACCGCCTTCGCAGGCGCCGGAGACAAACATCGGCGGGTGTGTTTCGCAGTAGCCCTCCTTGCGAAGGTATTCATGGATGGAGCCAAATGCCGTTGAGCGCACCTTGAAGACGGAGTTCATCTGCCTTGAGCGGAGCCACAGGTGGCGCATGTCGAGGAGGAACTCGTCAGTCTCCCCGCCCTCGATTGGGAACGGCTCTGCCAGCCCGACTATTTCGAATGTCTCGACTTCGAGCTCGTGCCCGCCGGGTGCGCGCTTGTCCGCCTTGACCTTGCCGGTAAGCCGGACTGAGGACTCTATCGTCGCCTTGCTTGCTTCGACAAAAAGCGGCGCGGATGACTCTCTCTTGACCGTGCACTGGATAACTCCGCTGGAGTCACGGATTACGGCAAAGACGAAATTGTTGCTGCTCCTAGTGCGGTATACCCAGCCCCGGATGCTGACGCTCTTGCCGGTGTGCTTCCCTTCGAGAATCTCCCCGATTGGTACGAACATGCTACGGTTAAACGCGGATTTCTTTAAAGAGTTTGCTGTCAGAGGAGCTTGAGGTACCGGTTTACCTCCCAGTCCGACACGTGCATCCTGTACTCGCGCCATTCCGCCTTCTTCCCTGCGAGGTAGTAGTCAAACGCGTGCGGGCCGAGTGTGTCTTTCGCAAGCCGGCTGTCCTTGAACAGCTCAATCGCGTGCCCGAGGTCGACCGGCAGGGTCGCCATGCCAAGCTCCTTCAGCCTGCTGTCGTCGAACTTGTAGACGTCCTCCTCCACAGGGGCTGGCGGCTCGGTCTTGTTTTTTATCCCGTCAAGCCCTGCGGCGAGCATGAGCGCGAACGCAGTGTACGGGTTTGCAGACGGGTCCGGGCACCTTAGCTCGGCGCGGACCGCCTTCTCTTTTCCAGGAGTGTATCTAGGTATGCGTATGAGGGCGGAGCGGTTCCTCTGCGCCCAGCATATGTAGACCGGCGCCTCATAGCCGTGGACAAGCCGCTTGTATGAGTTTACCGTTGGGCTGAGGACTGCAGAAATTCCTTTGATATGCTCAAGCTGTCCCGCGACGAAATGGCGCGCAACATCCGAGAGGTGGTACTTGTCCTTGCTGTCGAAAAACGCATTGCTGCCCTTCTTGTCGAAGAGGGACTGGTGGACGTGCATCCCCGAGCCTGCAATCCCGAATATCGGCTTTGGCATGAATGTCGCATACATGTCGTGCTGGTAAGCGACGGACTTGACAGTGTGCTTGAATGTGACTGCGTTGTCTGCAGTTCGCAGGGCGTCGGCATATTCAAAGTCAATCTCGTGCTGCCCGACAGCACACTCGTGGTGGCTTGCCTCCACCTTTATGCCAAACTGCTGGAGTGCGAGCGCGATTTCCTGCCGGATCGCGGATGCCAGGTCCCGCGGGGCGTAGTCGAAGTATCCAGCAACGTCCTGCGGAAGCGGCTTCGGGACGCCGCCGTCAAGCTTGAAGAGGAA
>JBDRCC010000006.1:0-80577 GCA_043822065.1 archaeon | reverse complement strand
GAGATAAAATAACTAAACGAGATAAAATAACTAGACTGACGGTTGCAAACATTGTAGGCTACTGTTCTCTGGCAGTCATAGCTATCCTCGTTCTTGGTATAGTGGTGTTTCTGTTGATGGTCTTATCAGTATAACCTCTCGGTGAACCTGCTGCTGGAGCTGAGGCCGTAGGCTGTCAGGGTGGCGGTTTTTCGCTTCATCTTTCTTCCGTAAATATATTTACAAGCGCAGAGGGGCGTCTCGCAAATCAGCGATTTGAGGCAATATATCTCTAAATAAGAAGGTATATATACTAAGGAGATATATCTCTAACACAAACTATATATAAATTGAAGAGATATGTCCACTCGATTAAAATGAAAGGCTGGAAAAGAGAACGGATAATAAGGGTGTTGCTGAACCGCCGAAGCATTTTGGCGGAATATAGAGTATCAGAACTGACAAAATACAGGGTGGCAAAGGAAGCTGAGACTTATTACGGCTGGGCCCATAAAGTCCTTAAGCAATTAGAGGAAAGGAAGCTAATCAAGGGGACCGAGATTATCAACGCCAGGGGTCTGTTTGACTACTGGCTTGGAGTCCACAAGAAGCCGAAATACAGGGATTACAATGTGAGGGACCCCGCCAAGCTCTTATCTCAGGCCTGCAAGAAAAAGCTGGAATACGCCTTAACGACATATGCTGCGGAAAGTGCAGCCCAGCACTACCTATTTCTTTCACGCTATGACCTCTATGTAAAAGACCTGCCGGGTTGGCACGATTTGATCATGGAGGCTGGCGTAAGGGGCGGCGGAAATCTTAGGGTTTTGTATGATGCTGACCCCCATATTTTCCGTTATGTAGATAAACATGCTAATGTGCGGCCCCGGAGTGTTACGGAAGAAGGGGAGTGGGGGGTTTTACTTGCGGACCTGCCAAGGGTTTCCGCGCCGCAGCTTATCCTTGACCTGCTCGCAGAGGGCGGGCCCTGTACGGAAGCGGCAGAGCTGTTGATTAAACGGGAGGGCTTCGAAGGAAATGTACGAAAGGTATGAGACAGACACATCACAGCGTTATCTGAAAGAAGTCTTTGATGTGCTGGACGAACCAATCTGCCTGATGGGCGGCTGGGCCGTGCGGTATCTCGTAAACGAGAGGTTCAAATCTGCACGTGGGAGGGAATATCTCGGCTCGCGGGACATAGACCTGGGCTTCCGTATAAAAAAAGGCTGGTCTTTTCAGGAGCTTGAAAATTCTGCTTTCGCGAAGGCAATGAATGTTCTAGAGCGGGAGCTCGGTTTTGAAATGCAGGGCTTCAGGCTGCTGAAGCAAATCCACACGGAAACCGGAAAAGAACTGTCCGGAGAGGAGGCAAAAGCCACCATGCTGCCGTTCATATTCGACCTATACGTTGACCTGATGGTAAGTGAAATCCATCCTGACTTTTCAAAGGCTTTCGGTTTCGTCCCTGCCGACGAGCCTCTGCTTGAAAAAGTTTTTTCGGGTCCTGCCGGCAGGATAGAGCATGGGATGTTCGGCAAAACAGTTTATCTGCCCTCCGTCGAGGTTTTATTGGCCATGAAGCTCAACGCCGTCATCAACAGGGACAGGGAACATAAACAGATAAAGGACCTGTACGACATTGTTGCACTATCGCTTTACTCCCCGCGCCCCATGGACAAAGAAAAATTACGGCGCCTTTATTCGCCTGATGCGGAAAGCGGGGCAAAGCTTGATAGTATCCTGGATGAAAAATGCACGGATGAACTCTGGAAGGACCTATTCGGCATCAAAGGAGAAACCGCCAAAAAGACAGTCTTGAAGATGCTGGAGTAAAACTCCGGAAACGAAAGACCCGGAACAGAGAGTACTTTTCTTATGTCATAACCTTGCCCAAATCACTGGTCAAATCTCTGCCGAATTGCAAAAACATAAAGAAGGTAAGATATTACCATAGAAAACGACAAGATAGTTCTAACACCAAAATAGTTTTCTAACCTTTTGAAAGCGATACAACCTGTTTTTCGTTCAGCACAACATCTATCGCAAACACCCTCGCCCCATACTCCTCAAGGAACGTCAGCACAGGTCCCGTCTTATCCTTCGGTACTATTAAGACCGACCGGCTCGGGTTCAGGTGCGGGATGTCCGAAAGCAGGCCCTTCCGCTTGTAGGTGTACTTCCCGCCGTGCGAGCTGTCGGTGTAGCCGTACAGCCGCTTGTGGAACAGGGGCGCCTGGGGCTTGGACGTGCTGCCGGAGCTGAGGTCGTAGGCTATCAGGGTGGCGGTTTTTCGTGTCATCTTTCTTCCGTAAATATATTTACGTAAAACTTGTATTTATGCCTTCCGCCGGCCGCACATGAGCCTTGAGGCCAGGCGTTCATGGATAAGATGTGGAAGAACCAGGCGAAAAATACTTAGGGGGAGAAATGAATCGAAAATCCGGGAGGAGCCTTAATTCGGGACAACACAGAAAATGTCAAAGTTAACAAAAATGGCAAAAACGGCGTCAGAGCGCGCGATATCTTTAAATATCATTAAGTATTAGTATCTAACAATACTTTATGATATTGGTTGTTGTTTATGAATGCCGAAAGCCAAGGTCTTGAGTTCAAACGCAGTGTCGATAACTTTAAGGGCATAAGCCAGACTGTGTGCGCATTTGCCAACGCGTCCGGAGGAAAGATAGTTGTTGGAATAGCGGATGATGGTAAGATAATCGGAATTCCCGTGAATGGGCTTGACACATTACAACAGAGGCTTGAGGGCTCGATACAACAGGTCTCTCCGGTTCCGTTTCACAAAATTTTTGTTGAAGAGAAAGAACAAAAGAAAACAGTTGTGTGCGAAGTATACCAAATAGGGCAGGGGGCATTTTGCACTTTTGGCGGGATAGTCTATTACCGCGCTGGAAGCACCAACACGAAACTCGAAGGGCGGACCCTTCAGGATTATTTGATTAACAGGCACATCCTATCTTTTGATGAATCTCGTTCGCAGGCGAAACTCGAAGACTTAGACGTAAATCGGATGCGCGCGTTCGTAAAGAAACGTTCTCCAGAGGTCGCGTTTGATGAAGCCAATGTTAAAGAGTACCTGCTCAATCTCGGTTTGGCGGGCAAGAACGGCGACTTGTGGATAAAGAACACCGCAGTGCTATTCTTCGCCAAAGAACCGGCCAGATATCTGCCTCAAAACGAAATAAAGCTCGTGCGATTCAAGGGAGACCAGCCAGTCGATATAATCGACTCAAGAATCGCCAACGCCACCATTTTGGAAAATCTAAGGGAGGCCGAGGACTTCATAAAGAAAAACACGCGCACTGCCTTAAAAATAGAAGGACTAGAAAGAGAAGAGCAGCCGGACTATCCATTCACAGTCGTGCGGGAAGCGTTGCTAAATGCGCTTACCCACAGGGATTACCTCAGCCGCGATACCGTTCAAGTAAACATTTTTGACGACAGAATCGAATTCATAAATCCCGGTACATTGCCAACAGGATTGAGCATCCAACTGCTGGGCAGACTTTCAGTCCCCAGAAATCACTTAACCTATCGCTTGTTGCGCGACCTTAAACTCATAGAAGGCTTCGCAACAGGCATACCCCGAATGCGTTCCGCAATGAAAGGAGCGGGTTTGCCCGAACCAGTTTTTGAAGAGCTGGGAAGCTACTTCAGGGTAACCCTGTATAACAAGTTCCACATGGCTGAAATAGACATCAACGAACGGCAAAAACGCGCCTTGGCATATTTAGAGAAGAATCATTCATTAACATCAAAAACATACGAAAAAATGGTTGCAGTCTCGCGTCCGATCGCGGTTTCAGACCTGAACGACCTAATAAAACGCGGCTTGTTAAAACGAGTCGGCAAAACGCGCGGAGCCTACTACACAAAAGAAAGCAGTTAATTAATAATAATTAAAAATATCAAAAGATTAGTTAATGATGGTGGATTGAAATGCTAGAACAAACGCTCGTCGAAGTGTTACCCAAGATTTGCGCGGGTGGCATCGCCACTGTATGTTCTGGATGCGCTAAAACGTAGAGAACCGAAGAGCTAAACATTTGAAAAGACTTCAGCTTGGCTTTCATCCAGCACAACATCTATCGCAAACACCTTCGCCCCCCACTCCTCAAGGAACGCCAGCACCGGTCCCGTCTTATCCTTCGGTACTATTAAGACCGACCGGCTCGGGTTCAGGTGCGGGATGTCCGAAAGCAGGCCCTTCCGCTTGTAGGTGTACTTCGCCCGCCTTATCAAGCTTTCAAACAGTTCTCTTCCAAAAGGTCTGGGTAAAGCGTAAAGAACTTGAATTTCTCGCGCAGGAGGGTCGAGTAGCCTCTAGGCATCGCAGAACTGAATGCCTTTTTTCCGTTCTTTTGAACCAGCTCGAGCGCCGGAACAAAATCCGCGTCCCCCGAGAGCAGGATGCAACAATCGCATTTATCTTTAATCGCTGCCTCAATCATGTCAACCGCTATCATGACGTCGATCCCCTTCTCTTTCTTTTTGAAGTCGCCAATGCATTCTGCACAATTTTTCTCAATTAGCGGTTTGCATTTACCGCATAAGTCCAAATCCCCAATTTTCCTCCGGCGCGACCTGAGAATCTCCTCGGTCGAATGCTTTTGCAGCTTTCTGGTCTTGACTTCAAGTCTTGGTAGCTTCTTCAGGTCATCCAAAAACTGCATATGTTTGTAATAAGCCTCTTCGCCATCGCGTATATCTGGGACTGAGTTATAGTAAATGGTTTTGCTATGCTCCACTCCAAAGAAGTCGCAGATTACCTTGCTAAGCTTTGAGAAGTCTATTTCGCCGGGAGATACGCTTAGCCGACCGTCCAGTTGATGGCACTTCAATATATGGTAGAAATTGTTCCCATCTATGAAAAGGAACGCGTTCTCAGCTTCTTTGGTCTTCGGCTTATCGCTCATCAGAATCCGATAAGGAGTATCAGCCCAGTATTCCCCCACCCCGAAGGATGGGGTCATACTGGGGACTTGATAATGAGATAAGTGACTGCTTCTTATTTAAACTTTGCGCTGGATACGAGAAACGGTGAATTTTGACCTTTTGGCCGCTGCCAGTTCGGGGCACTAAGATTTTGAAAGTACTTCGGCCTGTTTATCGTTCAAAATGACGTCTATCGCAAACACCTTCGCCCCCCACTCCTCAAGGAACGCCAGCACCGGTCCCGTCTTGTCCTTCGGCACGATTATCACCGACCTGCTCGGGTTCAGGTGCGGAATGTCGGAAAGCAGGCCCTTCCGCTCGTAGTGGTAGCTGCCGTGGTTGGAGTAATCCGTATACCCGTAGAGCCTGCGGTGGAAGGCGGTTATCCTGGCCTGGGACATGCTGGCAGAGGGCAGGTCGTAGGTGATGAGGGTTGCGGTTTCCATTTCTCACTGCATTACTGTTATATATTACAGTATAAATAGTTTTCGCGGCCCGCCAGACCCAGGCATGATAAGGTATAGGAGCCCTTCCCAGCCAATTCCAGTTTTTCCCAAGCGCCGGCGCCCGCCCGCGCCGCGAGCCACAATAGAAAAGAGAGGGGCAGCAAAGCTGCCCATATAATCAGGGGGGGACGTTCATGCGGGCTCCGCCCGCATGATAGGCGTTTCCGCACCTGCGCAGCCAAGATCCGCAAATGGCGCCGGACCGGGCGTTTGACCGGCGTGCAACCGCAAGAAACCGCTACTGTACTATAGCACTATAGGGGCTTAAAGCCGCATAACTACACAAACTACACTAACTGCACAAACTACACCCCCATATCCTGAAATTGGGTTGGTGTAGGTAAAATGCTGGTGTAGGTGAACATACACCAAACTACACTAACTACACCAATGGATGAATAACGGCAGCTTTCATAAAGATAGTTCAGGTGTCTCGTATATGCTCCAAACGGAACTTAAAGTTGTTTGAGAAATAGCCGTCTACAATTCTAATCAAATTCGATTTTTGACTCAAGATGTGTTCAGCGTCATTTGTTACAAAATGGTTGTTCCTTCCAGCACTTATGTTGTTTTGGAACCAATAGGCGGCTTCAGAGACTATCTTTCTGTCGGTTTCAGGAGTTATAAATTTAGCAATCTGCGTTTCAAGTTCCACATCCCCAACAATACTAATGGGAGGTTTTAGGATATCTAGAGCAGTCTCGATATTCTGAGTGATATCCCTAATCACTCTTCTAAAGTATTTAACTAATGTTTTCTTTGTTTTGGTCTCAGAGGAGGTTATCTTTAGTATATAACGAAAAACATCTTCTAAATGAGAATAATGCCTATTTGTTTTGATAATATCTGAAACAAGTCTAAAGAGTACATCCTCTTTGAATAAATCACGTTCTGGAATTGCTGCTTGTTTTACTACTCTTGCAAACTGGCTATAAATGTTATCTCTTGTGTTTCTAACTGCATTGACTTCGTCGAATGATATCTTACTAGCATATACTCTAGTACGGGATAGTAATTTATTAGATAAATCATGAGTAGTCTCAAATTTATGTGAATAACTGAAGATTATATTCGTATCTACAAAATAGTGGTTCATATACTCAAGTCATCAATTGCTCTCGTTCGGAGGCATCTAATGACAAGTTCTCTTTGGCGATATCCTGCTTTAAGTGCCCAAGAAGGTCAGATGCGTATTTTAGCTTGAGGGGATAGTAGGAAAACTCTTCATCAATGAGATACTGTTTCTGCTCATCTGAAAAGGAACGCATTGTATTCATAGACATCTTACTCGCATAGGCTTCCCATCCATTGTCCCATAAGGCATTGTAGGTTCTATCTAAAAGCGCCGAGTAAGAGTCAGTATTCTTTGGTTCAAACTGATTCTTGAGTATTAACTCCTCCATAATTGTTGTATAGTCCACAATAAGATTCTGTAGTTCAAAATCGTTACAAACATCATCTGGGACAACAGTACTATGTAGATCCAAATGAAATTGAGAGGTTAGATCTGAGATGGTATCATACTCTATTTTTTTAGACCCGTATATATTTGATTTTGCAGTATCAAATGCATTAAATAGTTGTAATTTTGATAGATACATCTCGTTTTCATCTTTTTCAGAGTAAACGAAGTTTAGATAAGAGAAAATATCTGGGTATTTAATAAACTCGCTATAGTTCGTCTCAAATGAAGGACCCATGTCTTTAATGAATTCCTTGGAACTGCCTAACGTCAATAGACTTTCAACAGAGATCTTACTAGTTCTAACAACAGCGGGACCATATTTATACCAGCTCCATGAGATAGGGATATTTAAATCGCGTGATACGAAGGTTACTAATTTGACAAGTTTCAGATCTAGTGTTAGTGGATGACACTTCGCTGGATTGAAAAACTCTGCGAATTTATTATTGTGCTTTAGCCAGTAATTAAAATTCTTTAGTATACTCTCCTTGAAGCGAATCTCATTGCTAACCGAATTTATTCTAAGGTACATATCTTATCTGAGTTATTGTTTTGTACTTAATAAGTTTTCCTATGACCCTCTCGAAGAATGCCCGATATGAGGTAGTAAATTATACATAACTACTGTCTATAAACGAGCACCCCAAGTTTCCGCGCCGTCTCCCTGACCGTCTCCGGCGACAGCCTGACCTGCATCCCCGAGCGCTGCCTCCGCCTCTCCGTGAAGCCGAGCTCGTTCAGCGCCCTGCCGACCCACTTAGTATTAAGCCAATCCTGCTCCTCCGGGTACCTCTCGGCCATCCTGTTGGTTATCAGCTGGACCTTGTAGTAGTCGTTTTCCACGGCGACGTCGAGGAGCGTCCGGACGAGGACCTTCTCCGGGCTCTCTTCCGCGGCGGGCTTGGGCTTGGAGACCTTGAGCCTCTTCGGCGTCGGCTTTGCCGGCGCCCTTTCCGCGCGCCTTTCCGCGGGCGCCGTCTTCCTGCCGTAGAAGGAGCCGGATATCCGCCCCGTGTAGGCGTCCCAGGCGCATATTATGGAAACCACAATGCCCACCCTGGCAACGAGGGTGACTGCCGCCCATGCCAGGAACATGAGGAGCGCCAGCCTGCCCTCGCCCTTGTAGAGCTGGCCGAGCCCGGGGATTAGGAAGCTGAGTATAGCCGCGATGAGCGGGCTCTTTGGCTTCTTTTCGGGTTTCTTGGGCTTTGGCATGGGGCTGTTTAGGGGCATAATGTTTATAATGGTTCTCGGGGGGTTTTTCAGGAAATATTTTCAATATGGAAAATAAAGAGGCGCCCGAGCCGTCAGCATAGGGCAAGGGCAGCGTGAGCCCCGCCAGAAGTCTTTTTATACCTCTTTCGACAAGTAGCTACTATGAATGACGGGCTGAAGGAGCTCACAAGAGGATTCTATAGCAGAGCGGTAAGGGACTGGAAGCTCGCCCAAAGTGGCATCGCCCCGATGGAGTTCAAGGAGATAGGGCGGGACAGGGAGAGCACCTTTGCGCAGGTTAACATTTCGGACGGCGAAAAGTCCTTGGTAGTAAACACCTACCTTGCTGACCAGCACCAGGACTTCAGTAAGGAGGGGGACAAGCAGTTCTGGGCCAATATGGAATACCAGATCTACCACGAGGTCGGCCACCTGAAGCAAGACACAGTTTTTGGGAAAGCGCATCATGAGGGACCATACGTTTTACACACGATTGTGCCCGAAGGCTCGCCCGTGTTTGGATTCGCCTACAACATGTATGTCGAGCTGACAAACGAGTACAGCACGATATCGCTCCTCTGCGACAGGATAGGGAGAAAGGGCCTCTATGAGCTGCACAAGGGATTTGCCGTCGGGTTTATCGGCAGCATGCTAAAGCATGCGGATAAGAATGCCATGAAGGGGCTGATAATGCATAGGTGGCCCTACCTGTTTGGGAACCGTTTCCATCATGAGGGCAGGCAGTTCTACAAGGATATGATGGCGCTAGTATACCACCAAGCCAAGCACAGGCTTTACGACCATGAAGCGTTTTCCCGGTTCAGGGGCGCTATTGAAAACGCAGAGCACGAGCTCAGGCACATCCACCTAAAAGAGAAAACGGACGGGGTTTACTACCTGGCGCACAAATTCCTTGAGTCGGAGAAGGATTTGGTCAAGCACCTTGTTGAGGTTGCACAATCGCTTGACGCCGCGACGCCGGCAGAAAGGCGTGAGCTCTAGAAACATTTATATACAACCTGCCCCAAATATATTCCCACGTTTTTCCCACAAGAAAATGGCGAAACTAATAAGCTACACTAGATGTGATTGCCTTCATTGAAGGGGGGCGCATACAGTGGGAACTGTTTTTGACGGATTGCTCCCTTACGGTCAGGTGGCTGGAGTGGGGTAGCGGTATCCTACCGGACTGTGGATCCGGTGACGCGGGTTCGACTCCCGCCTCCGGCCCTTCGTTTTTTTACCAAACGGGTGGTTGCGTTCACTGTTAGGTGGTACTATGATTAGGGTTGCGATTCCGAACAAGGGCGTGCTTTGCGAGCCTTCGAAGAGGCTGCTCGAGAGGCTGGGGTTTTCCTTCAGCGGCAGGAAGCTCTTCTCCTATGCCGGGAACTACGAGGCGGCGCTGGTCAGGGCGCAGGACGTGCCCGTCGTCCTGGAGGAGGGGGCGGCGCAGCTAGGTATAACCGGCTACGACGTGGCAAGGGAGAGCGGCGTCAGGCTCAGGAGCCTGCTGGACCTGGGCTTCGGGAAGTGCAGGCTGGTGCTGGCGGGGCAGATAGGCTCAAGCCTTGCGGGGATTGGGCAGAAGCCGAGGGTTGCGACGAGCTTCCCCAACCTCGCGAGGAAATACTTCAGGCAGAAGGGCATCGAAGCGCGTATAGTGAGGGTCTCAGGCGCGGTCGAGAACACTATCAGGCTCGGGATGGCGGATTATATCGTGGACCTGACGAGCTCGGGGAGGACGCTGATGGAGAACAGGCTGGTCGTTTTGGACACCCTGCTGGAGTCGAGCGCGAGGCTGGTCTCCAGGGGGAACGGGAAAGAGGCTTCTGCGTTCGCAAGGAAGCTGGAGGGGCTGCTATGAAGGTGGTCGAGAAAATAGGCGACGGGCTCCTGAAGCGGGCGGACGCGGATTTGGAAGGCATCAAGAAGGGCGTCCAAGGCATTCTCGATGACGTCCAAAAGGGCGGCGATTCCGCCCTGAGGAAATACACGCAAAAGTTTGACGGCGTGGAGCCTGCTGGCATTGAGGTCGGGCGGAAGGACGTAAGAGCCTCCGTGAAGCGGATTCCAAAGGACATCCTCGACTCGCTCAGGTTTGCGGCAGGGAGCATAAGGAGCTTCGCCGAAGTCCAGATGCCTAAAGCTGATTACATGGGGAAGAAGGGCATCGAGCTCGGGACAAAGGTAATCCCGCTGAGGAGGGTCGGGTGCTACGTCCCGGGCGGGAGGGCGTTCTACCCCTCGACAGTCCTGATGGGCGTCGTGCCTGCCAAGGTCGCCGGCGTGGAGGAGGTCATCGTCTGCACCCCGCCGAACTCCGACGGGAAGGTCAACGACGTAACGCTTGCGGCGTGCGAGATTGCCGGCGCGGACAGGGTCTTTGCAGTGGGCGGAGTGCAGGCGATTGGCGCGATGGCGTACGGCACGGAAACCGTCCCCAAGGTTGACAAGATAGTCGGCCCGGGGAACGTCTACGTCTCAGCCGCGAAGGGGATGGTGCCGGTGGGGATTGACTTCTTCGCGGGACCGAGCGAGGTATTGATTATCGCGGACAACTCGGCGAACCCGGACTTTATCGCGTGCGACCTTCTCGCCCAGGCGGAGCACGGCCCGGACTCGGCTGCTGTCCTGGTCACGCCGGACAGGAACCTGGCGGAAAGGGTGGGCAGGAGGGTGGACGAGCTGGTCAGGGAGAGCCCGAGGAGGGACATGCTCGAGAAGTCGCTTGAGAGGTACAGCTACATCCTCATAGTCAAGTCCATCGACGACGCAGTGAAGTTCGCTAACAGGTATGCGCCGGAGCACCTGGAGATAGTGTGCCGGAAGGACATCCTCGGCAGGATAAGGAACGCAGGCTCGATTTTCGTCGGCGAGTACAGCCCGGTCGCGGCTGGGGACTACTGCTCAGGCACGAACCACATCCTCCCGACCGGCGGGGGGGCGAAGTTCTGCTCAGGGGTGTCGGTCGATATGTTCCTGAAGAAGGTGACCTGGCAGAAGGTATCGAAGGAGGGCTTGAACAGGATTGGGAGGGCGATTGTGACGCTGGCGGACGCCGAAGGGCTGCCGGAGCACGCAAGGTCGGTATGGGAGAGGCTGAAATGAAGTTCAGGAAAAACATCGAGAGGATAACGCCGTACATCGGCGGCTCGGAGAGGAGGGACGTCGTCAGGCTTTCGAACAACGAGAACCCCCTCGGGACGAGCAGGAGGGCGATTGAGGCTGCGAAAGGCGTCGGGAGCCTGGCGCTTTACCCCGACGTCGAGTGCAGGAAACTGAGGGCGGCCCTGGCTAAGAAGCTTGGCATTGAAGAGAAGAGGCTAATCGTCGGGAACGGCTGCGACGACATCCTGCAGATACTGTTCCAGGTCTTCTGCGGCGAGGGCGACGGGCTGGTCACGCAGTACCCGACTTTCCCGATTTACAGGCAGCTGGCGGAAGTGAGGGAATTGAAGCTGGCAGAGGTCCCATTGGGGAAGGGCTTCAGCTTCGACGCGGGGCGCTATCTCGATGCCATCTCGGATAAAACGAAGCTGGCAGTCGTCTGCAACCCGAACAACCCGACAGGGACGGTGGTCGGCATGGGCGACCTGAGGAAAATAGCGGAAAAGGCGAACGCCCTCATCGTGGACGAGACGTATTACCTGTTCGCCGGGTGCGGCGCTTCGGAGCTTGTCGATGAGTATGACAATGTCATAATTGCGCGGTCCCTTGGAAAAGATTATGGCTTGGCTGGGGCGAGGGTCGGGTACGCGATTGCCTCTGAGAAAGTGGTAGGGCAGATGTACAAGGTCCGCCTGCCGTACAGCGTCAACGAGTACGCCCAGAGGGCGGCGGCTGGCGCGCTGGAGGACGATGAGTTTATCCAAAAGACTGTCAGGGCCGTGAAGGGCGGGAGAACGTATCTTGAAAGGGAGCTAAAGCGGCTTGGGCTCAAGGCATACCCGTCCGGCGGGAACTTCGTGTTCGTCCAGGTCGATGACGCGAAGGGAATTTCCTTGCGGCTGATGGCAAAGGGGATATCAATCCGCAAATACGGGAAGCTGAGAGGATTTGAAAAGGAGTACATCCGGATAAGCGTCGGGACTGAGGAGCAGAACAAGAGGCTGGTCGCGGCTCTGGAGGAAATGAAATGATACTCATTTACGACTACGGCGTCGGCAACCTGTACAGCGTCAGGAAGGCGTTTGAGAGGATTGGAGCCGAGGTCAGAATTGGGAAGGACCTTGAAAACGCGGACGCTGTCGTGCTCCCCGGGGTCGGCAATTATTCTGCAGTATCGGGAGTCAAGCTTCCTAACGTCCCTGTTCTCGGGATCTGCCTCGGGATGCAGCTCCTGCTTGAGAAAAGCGAGGAGGGCGGCAAGGGCTTCGGGCTGGTGCCAGGCAGGGTGGTCAGGTTCCCGGACGGCGTGAAGCGGCCGCAGATGGGCTGGAACGAAGTCGAGTCGGACGGAAGGCTGCTCAAGGGGAAGGCATACTTCTACTTTGCAAACTCCTACTACTGCAAGCCGGAGAAGGGAAGTGTCGGATGGACGGACTACGGCGTGCGCTTCTGCTCAATCCTTGAGTACAAGAACCTTTTCGGCGTCCAGTTCCACCCTGAAAAGTCGGGGGAGCAGGGGCTGCAGGTCCTCAGGAATTTCGTGCGGGAGGCTGAAAGATGGAAGCGGTAGCCTTTGACATGGACGGGGTGCTGGTCGACGTCAGGGAGTCGTACAGGAAAGCCATACTGGAGACTGCGGCGAAATTTGGCGTGAAAGGCACCACAGGGGATGTCCAGGAGATAAAAAACTCCGGCGGGTTCAACAACGACTGGGACGCGGCCTGCGAGCTAATCAGGAGGAAGTCTGGAAAGAAACCCAGCCGCGGGAAGGTCATCGAAGAGTTCCAGAAAATTTACCTCGGCGACAAATGGAATGGCTATATACTCAACGAGCGGATGCTGGTCGGAAAGGAGGTTCTTGCGTACCTTAGAAAAAGGTACAAGCTTGGCATAGCCACCGGCAGGCCGCGGGCGGAAGCGGAGTTCGTCCTAAAGCGGTTTGGCGTGAGGGATTACTTCTCGTCGCTCAAGTGCATGGAGGACGCGAGCAAAGAGAAGCCTGACTCCGAGGCGCTGGACCTCGTCGCCGGCGAGATTGGAAAGGAGATGGCGTACGTCGGCGACTGTGTGGATGACATACTCGCAGCCAAGAGAGGCGGGTATGTGGCGGTCGGAGTCGTTGAAACCTGCGGGGACAAAAAAGGGCTGACGGACAGGCTCCTGGAAGCCGGGGCGGACTACGTCCTGGAAAAGGTGGACGACCTGAGGGGTGTTTTCTGATGATAATTCCGGCAATCGACATCCTAAACGGCAAGTGCGTCCAGCTTGAAGGGGGGAATCCAAACAAAGTCCTCTTCAGCTCGGACAGTCCCCTGGAAATTGCAAGGTTCTGGAAGGATAAAGGATATTCGGTGCTGCACGTCATCGACCTTGACGCCGCGTTTGGGAGGGGCGGGAATACCAAGATGATAAAGAGCATAAAGGAAGAGACCGGCCTGTTCGTCCAGGTTGGGGGCGGGATAAGGAGCTTAGGGCGGGCAAGGAAGCTCGCCTTCGCAGACAGGCTTGTCGTCGGCACCGCGGCGGTGAGGAACCCCCGGCTACTCAATCAATTGAGCATGGAGTTCGGGAAAGAGAGGCTGGTCCTGGCTGTGGACTCAAGGCAGAACAAAGTTTCTGTAGATGGGTGGAAGGTGAAGACAGAAATTTCGCCGCTTGACCTCGCCCTGAAATTCCAAAAGCTTGTCGGGAGGGTCCTTTACACCGCAGTCGAGAAGGAGGGAAAACTCAGGGGCCCGAACCTTGCATTGCTGAAGGAGCTGGCGGGCGGATTGAGCGTCCCAGTAGTATACGCCGGCGGCATTTCCTCGGCGCAGGACATTGAAGCCGCCGGGAAAGCCGGCGCGGAAGCGGTCGTCGTTGGGACATACCTTTACAGGAGGGAGTTTGATGAGAAAAGCTAAGGTGGTTAGGGAAACGGCGGAGACGAGGGTCAGCGTGGAGCTTAATCTGGACGGAAAAGGAAAAGCAGATGTAAAGACTCCGCTGCGGTTTTTGAGCCACATGCTCCAGTCCCTCGGGAAGCACTCCGGATTCGGTTTGAAGGTAACCGCAGAGAGCAGGGACGGGGACGAGCACCACATCGCTGAAGACGTTGGAATCTGCTTAGGCGAAGCCCTGCTGAAAGCCCTCGGAGACAAGAAAGGGATTGAAAGGTTCGGCTACTGGATTCTGCCGATGGACGATGCAGTGGCAACTGTGGCAGTTGATTTGTCCGGGCGGCCCTACTTCAAAATCGAGCTTCCGTTCTCGGAGTTCGACGAGAAAATGGTAGGGGATGTGTCTAAGGAGAACATCGAGCACTTCCTTGAGTCGTTTGCCCTGAACGGGAAGTTCAACCTCTGCGTCAAAGCTGAGGGAAAAAACGACCACCACAAGGTCGAAGCCGTGTTCAAGGCGCTGGCAAAGTCGTTGAAAGTGGCAGCCTCAAAGAGCGGGAGCTATGATTTGCCGTCCACAAAAGGGGTGCTGTGATGCTGGCGAAGCGGATAATCCCGTGCCTTGACGTTCTAGACGGAAGGGTTGTGAAGGGTGTGAAATTCCAGAATCTTCGCGACAGCGGGGACCCCGTCGAGCTGGCCAAGGAGTACGGCAGGCAGGGGGCGGATGAAATCGTCTTCCTGGACATAGGTGCCTCGCCGGAGAACCGCGAGACCATGGTCGGCGTCGTCAGGAGAGCCGCGTCCGAAGCCCTCATCCCGCTCACGGTCGGAGGGGGGATCAGGAAGGTCGAAGACATGGAGAGGCTCCTGAAGAATGGCGCGGACAAGGTCTCGATAAACACTGCAGCTGTGAAGAACCCTGAGCTAATCCGCCAAGCGTCCAAGAGGTTCGGGAGCCAGTGCGTCGTCCTGGCAATCGACGCCAGGAAAAAAGGCGCCTCCTGGGAGGTCCTGGTCAACGGCGGGAGGGAGCCGACTGGCAGGGACGCCATTGAATGGGCGAAGGAAGCCGAGAGGCTCGGCGCAGGGGAGATACTGCTGACCTCCTGGGACGCGGACGGGACAAAGAAAGGCTATGACATCGGGCTGACGCGGGCGATTGCGGAAGCAGTCAACATCCCGATAATCGCCTCTGGCGGCGCGGGGAGCCTGGACGCCATCTTCAATGCCCTGACGGAGGGAAAGGCGGATGCTGCGCTTGCGGCGAGCATATTCCACTTTGGAGAGTACGAAGTGGCTGATGTGAAGAAGTACCTGAGAGAAAGGGGGGTTGAAGTGAGATGAAGGATGAACTGAAACCTGTGGTTGTCAAGGACGCAGATTCGGGCAAGGTGCTCATGCTCGCCTATGCCAACCAGGAAGCCCTCAAAAAATCCAAAGAGACAAAGAAGGCATGGTTCTGGTCAAGGGGCAGGAAAAAGCTCTGGATGAAGGGCGAGGAGTCAGGCAACACCATGGAGCTCAAGGCAATATACGAGGACTGCGACAGGGACGCGCTGATGTATTTGGTCAAGCCAGCAGGGCCGGCGTGCCACAAGGGGACTGAGACCTGCTTCACCAAGGTCTGGGGCGAAGGAAACCAGGAAGACATCTTCGCGGAAGTGATGGACGTCATCGCCCAGCGGAAGAGGGACAAGCCCAAGGGCAGCTATGTTGCAGAAATCATCGGTGACAAAGCGAAAATCGCAGAGAAAATAATGGAGGAGGCGGAAGAGGTCGTAAAGGCTCTCAAGGGGGAGCCGGACGGGAACCTGGTGCACGAAGTCGCTGACGTCATTTTCTTCTGCATGGTGGCGCTGGGAAACAGGGGCATTGAATGGAAGGAAGTCCGAAAAGAGCTCAGGGAGAGGCGGAAGTAGACCGAAATCCTTATATAACAAGTGTTATACAAGTGTATTATGCCGCAGAAAAATGTCACCGAGGCCAACCGGACTGAGATTGTCGGCGTGAGGTTCACGAAGAGGCAGCTCGACGAGTTCGACAGGATGGTCGCCGACGGGATTTATGCAAACAGGTCCGAAGCCATCAGGGACTCGTGCCTGCAGGGCATCCTGAAGTACAGGGGGGCATTCACCGGAAAAACAAAGCCGCTGGACAAAGCCCTTAAGGACAAGATCTGGAAGGAGTACTGTGAGGAAAAGGGCTACAAGCTAGACTAAATGGACGCGGGGCTATAGACAGCAAGGTTTAGGTTGGCGAAGTCTTTTATGTTCCAGGTTATGAGCGGCACGCCAGCCTTTTTTGCAAGAAGCGAATGAAGTGCATCGCTCGGGTGTGAAGCGTACAAAGCCGCAATCCTATTCGCATCTCTTGCCATCTTCTCTGTTTCAAAAACCCATTCCAGCTTTCCTGCTTTATGGAGTTCTGCAAAGATTTCTGAAACTGCGTTCTTGTCGTCTATTACGCCAAGCAGCTCTTTCACCACCATTTCTGATGCGACGATGACGAATTCGCATGAGAATGCCCTCTTAAAAAGCTGCTCCGAGTAGAGGCCGAGATTTTTAGTTATGCCGCCGAACTCCCCTTCGAGATAAGAAACATAGACATTTGTGTCGATGTATAGCTTTTCCATGAATTGCTGGCGGGTTTCGGAGTTTATAAATCTTTTTGGAGAACGATTATAAACTTGCGGGAATTAAGTGGGAGCATGGCTTCCGTCATCCGGCTTGACACGCGGGGAAGGCTTGTGATACCGAATTCCATCCGCGAGGAGCTAGACCTTAAGGAAGGCGACCGCGTGATGGTCGGCCTTTCGGAAGACGGCGAGAGCATAGTCGTCCACCCGGTTGCTGAAGCGGGTAAGAAGTTGGTCAAGTTAGTTATTGAGTTCTCCGACAAGCCGGGAGCCCTATCGAAAGCAGCTACGTACCTGTTCAATGAGGGTGTCGACCTCGTCAGGACGCAGTCGAAGTCGACCAGGCGGACTAAGACGGCCCGCTGGGAGGTTGTGGCAGACGTTTCGAAGTGCAAGCATCCGCTCGCAGAAATAAGGAAAGGCCTGGTTTCCAAGGGGCTTGCGGCAAGGGTTGAGGCTAAGCTTTTATAGCCCTATGCCTTCTCCGCCCGCCAAAAGGGTTATTTATCCCTTCGACCAATAGCAATGCGCATGAAAATAAGAATAGCCTGCCTCCACGGCAAAATCCTCTTCACGCAGACGTGGTGGGAGAAAAACAAGCCCAAGGACACGTCCATAAGCCTGAAGCCGCACATCGTTTTTTGGGCGTTCGATGAATCGGGCAGGATTATCGCCGAGGCGGTCGTCCCGACCATACCCAAGGTGATATCGATGGTGGCTGTGAGGGGCGACGACGGAGTCTTCAGGCCCGCGGACGGCAGGGTTGGCGTGCGGGTCATCGACTTGGATGACAGGCGCCAGATAGTGCCGCTGCTCAACTACCAGATAAACGAGGCGATAAAGCCGGACAAGCTCAACCGCCGCACACTTGAGAAGGCAGTGGAGGATTTGGTCGAACAGTTCAACAAGAGGTTCAGGGGGAAGCACCAGGAGGACCTCCACCTTCTGCTCAGCTTGGACCAGACACCTGACAGGAAGTATTCATATTCCGACCTCGAGGCGCGCAGGGGCAAGGAAGACAGCCTGTTCTTTGAGACTGAAGTTGAAATCTGATTAGATCCCCATTCTTCCTCCGGACAGCGAGCTCCCTTGCCGGTAACCGTATTCTAAAGTTTTTATAGCGGCTGGACGTTATATCTGGCATGAAGAAGCCTGACATGTCAAAGTTTTTTTCCGACGCCGCAGGGGGGGTCAAAGCCAGCGACGTCCGCGAGCTTTTGAAGATTTTGACTGAGCCGGACGTCATTTCTTTTGCTGGCGGGATACCGGACCCGTTGACTTTCCCGCGGAAGGAGCTCGTGAGCATTTTTGATGAGATGGTTGCGGATGACAGGATGTTTGAGGAAGCCTTCCAGTACAGGCCGACCGAGGGGATTCCTGGCTTCAGGAAGGAGCTCGTCGAGTATGTCGGCGAGATAGGCATACGCGCGGATGTGAAGAACATCCTGTTGACCAGCGGCTCCCAGCAGGCGCTTTACGCTGCGGCGGACATGTTCATAAACCCGGGGGACGCGGTTGTAGTAGGCTCTCCGACCTACCTGGGGCTGATAGGGCCGGTTAGGATGCGCAGGGGGAAGTTTGCCACCGTGGAGCTTGAGCAGGATGGGATGAAGATTGAAGAATTAAAGGGGCACCTGGAGAGCGGCGTGCGGCCCAAGTTCCTGTACATAATCCCAAATTTCGAGAACCCGTCTGGAGTAACGACGTCCCTGAAAAAGAGGAAGCAGATTTACGAGCTGGCATGCGAGCACGACTTCCTCATACTGGAGGACGACCCTTACTGGAGGCTCAGGTACAGGGGGAAGGACATCCCGTCGATAAAGTCTTTCGATGACGAGGAGAGGGTGATGCACCTGGGGTCGTTTTCCAAGGTTTTTACGCCCGGGACGAGGGTCGGGTTCATGATTGCGCGGGAGGACATAGTGTCCAAGTTCACGCTTGCAAAGCAGTCGTACGACCTGCAGACGAACTCCCTTGGCCAGTGGCTGATATGGAAGTACCTAGAGCGGGGGGATATGCCGGGGCACATTAAGGCAACTGTGGAATTCTACAAGAAAAAGATGCTGTCCATGCTGGACGCGCTTGAGCGGGAGTTCCCGGAGGATAGCGGGTTTACGTGGACCAGGCCTGACGGCGGGATGTTCCTGTGGATGACCGGGCCAGAGGGTTTTGACGCCAGGAAGACCCTTGAGGAAAGGCTGCTGGACAAGAAATACATGAAGTCCAAAGGGTATGACCGGAGGGTTGCATACGTGCCAGGCGACGGGTTCTACGCGGAGAACCCCAAGAGGAACACCATGCGGATAAACTTCAGCAAGCCGACGGTTGGGGAGATAGAAGAGGGGATACGGATACTGTCCGAGGTCCTGGCGGAGGGTTAGACGGCGCCCATGCCAGCTTCGACTGCTTTTTTGTTGAGCGGGATTAGCTTCTGGCGGTGGGGCGGGAGCATCTCCTTCATCGCCTTCATGACGCTGCTTAAAGAGACCGCCTTTGTCAGCTTGAGGTAGGCGCCAAGCATGACCATGTTTGCGGCAATCGGGTCGCCGAGCCCTTTTGCGATGTCGTTTGCGTTTACCGTGAACTGGGAGATGTCCTTCCGAGGGGACTTCCTCGTGACGAGGGAGCCGTCGATGAGAAGGATGCCTCCTCTTTTGACGCACGGCGCGAACTTGTCGAAGGAAGGCAGGTTCATGACGATTGCAGCGTCCGGGTTCGGGACGAGGGGGGAGCCTATCTCCTTTCTGGATATCACGACGGAGCAGTTTGCAGTCCCCCCGCGCATTTCAGGACCGTAAGACGATATCCAGGTTATGTGATGCCCCTCGAGCATGGCGGCGCGGGCGAGGAGGCGGCCGATGAGGAGGATGCCCTGACCTCCGAAGCCGGCGACGACAACCTTCTGCTCAACCATCCTTGTACACCCCGAGGGGGAAGACCTTTGAGAGGTCAGTGTCTATCCATTTTATCGATTGGAGGACGTCCATGTTCCAGTTTGTGGGGCACATGGACAGGACCTCGATCATTGAGAACCCCTCCCCCTTGAGCTGGAGCTCGAAGGACTTCTTGATGGCCTTTTTGGCTTGGAGGACGGCTTGAGGCTTGTTCACGGCGACACGCTCTATGTACCTAGTCCCGTCGAGTGTAGCGAGCATCTCGCTCGCCCTGAGTGGGTAGCCCATGACCTTCGGGTCCCGGCCGTACGGGGTGGTGGTAGTCTTTTGGCCGATGAGCGTTGTCGGCGCCATCTGGCCGCCGGTCATGCCGTAGACTGCGTTGTTCACGAATATGACCGAGACGTTCTCGCCCCGGTTTGCGGCGTGGACTATTTCGGCGGTCCCTATTGCGGCAAGGTCGCCGTCGCCCTGGTAGGAGAAGACTATCCTGTCCGGAAGCGCCCGCTTCAGGCCCGTTGCGATGGCTGGCCCCCTGCCATGGGCTGGCTGTATCATGTCGCAGTTGAAGAAGTTGTAGGCAAAGACTGCACAGCCGACGGGGGCGATGCCGATTGTCTTTTCGCGGATGCCAAGCTCGTCCATTGATTCGGCAATCAGGCGGTGGATTATCCCATGGCCGCAGCCTGGGCAGTAGTGGGTCTGGACGCCTGCCAGGGACTTCGGCCTGCCGAATATCTTTTTCATATCTTTTTGGCCTCCTTGAGTATGTCTTCGGGGAAAGGCACCATCCCGCCCATCCTGCCGAAAAAGTGGACTGGCTTCTTTCCGTTGACTGCCAGGCGGACGTCCTCAACCATCTGCCCCGCACTCAGCTCGACGACAAGAAGCGCCCTTGCCCTCCCTGCCGCTTTTCTGATTGCCTCCGAAGGGAATGGCCAGAGGGTTATGGGGCGGATGAGACCGAGCTTTAACCCCTCTTTTCTGCCGTCCTCGACGACGGTCTTGGCTAAGCGGGAGCAGGTGCCGTAGGCGACGAGGATGATGTCGGCATCATCTGCCCTGAATGATTCGTAGCGGGCTTCCGTCCTCATGGATTTGAATTTTTTCTGGAGGTCCTTGTTGTGGGCCTCAAGGCCTTCGGGCGCGAGGTAGAGGGAGTTTATGATGTTTGGCTTGCGGCTTTTTGCGCCGGTGAGCGCCCAGGGCTTCCTGGCTTTTTTCTTGGTGTGTTTTTTGAAGGTGACCGGCTCAATCATCTGGCCGAGAAGGCCGTCTGCGAGTATCACCGCCGGGTTGCGGTACTTGTCCGCAAGGTCGAATGCAAGGTGGGTAAGGTCTGCCATTTCCTGGACCGAGTTCGGGGCAAGGACTATTAGGTTGTAGTCGCCGTGGCCGCCGCCCTTGACCATCTGGAAGTAGTCGCCCTGGGCAGGGGCGATGTTCCCGAGGCCAGGTCCCCCCCGCATCACATCAACAATGACTGCAGGGAGCTCACAGCCGACCATGTAGGAAATCCCCTCCTGCATCAGGCTTATGCCCGGGCTTGAGGAAGACGTCATGGCCCTGGCGCCGGCGGCTGAAGCGCCCATCACCATGTTTATTGTTGCGACCTCGCTCTCAGTCTGGAGAAAGTGGCCGCCGCGCTTCTGGAAGTTCTTCGCGAGGTATTCTGGGATTTCGCTCTGGGGGGTTATGGGGTAGCCGAAGTAAAACTTGCAGCCTGCGCGGATTGCGGCTTCCGCCAGTGCCTCATTCCCAGCCATGAGCCCCTTCATTTGAACACCTCTATTGCGGTGTCAGGGCAGATGATTGCGCACATCTTGCAGGAGATGCACTTCTTCTGGTCGGTTATCTCGGCTGGGTACTGCCCGCGCTTGTTGAGCCTGCCCGACCGCTTTAGTATCTTTACTGGGCAGAAATGGATGCACAGGCCGCACCCTTTGCACCTGTCCCGCTCTATCTTAACTGCCATACGCGACAAATGTCCTGGAACGTTATAAAACTTGCCTCGCGCCTTTTGAAAACTCGAAGAAGTTCTTTAGGTCCCGCGTGCACCGCTCGTGGCTCCTTCCAGCGGGGATTTCATACTTGCTCCGGATAATCTCCGAGTTCTCAAACCACTCGAGGTAGACGACGGGCTTCCTGTACTTCTCCCTCAGCTGGTAGGCCTTCTTGGCGAGCTCCTCCCACTCTATGCCCGTGTTTATGGCGGCGCCCATGGCGACAGCGTCCACATTTTTGCACGAGAAGACGAACTCGAGCGCCTTGTTGAAGGTGCCCTTCTGGACGCTCCCCGTCAGGTCAAGGACTATGTTGTTCTCTTCGTCGACCGTTGCTATGCCGTCTATCTCGCTCCCCGTTATCAGGCTGAAGAACTCTTCCCTCTGCGCCGCCGAGAACCTTGCCTGGGCGAGGCCGTTCTTCTCAAGGTTCATGGATATGAGCGTCTTGTCCGAGCCCGCATTGCTCACAAGCGCGACCCTGTTCCCCTTCATAAGGCCGCAGTGCTTGTTGTTCAGGTGGAGGGAGTAGCTCGCCTGGAAGAGGTCTTCTATGTCAGCCGCGAGGACCGCACCGCACTGGTGCCTGAGGAAGTCTTCCAGGATTTTTCCGCGCCCTGCGACCGAGCCGGTGTGGGTACTTATCTCAGCCGCCCCCCTCTCGCTTACGCTTGGGGTGAGGACGACGATGGGGACCCTTCTCTTCATGAGCTTTTTTACGCAGGCTTTGAACCGCTCTGGCTTTCCCCGTATCTGCTCAAGGTATATTGCAAGAATCTTCGTGCCGCTGTCGTTCACAAGGTACTCCAGGAGGTCTGTCTCGTTTATGTCCATGGCATTGCCGTAGCAGAAGGCGTGGCTCACCCCCAGCCTCCTCTTGGAGAGCTCATCTATTATTGAGGTCCCGACGCCGCCGCTCTGGGAGATGAGCGAAAAGCCCCCCCTGGCCCGCCCAGCATAAATCTTGTCAGTGAACATAGTGTCTATTTTTGATTTCGGGGCGAATATTCCAAGGCAGTTCGGGCCCATGACGGCGACGCCAGCGGCCTTTGCCGTTTTCAGGATTTCCTCCTCCGCCCGTCTCCCGATGGGCCCGGTCTCTGCAAAGCCTGCGGACTGGATAACGACGAGCTTGGCGCCGGATTTCACGCATTCATCAAAGACGCCAGCAACTTTTTTCGCAGAAACAACGATTATTGCAATGTCAAGCTTGGTGTCTGACGCGTTTTTGCAGTACTCGAATCCGCGGTACCTCTCCCCATCCCCAGCATTGAACCAGACGGGAACTATCCCCTTGTAGCCGAGTGCAATGAGGTTGTCAACTACCATCCTCGCGTACCTGCCCTTCGGCTTTCCTGACTGGTCCGGCTCCTGGGAAAAGGAGCCAACGATGCCTATCTTTGAATCCCTGTTGAGAAGCGCGAGCGCATCAAGGCAGCGCTTCCTGCCCGCCTCTGGCTTTTTCACCCTGCGCCTGAGAACTGTCACGACATCAACTGCGGCAGCCGCCTTGCCAAAAAGCAGAAGGGGGTTCAGCTCGATGTTTTCTATCTCCGGATTCTCGAGGACCATCCTTGAAAGCTTCTTGAGGGTCTGGTCGAGGGCTGAGGCATCCCGTTTCGGATTTCCCCTGAACTCCATGAAGAACCGCTTTGCATGCAGGCTTTCCCGCATGCTCTGTATCTCCGAATCGTCCGCAGGAAGTACCCTGAACTGAATGTCGCCGAAGTCCTTCGTGTAGACATCAGCAGCATCCCCGCCGATGCTCAGTGCAAGCGCCTTTCCCATCACCAGGTCGGTCACGGCACCCACCAGGAGGGGGAGGGAGTAGCCTGCGCACTGCTTCTGGACCAAAATGCCTTCAATCGTCCTGCCCTTTCTCTTTCCAGCCCATTCTCTGGCTCTTTTCATGAGCGATTTAAAGGCAAGCCTCGCCTCTCGTTCTGAGTCCAGACCAAGGGCTACCCCCCCTATCTCTGCCTTGTGAAGCAGCTGAGGGGACGCAACCTTCATGACCACGGGGAAGCCGAGCCTTTTTGCTATGCGGACTGCCTCCGCATCGCTCTTGGCCAGGCCATACGGGGGGAATTTAATGCCATACTCCTTCAGAAGTTGGTATCCCTCTGCCTCGCTGAGGTATTCACTTCCAGCCGAAATTGCGCCCTTTACAATCTTCGAACCCATTGCAACTATCCGTGCTATATCCCCATCCGCCTGCCGATCATGCTTCCGGCAAGCGCGGCCGCATCGCCCCGCTCGTTCATTTTTGTGGACTGCTTTGGCAGGTATGGCATCAGCCAGGAGATGAACGAGCCGACAGACCTGGACTGGGTAATTACCCAGCCGGGCCCCCGCATCCTGCAGATTAGCCCCTCGCCGGAGAATGCTATTGATTTTAACCCTTTGACGAGTTCGACGTCGTACTGTATCGAGTCCTCAAAAGCGACGAGGTGCCCGCTGTCGACGATGTACTCCTCGCCTTTGTTTAGCTGGAAAGCCTCCATGCCGCCAAAGGAAGCGATGAGAACATTTCCGTTTCCGGTAGCGTGCAGGAAGAAAAGGTCGCCTTCGGCAAGGATTCCCTTCAGCCCCTGCCATTTGGTGTCGATGTCGACGCCATTTTCGCTTGCCATGTAGGAGCCGGACTGGATGATATAGCCGTTCCCATTGAGGTCGATTGTAGTGATATCGCCAGGGAAGGCAGGCGCAAGGGTGACGTCGCCAGGGCCATTTGTGGCGGTAAACTTGTTTAGGAAAAAGGTCTCCGCCCCGAGGACCATTACCTTGAGGGACTTCAGCACGGACTTGTCCCGCATCTGGGTCTCCATCTTTACGTGGGGCGAATGGGACATCATGGCGCCGCCTTCGGCGCGTATTGACTCGCCTTCGGCGAGTGATACTGTAACGGAGGTGTATGCCGGCTCGAACTGCTTTTTGATTTCCATGGTAGTACTAAGGCGGCAGAATTATAAAAACATATCCTGGTAGAAGGATTTAAATAAGAGGAGTGCAAATATTAGAGCGATGGCGAGAGACGCACCGAAATTCAAGACGATTGAGGTTTATTTCCATGTTGACCGTGCAGACGACAGGCACCCGTACCATGTCCTAGAGCGCATACTAGAGCTGACGAAAAGCTGGGAAATCTTTGAGAAGTACTGGGTGCAGGATTTTGGCGCGGGCGACAGGTTTTTCCTGGACCTGACCAATCCAATGACCGAGGAGGAGATAAAGCAGTTCATTAGGGGCCATTTCAACAAACTAGAGCAGAAGAAGGAGATAGATGGCTGGAGGCCATTCGACAGGAGCATTGTCGACATGTTCGTCCCGAACATAGAGAGCATAAACTTCAACTCGCTGTTTTCCGTGACCGCCCAGAACATGAGGTCAAGCGTGATAAGGCAGCTTTTGGCAGTCCTGAAGGAAAAGGACATAATCTCCTTCGCAGGCGGCATCCCCGACCCGAAGTCCTTCCCGATTGAGGTCATAGGCTCTCTCCTAAACGATAAGATACTACTGAAGCAGAACGACTTTGCAAAGGCGAGGCGGGCGCTCCAGTACGACGAGACATCAGGGCTTGAGGAGCTCAGGCTGAAGACGCTGGAAGTTGCGGAAAAGACGCTTAAGATAAAGGACCAGACGCCGCACAACATCATGATTACTGCAGGCTCCCAGCAGGCGCTTTTCGGGCTTGCGCACATACTTGTCAACAAATGGGACTCGATTGTGGTCGAGGCGCCGACATACACTGGCGCCCTTGGGCCGTTCAGGATGCATACTTCAAAGTTCCACGAGCTTGAGCTTGGGATGGATGGCCCTAAGCCGTCTGACCTTAAGAAAGTCCTTGAAAAGCATCACCCGAAGTTCGTTTACCTTATCCCAAATTTCCAGAACCCAGCGGGAGTTACAACTTCCCTCGACGCCCGAAAGGAGATATATGCAGTCGTTTGCGAGCACAATTCACAGTTCAAGGGGCTTGAGTCGAAGTATAAGACGTTGATAATCGAGGACGACCCGTACGGCTCACTGCGGTATGAAGGCAAATATCTGCCGCCAATAAAGTCGTTTGACACTGAGGATATTGTCGTCTACCTAGGCTCATTCTCTAAGATTTTTGCACCGGGGATTAGGCTTGGCTGCATGATTGCCAGAAAAGACATCGTCGACAAGCTTGTCCAGGCTAAGCAGTCCTACGACCTGCACTCCTCAAGCCTAAGCCAGTGGCTCGCATATGAGTTCCTGATGGAAGGAGACATTGTCAGCGGGCATATCAAAAACATAAAAAAGATGTACAAAGGGAAGCGGGACGCCATGCTTGACGCGCTGGAGGAGAGCGGGCTCCAGAGGTTTGGCTTCAGGTGGACGAAGCCGGAAGGCGGCATGTTCCTCTGGCTTACGGGACCGGACAACTTTGACGCCAATGAGGTCGTCAACAAGAGGCTTTTGGACAAGGAATACATGACGAACTTGAACGACGCCCTGAAGAGTGACAATCCTGATTTCAAAGAGTTCCTTAACCGTGTGGCAATCGTCCCAGGTGAGGACTTTTACGCGCTAAACCCTGAAACGCACAAGAACACGGCAAGGGTAAACTTCAGCAAGCCGACGATTGAGAATATCGCGGAAGGAGTAAGGATACTCAGCAAGGCGCTTCCTGAGAGCCTCGGCTTTATTGACCAGGTAAAATAGGCTACTGGAAGCAGACTGTGAACAAGCCGTTTTCAGAGTCGCTTTCCTTTATTTTCCCGCCTGCCTTCTCGAACAGCCCTTTGGACTTCAGGCCTTCGCGGATATATGCGACGGGCTTTCTTTTAAGGAGCTTTATCCTGTGGAATACTGCATCAAGCAGGGCAGTGCCGAGCCCGATACCCGCATAATCCGGGTGCACGCAGATGTCGAGGACCATTGCGTGGTCTGCGAGCCTGAAGCCCTTCGTAGCTTTTGGAAAGTCGTGGCTGGCACGCTCGCAGGTGTCTGGATAGTTGTACCAGTTAGTTATTATCGAAGAGAAGCCGGCGACTTTTCCCTTGTAGTAGAGGAGCCATGCCTCGTCGCAGTACTTCCCCATGCTCCCGCCGCGAAGGGTGTGGTCGAATATAAGGCGCTTGATGAATTCGTCGTCGTTGGTTTGCAGCATTGTCTCGAAGCTTATCGGGCCCTGGACTGGAATGTGTGGAAAGATGCCCTTTGTCGAATAGAAGTTCTGGAGGAGCAGTTCTAGGAGCGCAGCCTTGCGCAGCAGAAACTTTTTCTCGTCGCCGTTCGGCTCGTTGTAGTCAAAGGCATAGTGCTCGACGATGACTCCGCCGTGCTTTATCCGCGTCATATCCTATCTATGGCAGGCAGGATATAAAAATCAATCCGAGAGGCCGACTTCTGCGCTGATTCCGAGCTTTTGCTTTATCACTGGCTTGAGCGACTTGTCTATTTCGTAGCCGATTGAGCTGCGGCCGTGGGCTATCGCGCTTTTGATTGTCGTGCCTGTGCCCAGAAATGGGTCGAGGATGGTGTCGCCGGCTATTGAAAACATCTTCACGAGGCGGTCGGATATCTCCTGGGGGTAGGCGCCAGTCCTGCGCAGGATGGCTGGATTCTGCTGTTTTGCCCCCTTCAGCGTCCATATCTGGCTGAACCAAGTGTCCCGCTCTGCTTTTGTGAACTTGCTGGCATACCGTATCCTATGGTGGGGCGTAAAATGGCGCAGCCCGCCCTTGCGGAATATCAGGATGTACTCCGCATCAACTGTGACATAGGCATTCGGCGGCAGGAAGCCTGAGCCAAGGAACGCGTTCGGCTTGTTTGTCGGCTTGCTCCAGAGGACATAAGGCAGGGTGATGAAGCCAAGGTTGTCGAATGCGTGAAGTATTCTCGAATGGTTTGGGAAAAGGCGGTAGTTTCCGTTGATGTTTCTCGTGGCGTCGCCGATGTTGATGCATGCAATCCCGCCGTTCGCAAGGACGCGGAAGCACTCGCTCCACACCTTGCCAAGATACAGGTGCATGCGCGAGTAGATTTTTGAGACGTCATCCTCAGACTGGCTCGACTCGAGGGAGCGGAAGAGCGAGCCTATCGCCGGGTCTGCCTTGGTGAACATATCGTCCCACATCTCAATCATGGGATAAGGTGGGGAGGTAATTACCAAGTTGACGCTTTCGTCAGGGACATCCTCCATGCAGGACGCGTCTTTGAAGTAGATGTGGTGCGAGGTTTTCACAAGACAGTAATGGCTTTGCTGTTAAAGAATTTTTTGGAGTGCGTATATACCTCTAATACGGAAGGTATTTACGGATTTATGATATTTTCTTGGCATGAAGTGCAGCTATGCCGGTGCCTGCGAGTTGTACAAACAGCTGAAAGACTCCAAAAACGGCAGGCTGTGGATATGCAACTACTGCGAGGGGAACTGCTATGACTGCGAGCGCAGGAAGCTGATAGAAAAGAACCATCCAATCCCCAGCGGGATGATGCCAAACGGGGACGTCCTCGAGAAGTATTTTGACATAAAGGTGCCTTAGGCATAGGTTTTTATTTTCCGCGAGACTTAGCTATTTTATGGGTGGAGCATACCGGCTGGTGGTCAGCCTGTTTGACCAAAACAGCCTGCATAAGCTGAAGGGTATAATAGACAAGAATATGCCTACCCCGGAAAAGGAAGACGACCCGGTAATGAACATGACGATGCAGATGGAGAAAACCCACAGCATTGCATTTATCCTGGACGTGAACCCAAAAAACGACGCGTCTGAGGGCAAGCTTGGCAAAGTGACGAGGACAATTGTCGAAAGCGCCAAGGATGAGAAGGTGCACTTCCGCTGCAAGCCTGAGCCGCCGAAAGCCTGATTCGGGATTAAGTTTATATTCCAGTCTGAGTAGTGTATTATAGGATGGATAGGTACATAATCGCAAGGGAAAGCACCATTAGCAGGCCAATCTGGGACAGGCACCGGTTTGTCTGCTACAAGGACGGCGGCAAGGTGGGGTACCTTCTAGTTTTTATTGGAAAGAGGCGGGCAATTGGGAGCTACGTAAAGATGGTGAACTACAGGTCTGCCCTTGTCAAGGAGGTCATGATAAAGGACAGCGAGAGGGGCAACGGCATAGCCTCAGTCATATTAGCGTCCCTGATGAGCTATCTTGAGCGTGAGTCTGATGGCAAAGGGTACACATTCTACGTAAAGAGCTGGATACCGTTCACCAAGGATGCATGGTGCTGGAGGAAGAGGTATTTCCCGCATTTTAAGAGCATAATAATCGGAAGCGGCGAGCAGAAGAGGCTCAAAAGCCAAATCGAGCAGAAGTACGGGGGAAACAAGTCCCTGTCGTACCACTTCAACTAGGGGCTTAGGTCGTATTTAGTCCCAAATTTCACGGAAAGGACATCGGGATGGAACTTATTGAACATTTCCGGGTGTTCCGTGTGGATTGGAATCAGCTTTTTTGGCGAGATTTTGCCTATTGCCTCTTCAAGCTCCTTCGCGGCAATGTGCCCTGAAGCGTGCGCCTGTGTGAATTTCAGCTTGAAGTGCTCAATCCACCTGTGGAGAATCGGCTCCTCAAGGTCCTCCTCGCTGAACGGCTCGCTAAGCGAGCGGATGAAATCGCTGCCTGGCTCTGGGCGGATGTCTATGAGCTGTGCGAACTGATAGAATGTGAGGTAAAGCACGTACTTGCCCTGGTTCCCGCTGATTTCCTCAGAGCCCACGAGCTGGTCGAGGTAGGGGCGCTCCCATTTGTAGTAGTCCTTTTCGTCATAGTTCCCGGACTTCTTTTTCTTGAAGTAGACTTTGACGTTGTTGCCGTCATCGAATATGTCCGGCAGGTGGGGGAGGAACTTCCTGACGTTGTCTATCAGGTAGGCCATCCTCGGCAGGATGACGTATGTCCTTCCGTGCTTTTTTGACGCATTGTAGTAGGTCTGGAACCTGTCAGGTCGCGGGAATAGCAGGTGGTGACGACGAGCTTCTTCTGGGCGCCGATTGTCCCGTCCACGATTTCCGAAACTTTCTGCTCGGTGAAGTTCTGCCTCGTTTCGGCTGGCGCCATGCGGGTGCCCTCAGATATAAGGACGTCTATTTTCTCTTCTGCCGCAGATTTGATGAAATCGGCGGACAGCCCGCTTTTTGGCCCGTGGAGGCGGAAGTCTCCGGTGTATGCCAATGTCAGGTCCGGGGCGTGGATTATGTAGGCATAGGCGCCTGGTATTGAGTGGTCGACGTGAACCGGGACAACCTCAAGCCCGTGGACCTTGATTTTTTTGCCGGTGCGGAATGTCCTGTACTCATGGGCGCCGTAGGAAGCGAAGGGAGACGTCGCCTCGTGCGCCTTGATGAACGCCTCTGTCGCCTCGCCGCAGTGGATTGGGATTTTTGGGTCTGCAAACTTGATGTGGTCGACGTGGTCCATGTGGGCGTGGCTCAGGAAGATTCCGTCGAATTCCGGCTCCTTGTAGAGGAGGTCTGTCGGACCAAGGTTCTCCTTGGAGTAAAGCCCGGGTATCCTCGGCATCAGCCCGAACTCGAAGTAGTCTTTTAGCCCGGTATTCTGCCTTGGCTGGAGCCAGTCTATAAACCATTTTTTCCCGAAGTCAAAGGACTGGCCGAAATCAAAGAACACGCGGGCGTCGCCGCCCTCGAGCAGTATCTTGTTTCCGCCTATCTCCCTGACCCCTCCGTAAAATGTGAGCGACGTCAACTTGTCATCCCCGTTTCAATCAGGACTATGCCCGTGATATTCTTAACAAATGCGGTCAGCTAGCATCCCTGTCTGTTTTTAGGGACTTTGCAAGCCCGATAGCCTCTGCCACGGCTTCGGCAAAATCTGAGGCGGCGTGCGGCCCTGCTGCAGTTATTATGTTCCCTGACCGGACGACGTCAGAGTCAACATAATTTGGCCCCTTCGAGATGAAAGTCGATGCCTCGCTTCCGTGGATTGTGGACTTCTTGCCGGAGAGGAGGTTTGCGTTCGCGAGTATCATCGGCGCGATGCATATTGCGCCTATCAGTATGCCTGCGTCAGCCGCCGCCCTTGCCAGGCTGGTGTACTGGCGGTCGTTCCATATCTCGCGCACCCCTGCGCCGCCTATGAAGAGGACTGCGTCATAATCCGAGACGCTGACGTCGCCAAGGCTGACGTCCGCGACTGCAGTCTGCCACTCCGGCTCGTCGACAGGCATCCCGTGGATGACCCCTGCATTTTTTGAAGCAACAACGACTGAGGCGCCATAGCCCTCCAGTATGTTCTTCGGCTCGTAAAGCTCGGCAGGCCTGTAGCCAGATGGGGCGATTACCATTAGAATCCTTTTCTGCTGGGATTTCGGCATGGGTTTCTTGTGAGGCATGATGCACCCCCACAACTAGATGGAAGGGGGATATAAATAAATAGGGGAAGCGCTTAGTACCCTCGGATGAAACGCGAATTCATAAAAGAGCTTACGGTGGGGATGGACACCAACTCGAAGTATGCCGTCCGCCACAAGGCGGGGCTGAACAAGTACAAGGACAAGGAAGGGTACTGGTTCGGGCTGACCGTCGGGGATGCGACCGGCGACGTAAGCCTGCGGTACTGGGGAAAAGACTCGGGGCAGACAAAGAGCCTCTATAGCAGCCTGAACGTAGGCGATGTCATAAACGTCAGCGGGAGCGTCAAGGACTACCAGGGCGAAGCCCAGCTGGCTGTTGATGCTAACTACAACACGCTCGAAAAGACCACGGATTACGAAACGGAGGACTTCGTCGAGACGTCCGCCCGCGACCTGGACGCCCTTTACAAGTACTTGCTTGAGGTAAAGGCTGCGATAAAGAACGAGCACCTGAGGAGGCTCCTCGAGGCGTTTTTCAGCGACCCGAAATTTGCAGAGGACTTCAAAAGGTGCCCTGGCTCAAAAAAGAGGCACCACGGGTACATTGGCGGGCTTTTGGAGCACACGGTCGGCGTCATTGAGCTTTGCGAGGCATGCTCAAGCTATTACCCCTGGATGGACAAGGACCTGCTCATGGCTGGCGCGGTTCTCCACGACATTGGGAAGATGCGGGAGTATGTGGTTACCACAAGCATCGAGTTCACTGACGAAGGAAGGCTCAGGGGGCACATCTCAATAGGGTCTGAAATGCTCCAGGAAAAGATAAAGAAAATTGGCAATTTCCCGGAAGACCTGAAGATGAAGCTGGACCACATGCTGGTAAGCCACCATGGCGAGCTGGAATGGGGCTCGCCAAGGAGGCCGAAGATTCCGGAAGCAGCCACCCTGCATTACGCTGACTATTTCGACTCCCAGGTGAAGGCGTTCCTTGAGATAGAGGACACCGGCGAGACGTGGGTCTTCGACAAGATGCTCGACAGGTACATCTACATGAAGTGATCAGAGCAGGAGCCTGAGCCCTGCGATTATTAAAATCAGAGCAACCGCTTTTGTGAAGGCTTCTTTGCCTACTCTTAGGTGCAGTTTTGAGCCGATAAACACCCCAATGAGAAGCGGGATTAGGAGATAGCCAAAAAACTCGAATGTGGACGCGCTGAACATGCCGATAAAGGCGTACATCCCTCCCCTCCAAAGGCAGTCTATCACAAAGAACGGGGCTGTAGCCGCGCGGATTTGCTTTTTGTCCTCCAGGGTGCGGGAGTAGTATATGACAAGCGGCGGGCCGTTCGTGCCGAACAGGGAGCCGAGAATTCCGCTTCCAAGCCCTGCTGCGGATTTCGCATAAGTGTCGAGCCTGCGGCTTAGCTTGGACGTGTTTTTGCGGAGGAAAATCCTGATGGCAAAAATGATAATGAATGCCCCGAGGGCTGCCTCAAGCACAGATGCTGAAATGGAGACAAGGATAAAATAGCCAGCAAGGGTGCCCAGGACATAGAAAAGGAGGATCGGGAGGGCTCCCCTGAGCTGGACTTTCCCGCGCTCCTGCCAGAGGATTATTGAAGACGAAACAAGGTCGAGGAGGAGGACGACAGGAAGGACAAACTTGATGTCCAAAAATATGCTGAGGAGGGGGACACTTATCAGGGCTGGTCCGAACCCTGTGAACCCTTTGACAGTGTAGGCAACCAGGATTACAAGTATAGATATCGCTAAGACAGACGGCTCAACCATCAGTAGACGCGCCTGTCGAACTTCATCTCCTCTTTCTTCTTCTCCTTCTGGATGTTCTCTGCGCGCTTGTTGTGCTCGTCAACGACGGTTATAAAGAGCCGCTTGCAGTCGGGGCAAGACCCGTTCAGGGAGTTGAGCGCCTGGCGGAGGTTTATCTTGTCTGCGGAGAGGTTTGCGACTATCCGCGGCGTCGGGCCGTGGTTGAAGACGTTCTCCACCGCGATGTCCAGGACAATGAGCTTGGCTATAAGGTTCTTGAACTCCTCGTACGGGAGGGTTAGCGCCTTTTTTGGCGGCAGCTTTGCTGCGGTTTTCGGCTTCTTTTTCTGGGGTTTTGCTTTTTTTAGGCTTATCATATGGGTAAAATTACTGGGGCTTATAAGTAGTTATTGTGGCGCCCGCGGCATCTCAATGGTGCTTCTCGTGCCTTGGATGCTCGTGCCCCCTTTCTTTCCTCGCCTTGATGTCGGAGATGTGGAGGGCGCGCTCCCGGAGGAACTTGTTTATGTCGAGCTTGTTGCGCTCGATCATTGTCGAGAGGTACCGGCCGCCGAGGAAATGCGGCAGTATGACATAGGTCGCACCTGCGTCATAGAGCCTCAGTGCGTCATCAATCTGGTGGGAAACGATTGCGATAATCGTGCGGTCGTTCGCTTCCTTGACCTTGTTTATAATCAGGAGGTTTGTGTCGATGGTTGGTATGGTTGAAACTACCATCTTCGTGTCAGACATATTGAGGTCGTTTAGGAGCTCGGAGTCGTTTGCGTCCCCATACTTGCAGTCATACCCTTCCTTCGAGAGCTTCACGATTAGTTCCGGGTCATAGTCAATCACGAGGAAGGTCCGCTTTATCTTCTTGAGGGACTCGAGGATGTCATACCCGATGCGGTCATACCCGAAGAGGATTATGTCGTAGCTATGGTCCTTGTGGTACCTGTGCTCGTCAATCTTCCTCCCCTTCCGTTCAAAAATTGAGAGGCGCTTGGACAGAATGCCGTAAAGCCGGTCGGAGTAGAGTATCATGTAGGTCGAGCCGCCCATCGTCAGCAACCCGACAAAAGTGAGTAGCGACAGAAATTCTGCGGATAGGTGCCCCAGCTTCACCCCGAGCGCGACTATTATAAGAGAGAACTCGCTTATCTGCGCAACCGTTAGGCCTGCCTTGAAGCTGTTCCGCTTGGTGTAGTTGAGCAGGCCCATCAGGGTCATGACTATGAGCGGGTTCCCGAAGAGCACAAGTGCTGAGAGGGCGATGCCGATGGGCACCTGCGCGGCAAAGTTCGCAAACTGCATCTGGGAGCCAAGCCATATGAAGAAGAGGATTATGAAAAAGTCCCGCAGGGGCCGCATCCTGGAGCTTATCTCGTAGTGGTAGGGGCTGATAGAGAGCGCAATTCCGGCTAAGAGCGCCCCAGCCTCAATGGAGAAATTCGCGTAGTGGAATGCGGTCGCAACGGACAGGCACCACCCTAGGGAGAACAGGAACAGGAACTCCTGCGACTTGGCAACTTCTGCCACTATTTTGGGCAGGGCGTACAGGCTGACTGCAACAAGGGCAATCATTATCAAAAGGCCCCTGAAAAGAGTCTCCGTAATGAGGAGGGTAACGTTCGCCCCGCCTGCAAGCGAGGAGATGGCGACAAGCAGGACAATCGCGATGATGTCTTGGACTATAAGGAACCCTATGGAGATTCTTGCAAAAAGGGTCTCCATCTCCTTCTTGTCCGAGAGCAGCTTCATTATGATGATTGTGCTGCTGAAGGCAAGGGCTATTGAGACATAAAGGGACTCGATGAGGGTGAAACCTATGAGCTTGCAGAGCAGAAGTGCGAAGGCGACTGTAAATGCCACCTGCCCCACGCCCGTCACAAGCGCGACTTTCCCCACGTCCCGTATCACCCTTGGGTTCAGGTTGAGCCCGACGATGAACAGCAGGAAGACTACGCCCAACTGGGAAAAGTTCGCAATAGCGTCGTGGGAGCGCACAAGGTTCAGCGCCGCAGGGCCGATTATGGCCCCGGAGAGGATATAGCCTATTATCAGCGGCTGCTTCAGCAGGCGGAGGGCGCCTGAGACTGCCAACGTAGTTACGATGATTGCAGTTAGCTCTGCGAAGAACGGAACATCCATGCCATGTGACTATGCTACGAATTTTTATAAAGCTAACTGTCATGGGGCTGAGCCCAGGGGGCTTGGCGAAAGGTTTTTAAAAGCAGGGAGCCCTATCTATAGTGAGAGGGGGAGAACGGCCGCCGTCCCTAAGCATTCAAACGCGAAGGGGCGAGGAAAGTCCCCACACCTCGGCTGGAATCTATCCTGCCGAAACTGGCGCGCAAGCGCTGCCGGGAGACTGGCAGGGCCAGGATCAGAAACGATATCCTTTCCGCCTTGTGATGATGGAAAACCTGAGGCGGCGGATGGGAATGAAACGGCCATGGCCCCGGCGGGTGCAAGTCTAAGACGCTCAGTCTAATGCCGTAGAGGGCCTTGCGTGAAGTTTTCCGCGGCCTGAACAGAATGGGGCTTACTACCTCCTCTCGATTTTACTTTCGCACAATAGGTGGGGCTTACCGTAGGAAAAGGTTCAGTAGTGACCAAATATATTTTATATAAACAATTGCATATAAAAATATCTGCATAGGGCATTATGCAAAATTGCTGAACGAACGGAGGCAAATCATGACTGAAACAATAATAATGATTCATGGTATGTGGGGTGGCGGATGGTGTTGGGAGAACTACAAGAAATTTTTCGAGGAGAATGGTTATCATTGTATTAACCCCACTCTGCGCTTTCATGATATGGGCCCGGGTGAAACCCCCAATCCCCTATTGGGAACAACCAGCATATTGGATTATGCTGAAGACCTTGAGAACAAAATTAGAGAGCTTGACGCGACCCCTATCCTGATGGGACACTCAATGGGCGGGCTTCTCGCACAAATCCTTGGGAGCCGGGGATTGGCTAAAGCCCTTGTTTTGTTAACTCCCGCATCACCACGGGGGATTATAGCCTTAACGCCATCGGTGATAAAAAGTTTTTGGGGCGTATTCACAAAATGGGGCTTTTGGAGAAAGCCAATGCGGCAAGGTTTTGATGATGCGGCGTATTCGATGATGCATTTACTCACGGCCGATGAGCAAAAGGAGGCTTTTGACAAATTTGTTTACGAGTCAGGGCGGGCAGCATACGAAATCGGATTCTGGCTTCTTGATTCCAAGGGGGCGGCAAACGTTGATGAATCAAAGGTTACTTGTCCTGTTCTGGTTGTTGCCGGAGCCGAGGATAGGATCACTCCTGCTTCAGTTGTTCGGAAAGTTGCAGATAAATATAAGGCTGTTTCAACTTACAAGGAATTCGCGAACCATGCCCACTGGGTCATTGGGGAACCGGGCTGGCAAGAAATAGCGGAGTATGCCTCTGACTGGTTAAATCAAGCCTTGCGTGAAAAAGGATGACGCCCCCTCGGCGCATCTTTACTTAATTTTAGGGCTTTGTTTGTTTAGACGTATGTGTTAAATACTTGTTTTTCTTAAGGGGATATGCCCAAAAAAAAGGGGGGGCTAAAGATGATGGACTACAAAAAGAGAATTCAGGACAAAGAATTAATCACACTAATCAACAAAGTCGCTATAACGGGGGAATTATCGTCCATAGATTTCTACAAAAAACTGTTAACCGAACTGGGGGGGGGGCGAACATCCCCGCAGAAAACAAAAAGAGTGCACGAGCTATCGTTGAAAAGATTATTGCGGAGAGTGAGCAGCATGTCAAGGTACTGGAACTATTATCCCGTGAGTTCTTTGGCAAAAAGGTGAAACGCGCCACCCCTGCCACCTCAAAACTTGTCGCGAAACTGACTGAAGGATTGATAGGAGAGGTAAAGGCGGCAGAGATGTATGAAAAGGGCGCACGCCTTGCTTCCAGCAAGCTGCAAAGGGACACGTTCCATACCCTTATCGCAGGGAAGAAGAAACACGCACAGGACATCTCAGACCTAATTGACAGGATAGAGTAAATCCGGCAGATGGACTTTGACTGTTAGGTAAGCCCCATTTGTTCGGGGAACTGCCCCTTGATTTCATGGAGCGAAAAGTTTATATTTGGAAATCCAATAACATTATTGGAAAATCCAATATGAAGTTAGAAAACATCTTTAGAGTATTGAAAGCTTACAGAAGGGACATTGGTGCGACTTACACTATCCGCGAACTTTCGGAAAGAATTGGATTATCATATGAGCCGACGCACCGGCATGTTAACTCTTTGGTCGCGGAAGGGGTCCTTGGGAAGAATAGAGTTGGAAAGGCGTATGAAATTGGCTTGAAGGACACTGAAAAAACTAAGACTTATCTGTCCCTCCTCACGGAAGAAGAGCGGGAGGAGCTCTTTGGGAGAAAGTCAAGTGCAGGGAAAATAGTTGACGAATTTTTATCAGGCGTTAAAGAAGAACTTGGCGAACGACTACAGTCTGTTGTGTTGTTTGGCTCATATGCGAGAGGGGGGGGAACCGAAAGAAGTGATATTGATTTGCTCACTCTATCGTCCTCGTTAAAGGATAAGGGGGTGGTTGATAGAATTGCAAGTACTATAGAGATGCGCTATGGCAAGAGTATTTCGACTGTTGTCGCAGATTTGGAAAGTATGAAAAAAATGCTTGCCTCTGAAACATCCACTGTCGGTACCGAAGCGTTGACAGATGGCATAATTATTTTTGGCCATAAGAGATTTTGGGATATTGTGTTCGAGGTGAAGTTATGAAAGCGGAAGAGCTTAAGAAAAAACTTAGGAAGTTTGAAGAAGAAGGTACGTTCGGAAAAGGATTTCACATTGCGAGGTTAGTTCCAAACCACATAGAAAAAGCAAGACATAATCTGTTGGTTGCAAAGGTTCTAAGATTGCTGGACAAGTCTAAGAATGCGCAGGATATTCTCAAGCTTCACGATTTCAAAGCTAACGACTGGGTTGTCGTCTGTTCCTACTACGCCATGTACCATGCCGCTTTAGCGGCGATAGGTAAATTGGGTTTCTGGAGCAAGAATCATGCCGCTACGAGTATGGCCCTCGAGTGCTATTATGTCAGAAAAGGGCTGCTGGAGAAGAAGCACCTTGAGACGCTGAGAGAGGCGAAAAAACTTGAAGAAGAGTATGTCATGAAGCTCCGGCGAGCAAGGAGGGAAAGGGAAACTGCGCAGTACTCGGCTGAAGTGGGGATAGAAAGAGAGGCAGCAGATTTATTGGTAAAGGACGCAAATGATTTCGTAGATAAAATTGATGCTCTTCTAACCGAATCTGGAGAATAATCTTCATGTCGTTAAGGATTTGTATAGTAAGCCCCATTTAGTCGGGGGACTGCCCCCTCTCGATTTTACTTTCACATGCTAAGGGGCTTGCCATGCAAAAAATATCTACTCGGCTTTTAGACAGCCTCTGCAGAGCCCGTGCACATCTATCTGGAAATGGCAGAGCTGGCCGTCTATTTTCTCTTTTATAAATCCGATATCCTCAACTTTGAAGTGAGCAACTTTTCCGCATTTTTGGCATATAAAGTGGCAGTGGCTGTTCATATCCTTGGAGTATACCATGCGCCGGTTGCATAGGTAGGAATGGAGCTGCTGCTTTGCCATTAGGTTTCTAAGAAAGCGGTATACCGTTGCAATCCCAATCTTTGTGTCCTTTTCCCTAGCCAGCTTGAACAGGTCATCTGCAGAGAAGATGACATCAAGTTTTTCCACCTCTGACAGGAGGAGCTCTTTCTGCCTAGTTTTTCTTGGCATTTGCTTATTGATAATGGAAATCAATAACATATTTAAATATATCTGACAAATTGAACTTATGTTTAAAATGTCAAATAGGGGCCATATAGACCCAGTATGTGTGCTTCCGTCAACTCTTTTGGTAATACTTGCTGGCCTGATTTTCAAGGTCCACATTTCAAGTGCGACTCCGAACATAGCAGCGCTGTGGGCGTTGGGCATGCTGCTAATACTTGCACAAGTAATCCATGTTGTCCACCACGGAATGTCGCCAATCGGACTGCCAGCAGTAGCAGTAGGGCTGATTGCTGGAATACTCCTGATTAAGTCGTTGATTGGGCATATTGTTTTGGGCAGTATTGTTTTCTATTTGCTACCAGTAATAATTGTGCTAGAGGTAGTAAAGCTGTTAGCAGGTTAGTAAGCTCATTTTACCGGCTTACTGTTTCGTATCAATTATGTGGTTTGAACTGCTGGTTATGCTCCCGCGCCCGGCGCTTACATTTTTATAAGGAGAAAGCATCAGAAAAGTCATGCTCAAAAATGATGCGATGTGGAGCAGGAAGGGCATTGATATAAGATGGAAGAGATAAAAATAAACTCCAAGGAAAGAATGCTTTTGATTATGTACCAGCGCCCCTTCCCAGTAGACTATCCTTATTGTCGAAAGGGCCTTACAAAAACTATTCAGTTTTTGTTTTATGAGAAGGGCAAGCACAACGAAGAAAATCAAGTCGGAGAGATAATGTGTACCCTAGACGGGAACATTGCATTTATCCATGGGCTGCACATAAAATTCAAGGGGAGACGCTGTGGTCAGTCCTTTGAATTCCAAGTTCTAAAATGCCTATATGGGAAATATGGAGTTCGCAGAGTCATAGCTGCCGTATCCAAAGTCAAAAGAGAGACCGAGGACTTCGACGCTTCTACTTTTCTGCACCTTAAGTTAGGATATAGAATTGTTGCCTATGATGGCAGACTTTGCTACCTCGAACTTGACACGGAGGGCTATGAAGAGTTAATGAAAGATGGTATAAAAGAGATTGGCAGAAAAAACATCAGAAGAATGAAAAAGGAACAAACAGCTGCCGCAGAAAGACTAAAACCTGAAAACTACTTCGATTGAGGTGAAATAAAAACAACAAGGAATGGATTTGGACTGTTAGTTAATCGCCCTCTGCGAGTGTATAGTAAGCCCCATTTATTTGGGAACTGCCCCCGTTTACTCTCGCATGCAACGGGAGCTCGTGTTACTTCAACCGTTAGGTTTATATAACACTTGTTACTATTTTATAACAGATGTTAGAAAAAGATAACCGGTTTAAGCTATTGAAACCGTTCTTTAATAATCCCACTGGGAAGTTTCATATTCGTGAATTAAGCCGGCTCACTGGCTTGTCACTTCCTGCTGTTTCCAGCATTCTAAAGAAGCTCGAATCTGAGAAAATTCTGAAGTCTGAGAGGGGAAAAGCAGTACTGAACTATTATCCAGATTTTGACGGTGGCGAGTTTTTCCCCCTCAAGAGGTTTTTCAATTTATATATGCTTCAAAGGTCTGGACTTGTCTCAGAAATTGTAAGAAAGTACAATGAGCCAGAGGCAGTTGTGCTTTTTGGCTCCTACTCGCGCGGCGAGGACACTATAAAGAGTGATGTTGATTTGGCAATTGTGACAAAAAGGAGCATTGAGTTTAGTGCAAAGAAGTTTGAGGGGATTCTAGGACGGAAAATAAACATACATGACGTGGACCTCAGCAAGTCAAACCCAGAGTTCCTAAATGACCTGGCGAATGGAGTAGTTTTGAGCGGATATCTAAGAGCGCTAAGATGATAGAGGAATTTGAGTACTATCTGGACAAACAGGAAGTAGTAAGAAAAACAGCGGACCCTGCAGAAGCAAACTCCCTTATTACGAAAGCGAGTAATCGTTTGAAATATATAAAGACTCAAGAGATTTCAGAAGAAAACGCTGACTTCATTTTCGAAGACATCTATGAGTGCATGCGTGAGGCCGTTCAGGCGTTGATGTCTAACGTAGGGTACAAGCCGTATTCCCACACAGTTCTCGTGGCATTCCTAAAGGAGTTCACAGAGATCCCCAACCAGGATGCTGAAACCTTTGACAGATTAAGAAAGTTGAGAAACAACGCCATTTACAGCGCCGAAGCGGTGAGCATTGCTGAATGCCAGGATGCACTGGAGTTCCTAACAGAATTTCTGCCGAAAATCAAAAACGAATTGAAAAAGAACACCGGCTAGTTTTATCCAGAAGAAGTATTTTTGTGTAGTAAGCCCCATTTATTCGGGGAACTGCCGCCTCTCGCTTTTTGTTTGAGTAAATCTATTTATATCCCTGATTCTTAGGAAAGCCGATGGGAAGCGTAAAGGACCTTCAAATTCTGAAAAAGCCCACTAAGGGGAAGATGGGCGTAGGCAGGTTTGTTTTCTCGGACAGGTACTCTGTGTTCGACTGGGGCGAGATGCCGGACCACATCCCGAACAAGGGCGCCGCGCTGTGCATAATGGGGTCCTTCTGTTTTGAGGAGATTGAGCGGCGCGGGATTAAAACGCATTACAAGGGCTTGGTCGGCAAGGACGGCAAGCCGCACAGGCTGGACGAGCTCGAAGAGCCGTCGAACGTGATGGAAGTGTCAATCGTTAACGTCATCAGGCCGCCGTTCAAGGGCGGCAGGTATGATTATTCAGCTTATACTCCAAAACTGGAAAACTTCCTTATTCCGCTTGAGGTAATTTACAGGAACCGCCTGCCGGAGGGCTCTAGCGTTTTCAAGAGGCTTGAACGGGGTGACACGACCTACCAGGCGCTTGGGCTGGACCACTATCCAAAGCCTGGCGCGGTGCTTGACAATCCTATATTTGACGTGAGCACAAAGCTTGAAGTAAGGGATCGGTACATGACCTGGGAGGAGGCGCAGGAGATTTCTTGCATGAGTGATGCCGAGCTTGGCGAACTCAAGGGCGTCCTGCGGAAGGCAAACGGTCTTATAACTGAAATTGGGGCGACGGCAGACCTCGTAAATGAGGATGGAAAGATAGAACTTGCTTACGGGCCAATGAGGGAGCTTATGCTCGTCGACATCCTTGGCACCCTGGACGAGTGCAGGTTTACATACAACGGGCTTCCAGTTAGCAAGGAAGTGGCAAGGAAATTCTACAGGAAGACTGCGTGGTATTCGGACGTCGAGAAGGCAAAGAACGCTGCCGAGGAAAAAAAGGTCACGGACTGGAAAGCGCTTTGCAGGTCCAAGCCGCCGAAGCTGCACCCTGAGCTGAAGAGGATAATAGGGCAGATGTACACCTCGACCGCCAACGCGTTCCTTGGACGGGATGTTTTTGACTCGCCGAAGCTGAAGGAAGTCGTCAGGACCTACAAAGACTTAGCAGTATAGGCGCGCGCCATTAAGTATTATATAATCTCGAGCATTTAGGGTAAGGGGTGATACCATGGCTTACGGCGGATACAGTTATATCGACTTAAAGTACAAACCAACACAGGACGACTTCGTAGTCCTCATCTGGACAAAGAGCCAGATGACCCTGGAAAAGACCGCGGAGGCGATTGCCGCGGAAAGCAGCGTCGGCTCGTGGACGAAATTATCGACCATGAACCAGCACGTCTGGGACCATTACCGCGCTAGGATTTTCAGGATTGACAAGGTCACGAAAAACAGCGGGTTTGTCTGGGTCGCATATCCTGTCGAGCACTTCGACGCGAAGAACGTAAGCCAGTTTCAGGCGTCAGTGCTTGGGAACCTCTTCGGGCTGAAGGAGCTTGAAGAGCTGTATGTCTTTGACATTGCATTCCCGAAGAAGTACCAGAAGTGGTTCAAGGGCCCGTATGCCGGATTGGAGGGCATACGAAAGCTGGCAGGGACCACAAAGAGCCGGCGACCGCACGTCGGAACCATTGTCAAGCCTAAAGTCGGGCTTACCGCGAAGGAGTGGGCGAACGTCGCTTACAATTCATTCGCCGGCGGGCTTGACCTTGTCAAGGATGACGAGAACCTCGTGGACCAGGACTTCTGCAGGTGGACGGATAGGCTCCACAATGTCGTAAAGGCGATTGAAAAGGCGGGCGGGGAGACGGGGCAGAACCACCTTTATTCATGCAACGTGAGCGACAGGTACTCGAGGATGGCCGAGCGGATTGACTACCTGAACGAGATGGGGCTCCAGAAGAACATCATTGTGATGCTTGATGTTTACGTGATGGGCATGAGCGCGCTGCAGGACACCCTTGAGCTGACGCGGAAATATGGCTTCGCAACCCACGGGCACAGAGCAGGGTATGCTGCTCCGAACAGGGGCTCGTACGGAATAAACTTCCAGGTGTACGAAAAGTTCTACAGGATGCTGGGCATAGACCAGCTTCACATCGGAACGGGAGTAGGCAAGATGGAGGGCTCGCCGCTTGTGATAAAGAGGTACCATGACATTGCAGACCAGATGAAAGTCGGCGAGAAATTGCAGTACGGCTCGCTGAAAATGGAATTTGCAAGCCACATAAAGCCAATGCTGGCCATTGCCTCCGGCGGGCTTGACGCAGGGAGGGTGGACGCGCTGGTACGGCTCCATGGCAAGGATGTGAACATCCAGGCAGGCGCCGGCGTCCACGGGCACCCGGGCGGGACGGTTAAGGGCGCGATGTCAATGCGCCAGGCAATAGATGCTACGGTGAAAGGCATCCCTGCGAAGGAGTATGCCAAGACGCACAAGGAGCTTGCGCAGGCGCTCAAGACATGGGGGTACATCGACCCCAGAACGATTACGCGGGAGCTTGATAACGAGAAAAGGAACGGCGCGAAGATGGCTGCCAAGGTGCTGAAAAAAGGCAGGTGGGCGGCGGACGAATAAGGATAAGCTGCTGCTGCCACAACGATGGATATACAGACCATCCGCCTTGGAATCTCTTTTGTATTAGGCGTCTCGATTGTCCTCTGGGTCGGAAGAAAAAACCTTCCGGCAGGGCTTCTTTTAGGGAGCTTCACGTTTGGGTTTCTCGCGCTGCCCATTAGGACTGTCGCGGAAAGGGTGGCAATCACCCTGACAGACCCGTCGATTCTGCTTCTGGCTGCGGCGGTGGGAATGATACCCATAATCGGCGGGGTCCTTGAGGGCTCTGGCATGATGGACCATCTCGTCCAAAACATGAGAATCGGGAAGAAGGGCTTTGTTGCCTTCGCGCCAGCAGTTTTGGGCATGCTCCCTGTGCCCGGCGGCGCATTATTTTCAGCCCCTCTGCTGAAGAAAGTGGAGACGGGCGTCTCCGACAACGTCAAGGCGGCGTCGAACGTCTGGTACAGGCACGTTGCGCATTTGATTTATCCGCTCGACCCGGCGCTCCTTGCAGAGGCGAAAATGGCTGGGCTGGAGCTTTACAGCGTAATACCGTTTCTCATCCTGCCGTTCGTTTTCCTCCTGGCTGTCGGGCAAGTGTTCTTCCTTCGGCAGGTGAAAGGCAGTATGGAATACACTGGGGCGTTCTCGCCAAAATACCTTGCGATGCCGCTCGGGATACTTCTAAGCGCCCCGCTTATTGACGTTACGCTCCGGCGGACATTGCCGCTGCCTTACCTTGAAATCGCAACTCTGGCTGCAGTCACGATAAGCCTCATTCTCGCATGCTGGCTTGGAAAATTTGATTTGAGACGCCTAAGGTCTGTCGCAGCCGGCGCGAAGCCGTGGAAATTCTCGCTGATAATCATCTCGATATTTGTCTTCATAAACATACTCAGGGCATCTGAGATGCCGGCGCTGATTTCATCCCTGTCCCTGCCGTTTCCCCTGCTGGCAGTTATCTTGGGGTTCCTTCTCGGCGTAGCCGCGGGCGAAACACAGCTGCCGTTTGCGATAGTCGCCCCAGTAGTGGTTGCTACGCAGGGCAGCATAGGAATCCCGCAATTTGCGTATATGTACACGAGCATGTTCCTAGGGAGCCTGGTCTCGCCGGCGCATGCCTGCGTTTCCGTGACTCTGGAGTATTTCAGGGTCGGGCTGAAGGATTACCTCCGGACATTGGGCGCCCCAACCCTTGTTTCGCTGGCAATTATTTTCGCGCTTGCCGCCTTTGGCTTCGGGCTTTGAGGTTCGCAGGACAAAGTATATAACTTCTAGAAACAGTATTTAGTCCGATGTCAAGCAAAAAGAGAGTGCTTCTGCCGCCGTCCGCGGCAGGGCTGACGAGATATTCAGATGAAACTAAGGGAGGGCTCCACATACCCCCTGAGGTCGTCGTTGCGCTCTGCGTGATAACGATTCTTGCCGAGTTTTACCTTCACACGCTATAGGGGGATTTCTCGGTCAAATGCACCGTAAAGCGATCGCAGCCGTAAGACGGAATATCCAAAAAATAGTCCCACACCGGGAGACGTTCATACTTTATGCCTTTGCGATGTTTGTCGGCGTTGCAGGGGGGCTTGCTGCCGTCTTTTTTGAGTCGATAATAAGGATTAACGAGTATTTTTTCAGGGAGGTTGTCGGCGGGCTCCTGGTGCTGCAGCTTGGGGCGTACGGAAAAGTCTTCATTCCTGCGATTGGAGGGCTTATTGTTGGGACAGTAACCTACTATCTCGCGAAGGAGACTGCTGGGCACGGCATCCCTGAGGTTATGGAGGCAGTCTTGCACAGGAAGGGCGAGATCCGCTTCAGGGTTCCGGTCGTAAAAGCTCTTGTTTCAGCAATCACGCTTGGCTCCGGCGGAAGCTCTGGGCGGGAGGGGCCGATTGCGCAAATAGGCGCTGGCGTCGGCTCAGGGATAGGCAAGCTATTCAAAATGGGCACAGAGGAAAAAAAGCTTCTCGCGACATGCGGGCTTGCGGCGGGTATTGCGGGCAGTTTTGATGCCCCGCTGGGAGGGGCGCTTTTCGCAGTGGAAGTCCTGCACTGCAGGATGGGGCGAGAAACCCTGATACCGGTAATTTTGTCCTCGGTCCTTGGAGCCTCGATTGGCGAGCAGCTGCTCGGCAAGGGGCACGCATTCACGTCCCCGCCGTTTGTGTTCCAAGATATAAACTCGCTGTTCGGGTACATGCTGCTTGGCGCAATTTGCGGGATTGCCGGCGTCTTATGGGTTAAGGCGTATTATGGAATAGAGCATGGATTCGAGAAGCTGAAGCTGCCGACCCCGTACAAAGCCGCCTTCGGAGGGTTTCTTGTCGGCGCAATAGGCCTTTGGTTCCCGCAGGTCATGGGTGTCGGATATAAGACGGTTGAAGCGGTGCTATTTGGCGGTTTCTCCATCGGGCTTCTTGCGGCGCTTGTATTTATGAAAATCTTAGCGACCGGATTCACTCTTGGCTCCGGCGGGAGCGGGGGTGTCCTCTCCCCGACAATATTCATCGGCACCATGGTCGGAGGTGCGATGGGCCTTGCGTTTGTCAACACGTTCAATATAGGTGTTGAAAACCCCATGGTATTCGCATTGGTGGGCATGGGTGCGTTTTTCACTGCAGTCAACAAGGCGCCACTGACGGGGATAGTATTCGCGAGCGAGGTAAGCGGGAACTACCAGCTTTTGATTCCGCTGATGTTCTCCTGCGCCCTGAGCTATTTCATATTCTCGATTTTCAGCGAGGATAACATCTACACCAAGAGGCTCAGGCTCAAGGGGCTGAAGCCGCCGAGCGAGAAGCTGGACATACTTACGACGATTAAGGTTGGCGATGTCATGAATAAGCAGGTTGACAGCGTGGCAGGGATAAGGCTTGCAGGAGAGCTCAGGCGTGCGGTCAGGGACAAAAAAGTCCGGGCCAGGGCGTATTATCCTGTCACGGAAAAGGGGAATGTAACCGGAATCGTGAGGCTGCGGGATATCGAGCGCGTAACGTATAGGGACAAGGAAAAGAGAGTGCACGACATCATGCAAGTGGAATTTGACGTCATCTACCCTGATAACACCGTCCGCGAAGCCCTTGACCTCATGCACCAGAAGCACCTCCCATTCATACCGGTTGTCGAGAGGCTGGGCGAGAAGAAGCTCATCGGAGCCTTCACGCATCATGACATAATACACGCGTATCAGAACGCGATGGAGTAGGTATATACCACTGTGCGATGGTAACATTTATATACTTAAAAGAGCCAATACTACCTTGTAAAAATGGGTTCCAGGGGTAAGGTTGGTTGGTTGTTCCTAGCATTACTGTTGAGCTCGAGCTTTGCGTTTGCTGCGAACTCAGCACCATACTTCACGGTTCTTAACGATATTACGACCAACGAGGAGCATACATACAGCACGACTTTTTGGGCGTATGACGACGACAAGGACATCCTCAGCTTTTCAGCGGATAACCCTTGGGTGACCGTAACTAAGGAAGCCGCAGACAATGGGAAGAAGGACGTTAGGTTCTATGTGAGCTTTTTCGGGGATGACCCGGAGGTCCTTGCAAGCCCGATTACTGTCAGTATCACAGTCAATGACGGCGTCAACCCGCCGGTAAGCCAGCCAATCCAGATAACGGTAACGAACGTGAACGAGGCGCCAGTACTTGGCGCAATTTCTGACTTTTACGTGAATGTGGGGCAGGTTTTTACCTACTTCCTGACTGCGACGGATGAGGATAGCATCCTCGGCGACATACTGTCGTTTAATGTCGACAACACATTCATGAAATCCAAACTCAATTTGGTGACTGGCGAGATAAATTATGTGCCCCAAAATGGGGATTTCCCCTCAAGCCCTGCGCAGGTGCGGTTTTGGGCAAAGGACAGCACGAACCTTATCGACTGGCAGGATGTATTAGTCTATTATAATAAGGCGCCAATTGTGAATGGCGGCGCTGGAATCCCAACCCTGTACTCAACAGAGGACGTTCTTTTCAGCTACACAGTAAGTGCAACCGACCCTGAAAACAACCTCCCGCTCCAGTATTATGACGATTCTACCCTATTTGACATAGGCCTTGCCACGGGGCAGTTCAGCTTCACTCCGGTTAATGCAGACCTCCCGGGCAGCCCGTACTGGACAACAGTCTGGATTGTCGACTCGAAGGGCGCACAGGCGAACTCAAGCTTTAATATGTATGTTATAGAGGTAAACGACCTGCCGGTCGTAGACCCGCTGCCCGCGATGACTCTGGCAGAGGACACGCCGGACACAAGCGTCGACATGGATGATTATGTTGCTGACGAGGAGACCGCTGACGCAGACATTGTCTGGACAAACAACGGAGCCAACGTCACGGCCACAGTTGCAGCTGACGGCATGCTCACGCTTACGCCAGCCGCAGACTGGTGCGGAAACGCGACTATAATATTTACTGCAACAGACGAGGGCGGGCTGAGCGACTATGGGGCGATGGGCGTTGAGGTCCTGTGCGGAAATGACGCCCCGGTCGTGGATGTCCCTGACGTGTTCGCCGATGAGGATTCGTTCAACAACTCGATTAACCTTGACGACTGCTACGTAGACCCAGACGGCGACGTCCCGACATGGACCTGGAGCGGGAACGTAAACATAAACGTCGCGGTTGACGTGGACAACATTGTCACTTTCACTCCGCCTGCAGACTGGACGGGCGCAGAGACCATAACTTTCCAGGCCGACGACGGAAAGGGCGGAATTGGCTCGGACGGCACGCTCGTGACCATTGTCCCGGTAAACGACCCGCCGGTCGTAGACCCATTCCCTGCGATATGGATTGACGAGGACATGCTTAACAACACGATTGGCCTTGACGATTACGTCGCAGACCTTGAATCCGCCGACGCAGACATAGTCTGGAGCGGAAACGGGGCAAACGTCCAGGTTTCCGTCGACCCGCTTACCCGCGTACTGACACTCACGCCGGCAGGCAACTGGTCCGGGAACGAGAGTATAATACTGACTGCAACAGACGAGGGCGGGCTGACTGACTCGGAAGCCGTGAATGTCAGCGTGCTGAACGTAAATGACGCCCCATTCTGGCTTGCCTACCCGAACAACACTGAGACACAGGAGGAGACCCAGCTGATTTATCAGTTGTATGGGTCTGACCCGGATTTGGCTTACGGGGACGCAATATCCTACGCGATAAACGGCACTGCGGCTGTTGACGCAAACGGCCTCGTGACCTGGACCCCGTCAGCGGGATTCAACGGGATTGAATACTTTGAAGTTAATGTTACAGACCTCGCAGGCGAGGTTGCCTGGGCTTACTTCTGGGTGAACGTCACCCCGGTAAACGACCCGCCGGAGACTTTCCCGATGCCGGATGTCTGGTTCGATGAGGATGCTTACAATGACACCTTGAATATGGACGCCTACGTCCAGGACGACATGACGCCGGACGCGAGCATAGTCTGGACTGGTACGGGGACTAACGTCCACGCCACGATTGATTCAAACAGGCAGCTTAACCTGACTGCAAACGCAAACTGGGCTGGAAATGAGACTATAACGTTCACTGCGGCTGACGAGGGCGGGCTTACTAACACGACGCAGCTCACGGTGCATGTTATTCAGGTCAATGACGCACCGTTCTGGCTCGTCTACCCCACAAACCAAACTGTCGAAGAGGGGGGAACGGTTGGCTTCCAGGTGGCTGGCGGCGATGTGGACACGCCCTATGGTGATGTCCTGGCATACGGCATAAACGGGACGGCGACGATTGATGCCAACGGCACCATCCAGTGGACTGCGCCAGGGAGCTTCAACGGGTATGAGTACTTTGAGGTTAACGTGACAGACCTCGCAGGCGAGGTTGCCTGGGCTTACTTCTGGGTGAACGTCACCCCGGTAAACGACCCGCCGGAGACTTTCCCGATGCCGGACGTCTGGTTTGACGAGGACACTTACAATGACACGCTCGTGATGGATGATTATGTTACAGATGATATGACTGCAGATGCAGATATTGTGTGGACGGGTACGGGGACAAATGTGCACGCAGTTATTGATTCTGCTACTCGCATATTGAACCTGACAGCGGATGCTGACTGGGCTGGAAATGAGACTATAACGTTCACGGCGATGGATGGGGACGGGCTGGCGAACACGACGCAGCTCACGGTCAGCGTGATTCAGGTTAATGACGCCCCGTTCTGGGTAACCTACCCGGCAAACCAGACGATAGCTGAGGGCGGGACCGCAGCATTCCAGGTTGAGGCTGGCGACGCCGACCTGCCATATGGTGATGCCATAACTTACGCTATAAACGGAACAGCTACTATTGACTCAAGCGGAAACATTGCCTGGACGCCAGCTGGCGGCTTCAATGGGATGGAGTACTTTGAGGTCAACGCCACAGACTCGGCTGGCGAAGTTGTTTGGGGCTACTTCTGGGTGAATGTCACCCCGGTAAACGACAGGCCGGAGACTTTCCCGATGCCGGACGTCTGGTTCGACGAGGACGCTTACAATGACACGCTGAATATGGATGCGTATGTCGCAGACGACATGACACCTGATGCGAACATAGTCTGGACTGGGACGGGCACCAACGTCCACGCCACGATTGACTCGAACAGGCAGCTGAACCTGACCGCAGATGCTGACTGGGCTGGAAATGAGACTATAACGTTCACGGCGATGGATGGGGACGGGCTGGCGAACACGACAAGCCTGACTATTCATGTCAAGCAGATAAACGATGCCCCGTTCTGGTTGGTATACCCTCAGAACCAAACGATTGCTGAGGAGGGCACCCTTTCGATGCTACTCCTTGCATCGGACGCAGACCTTCAATATGGCGATGCGATAACATATGGAGTTAATGACACCACGTTCACAGTCGGGCCGCTCGGAGGCGTGAGCTGGACTGCGCCGGCAGGGTTCAACGGCATGTGGCATGTTGAGTTCAATGCGACCGACAGCACTGGGCAGGCAGTCTGGGCCCAGATATTTGTAAATGTGACCGAGGTAAACGACGCGCCGGTTGTTACAGACATACCGGACGTCTGGTTCGTTGAGGACCTCTATAATGATACAATAAGTCTCGATGCGTATGTCACCGACGACATGACGCCTGACGCGAACATAAACTGGACCTATTCTGGAAACACGAATGTCGTGGTGTCCATACTGGCAGACAGGACGGTCAATTTCACAGCGGCTCCAAACTGGTCCGGAAGCGAGACGATAACGTTCACAGCAGCTGACGCGGGCGGGCTGACGGACTCGGATACCGTAACCGTGACAGTTATCGGCGTTGAAGAGGCGCCGTACTGGGACCCGTACCCGGCAAACCAGACGATTGCCGAGGACTCAAGCCTTGACTACACAGTCCATGCGACAGACCCGGACGGGCAGGCAGTAACCTACTGGATAAACGACACCACAATAACGTTCAACCCGGCGACAGGGCAGATGACCTGGACGCCTGGCATAGGAAATACTGGCATCAGGTACGTCACTGTCAACGCGACTGACGGCACGACAGTTATAACTGCTTATATGCGGGTAACGGTTGCTCCGGCAGCCGGAAGGCCTGATGTCGGCGACATACCGAACGTCTGGATAATGGAGGACTCGTTCAACAACAGCATTGACCTTGACAATTATATCGTTGACGCGGACACTCCGCTCCCCAGCATAACCTGGACTGCAAGCGGAAACGCCCAGATAGCTGTTGCGATAGACCCGCTCACCCATGTGGCGACCCTGACGCCGGCACCTAACTTCTACGGCGTTGAGACGATAACATTCACTGCAAATGACGGCACCTACACCGACTCGGACATGTCGGTTGCAACGGTCATAAATGTAAACGACCCGCCGGTGCTGGCTACCCTTGCAAGCGACTACTACGCATGGGAGTACCAGCAGTTCTACCTTGACGTGAACGCGACCGACCCGGACATGCCGCTTGACACGCTCAGGTTCTACTCGAACAGCCCGCTTTTCACGATAGACCAGAACAGCGGAATAATATCAGTCGTGCCGGTCCATGCGGACGCAGGCATACACATGGTCAACATAAGCGTCAGGGACACTGTGGGGCTTGAGGACTCCAAAGTAGTCAGGATAAATGTAACAGTGACGCCGATACCAGACGTAAGGGTCGTAAATGTCACGTATGTCCCAAGCGTTGTAATCGAAAAGGATGTCATGAACTTCACAGCAGCCATAAAGAACGAGGGCGAGAGGGCTGAGAGCAGCCTCGTCGTCAGGCTGTTTGTCGATGGAATACAGAAGGACAGCTACACGATACCAAACCTTGCAGTAGGCGCAACCACCAATGTGCCATTTAGCTGGGCATCAACGCAGTACAACCACAGCTTTGTGGTATCCGTCGACCCGGTCAGCGGGGAAACTGACACTGTCGACAACCAGTACCCCTTCTCGAAGAGGGTTTACTCGTATGACGAGGTCCTGGCGATAGACGTCCTTGTCCCGTCGCAGAGGCCGCAGAACTCGGCGTTTGTCTCGGTGGTAAACGTCTGGAACACTGCGAAGAAGGCGCAGTACAACATCCCGGTCAACCTAACTCTCGACAACGGGCTCGTATTCGGCAACAACGACGTTGACTGGAGAATAATACCATTCATAGACGTGAACAAGTCCACGAGCCTGGTGTGGTACGTCAACTCCACCAGCCAGACTGGCGTTTTCAACGTCAGGGGCACGATATACCAGGAAGTAACTGATGTCGGGCAGGTGACGGTATCATGAAGCTCAACTACCTGATGCTGGCACTGGTGCTCGCTGCAGGGTTTGCATACGCCTGCAACCCGGAGGACATAGAAATCAGCTATTATTCGCCGGTAGACCTTGGAGACATGAACCAAGTCTCGCTCGTAATCTGGACTTTCGGCGGCGATATTAACAACGTCCAGGCTATGCTTGACCTTCCTGTTGCATTTGTTACGGCAGACACCAACCCAGTGGGGCTCGGAAACCTCCTTCAGGCGGACTGGTACTACCAGAACAATTCGGTCTGGTCAGTGACTGCGGTCCAGCCAGGGGTTTACAATATGACTGTGAATGTGACCCATGACGGCGGAGCCTGCCAGGCAAGGACTGAGGTCGTAGTTAATGCTCCTACCGCGCCGGAACTTGAGGTAAACATAACCGACCCGGGCACAATTTACGCAAACCAGACATTCACTCTTGCGGCGCACGTCACAAACGTCGGAAGCGGGACTGCGAACAACGTAAATGCGACCCTCCAGGTCGACGGGCAGACTGTGGTGACTGGGGGATTGGAGCGAATCTACCCGCAGCTCTACAGCGCCAACAGCGTCCACCCGACTTTCACGATAACAAGCCTGACGCCAGGATTCCACACCTACAGGGTAGTGGCGTCCGACGCAGAGGGGGATTACGTATTTGCGGAGATAACGAAGGAGCTGCTTATGCCTCCGCTGGTCAGGGATGTGGCAATAACCGCCCTGGCATACACGCCGGACCCGGTGCCGCCAGGGACCAACGCGACAATAACGGCGACCGTTGAGAACCAGGGCCAGGTCCAGGCAGTCACATACATCCACTTTAATGTTAATGGGGGGTACCTTGGGAACCAGAGCGTAGACCTTGCCCCTGGGAGCTCGCAAACTTATCAGGTAAGTGTCTACTTTGGGTCCGAAGGTACTTTCCCATTAAACTCCACTGTTGACTTCGTCGCAGGGGAGACCGACCTCTCGGACAACTTTGCAGCGAGGACGCTAACCGTCAGGAGCTCTGGCGGAGACGACGGCGGAGACGACGGCGGAAGCCCAGGCGGCGGAGGCGGAAGCTCGTGGTCAGGAAGCTCGAGCATACTTGAGTGCTACAGCGACGACGAGTGCTTAAGCGGGCAGGTCTGCTACGAGAATGTCTGCGTAGTTAGGACGGGTACCGGCGGAGAAGCCACAACTGCTCCGGCAACCGGTGAAAAGGCCCAGCTCAAGATAAACGTCCTTACCGAAGAGATTGAGGACGGCGGAATAATCGAGATAATGGTCGTTGACGAGGCTGGAAGCCCCGTAGACGCAGCAGAGGTCAGAAAGAACGGCGCCAGCGTGGGCAAAACCGGCGCTGACGGTAAGATGCTCATCCCGGACATACACGACGGAGACATGATATGGGCAGGCAAGGCAGGGTACATAAGCTACCAAGTGGAAATAGACATAGCCGCGCCTGCAGGCCCGACCGGTTTAGTGACACTTGGGGGAATGGGCTTTGGCAATGCCGGGCTGCTCCTCTTAATGCTCCTGCTCCTTGGGGGGAGCATATACTTTATTGCTTCGAGGAGCCTTGTCGTGGACATCGCCGAGCATGATGCAGCTCAGGGCAGGCTGAGGCTTGCGGTCTCCGGGCTTTCAAAGAAACCAGTCAGTGATGCCTTGGTTGCGGTCGATAATGTGCCGGTAGGGCAGACCGACAGGAATGGAAGAATAGGAATCGGCGGAATTGGGAAAAAATCACTTATAAGTGTCAAGAAAAAAGGGTTCCTGCCTGCGCAGAAACAGCTGAAAAATTAGAAAGAAGGGGCAGAGCCCCTTCCCTGATTAATAAAGTCCCCTTAGTTGGATAGCTTCTGCTACCCGGCCCATGGCGACGACGTATGCCGCCTGGCGCATGTCAACCTCATGCTTCTTCTTCCGGTAGATTGTCGCGTTGAAAGCGTCAGTCATTATCCGCTCAAGCCTGGTGTTGACTTCGTCGACGGTCCAGTAGTAGTTCTGGAGGTTCTGCACCCACTCGAAGTACGAGACCGTGACTCCGCCGGCGTTTGCCAGGATGTCCGGGACGAGGGTTACGCCCTTGTCGAAGAGCACCTTGTCGGCGTCCGGAGTCGTCGGGCCGTTTGCAAGCTCGACAACGACCTTCGCCTTGAGGTTGTCCACGTTTTTCTTGGTTATGACGCCCTCTATCGCTGCGGGGATGAGGATGTCGCACTTCCGCTCAAGGATTTCCTTGTTGTCGATTGTTTTTGCGCCCTTGAACTTCGTGACAGTCCCTGTCTTTTTGAAGTGGTCCATCAGCTGGGGCACATTAATGCCCTTCGGGTCTTCAATTCCTCCGAAGACGTCGCTGATTGCAGTTACATTGTAGCCTGCGTTGTGCATAAGGACTGCCATGTTGCTTCCGACGTTGCCAAAGCCCTGTATGACTACGTCCGCGCCCTTTGCCTTGAGGCCAAGGTGCTTCATAGTCATGTTTGTCACGTAGAGCCCGCCCATCGCTGTTGCTTCCGTCCGTCCTGCCGAGCCGCCGAGGCTGAGTGGCTTGCCGGTGATTACGCCCGGCACCTGGCGCCTTGCGATTATTGAGTATTCGTCCATCATCCACGCCATTATCTGGGGTGTGGTGAATACATCGGGGGCTGGCACGTCCTTGGTTTCGCCAATAGTATCATAAATTGCGCGGATGTATCCCCTGCTGAGCTTCTCGAGCTCGGTCTGGGACATCTTAGGCGGGTTGCAGATTATTCCGCCCTTTCCGCCGCCGTAGGGTATTCCGACTACGGAGCACTTCCAGGTCATCCAGCAGGCAAGGGCCATAACTTCGGACCTTGACACATCGGGGTGGTACCGTATACCGCCCTTTGCCGGGCCCCGGGCAGTGTTATACTGGCACCTGTATCCCTGGAAGGTCTTGATAGAGCCATCGTCCATCTTAACCGGCACAGAGACCTCAAGCACCTGTTTTGGATGCCTCATAACCTCAAAAATGTCGTCTGGTACTTTTAGATAGGGTTTAACGGCATCTATCTGTTTCAGTGCAACCTCGAATGGGTCTATTTCTGGCATAGTCGATGGATTAGTACGGGTGGCTTTTTTAAGGTTTCCTAAGGAGTTCAGGATGCGGTTTAGCAAATTATATAAGAGTTGAGGAGATTTCTATCAGCATGAAGCGAGCGCTATGGATTTGCCTTTTATGCCTTGTTTTGATTTCGCTCGGCTGCATTTCCCGGCATGAAAAGCCGCTTACCGAAAAGGAGCTGTGCCTCCAGGCATGCATCGCCAGGCGGGACGCAGGTTCAGACCTTTCGACTGGACCCTGCCTCGGGCAAATTGGTGAGGACTGGGTGTGCGACGTGGCGCACAGCCCGAGGGTGGAAGTGGACGACAACCCAGACAACCAGTGCCCCCAGTACAGGCTTGGCGACGCACACCATTTTGTAGAAGTAACGCCGGACTGCAAATTCATAATGCAGAATTAGCAGTCCAGTAGCCCCGCAGCGCCTTGGAGATTCCAGAGCCGTACTGCATTGCCTTCTTCTTTTGGTTTGTAATGGCAGGCGGCAGACCCAAAAGCCGGCCGGCTTCCCTAAGGACTGCTTTCCGGTTTTCGCCTGAGATTCTGTACTCGACAGGCAGGCTCAGGGCATAAAGTGCCAGCTCCTTGCCCAAGTATGGAAGGAGCAGTTCGACCCCGAATTTATTGCAGACGCGGGCTTCCCTGCGGTTTATAACCAAGGGGAGCGCGGAAGTGTCAGCGTCCATGTCCCTAAGAGCGTTTTTGGAGCGCGTGTAGCGCGAGTACCCTCCAAAGAGCTCATCCGCGCCCTGTCCTGCAAAGAGGTGCCGGGTAGTTATCTGTTTGGACAGTATGTAGAAGGGGACAGCAATTTCGACGTTCAGCCGATTCGCGGGCGTTATAATCCTGGAAACCGCATCCGCAGCAGCCCATATCTGCTCCTTTGTCAGAACTATCTGTTTGAGGGGCATGCCAAGCTGCGAGGCGGCTGATGCCGCATTTGAGAGGTCATAGGAGCCGGCTACCCCGGTTGCAACAAGCTCAAGCCCAATCCGCTTGCGGAGTATGCCCGCAAAGATTGCGGAATCGAGTCCGCCGGAAAAGGCAAGCGACGCCCGCGTGAGCCCTTCCGAACAGGAAGCGGCGCTCTTTTCTAGGAGGGAAAGGAGAGTTTTTGCGCTTTCTTTGAATTTGTCTGCCGGCATACAGGGGACTACTCCTCTAAAGGATAAATAAGTTCGCAAATTATTTAACAATTGGCTGGATTTGGCTATGCATGATACGTGAGAAGCATATCTGGGAGCTGCTCGGGCAGCCAGCCCCCAGGGAGCGCAAGTTCTTCGAGGAGCCCTGGCATTTCATGGTCTTCTCCGTCCTCATGATAATGCTTTCCCTCGGGCTGTATGTCAACGGCTATGAGGAAGTCATGTTTTCGATGCTGGTTGTGTTATGGGTCATATTTTGGAGGAACTCAGACCGCCTTGGAAGAATATTCCTGGTGATGGCGTCCGTGGTTGGCTTCACGCACGAGATAGTGGGGGTGTGGCTAGGCCTCTTCGAGTACACTTTTGTCGACTATTTTAGCGTCCCGATATTCCTCTTGCCAGGGTATGGGATAATATACTGGGCAGCCGAGAACTTCTGGGCGCACCTAAAGGAAAAGACCCTGCAGCAGATAAATTTCCGCCTGCTGGCGTTTGGGACGATTTTGATGCTGTTCATGTTTGACGTGTTTTATTCAGGGTTCAGCCTTGAGTACGGCATGAACCTATTATTTCTCATGGCCATAATGCTGGCTTTCAACGAGTTAGACCTGCGGGACAGGTTCCTGGTCTACATCACGGGTTTCATAACCGGCTTTGACGAGATTGCGGGGATAGCGCTCGGCGCCTGGACGCACAAGAGCGTCCACCTGCTGTCGATAGTGCCGCCCTACCTCTTCTTGGTGTGGCTTGCCCTCCTGCTAAGCGGAAAGCTGAGGGAATACCGGCTTGGCCGGCAGATTGCCATTATGGGGGCTGCTTTTGGGATAAAGGTGGCCTACTGGCTGATGCACCTCCCATAACGCCCAAGGTATATAAGCCTCAAGCGCGTAATACTGGGTATGAAGCAATTCAATATTATAGTTAAAAACAAGATTGGTTCATTGGCGGAGGTAACCGGATGCCTCGCCAAAAGCGCGGTGAACATAAAGGCGATTGCCACCGAAGCGGTTTGCGCCTTCGAGCTCCCTGCGGAGGGGAAGCCGAAGAACGGCTTAATCAAGGTTGTCACTGACGACCTTTCGACCACGAGAAACGCGCTCCAGAAAAACAACATAAATTTTACCGAGAGCGACATAATGGTGCTTGAGCTCATAGACAGGCCGGGGGAGCTCGCCAAGGTCGCGGGAAAGCTTGCCGAGGCGGGGGTTAACGTCGAGTCAGTCTACCTGCTTGGGAAAAACAAGGAGAACAACAGGGGGCAGATAGCGTTCTCGGTTGACAACCTAAAACAGGCGAGCGGGGTAGTGAAGGACTTCAAGGCGTATTAAGGCGGCTAAGGCTTGACCCTGACGATTTCATAGTAGGTCAGGTCACCCTCTGAATCAACAACGGCGTACCATATCTTCTTTTTCACGCTGTGGGAAAGGCGGACCGACCTGGACAAATCCTGCAGGGAGAATGGGTACTCCTCCGAAAGGACGTTGACAAGAAAGTCGCTGTGCCCCTCGCCAGGGTTTGTGCCCTTCGGGTAAAGCCTGAAGTGCGCGCCAAACTTGAAGCCTGTCTTGACGATGTAGCCCCGCGCGCGCAGGTCCTTGTAGGCGTCGAAGGTTGAAACAAAGTTTTCGTACTTTTTTGTGCAGTCCGTGTAAAGCTGCTTGTAGCTTATTTCCTTCCCTGCACCGTCAGTGAGCGCAAGCCGCCCCTGCTCCATGAGGAAAAGCGCCTCGAGCATGGAAAGCTCAAGGTTTCCGCCGTGGTACTCGCCAAAGTGGCCCTTGTTCCAAATCCTGCTCGCATCCTTCTCGTCAAAGACTATGGCCCTGTCCGTGCTAAGGAGGGCGCTGGCGGCTTTTTCGCTCATTTTTTAGATTGATACCTGCGTTTAAGGTAGTTCCTCACTATTTTCTGTATGTCCTTGAATGTGTCCTGCACCTTCTTCTCGCTGGAGACGACATATGTGTCCTCGTCAGCAAGCTCAAGGTATTTCCTCCGGACGCGCTTCAGGAAGTCCGGCTTCTCAAACTTGTGGTTTGTCCTTAGGCGCTTTACGGCATTCTCCGGCTTGACGTCCAGGAGTATCTGGAGGTCTGGCTTCATTATGCCGGCATGTATCTTCTCCAGGTAGCTGACTGGCACGCCCTGCGCTGCCTGGTATGCATACGTGCTCAGGGAATACCTGTCGGTTATCACTATCTGGTCCTTAAGCTTCTCAAGCACCTTTACCTGGTGCTCAAACCTGTCTGCTGTGAACAGCAGAGCCAGGGATTTTGGGTCAACGTCGAGGTCGTTCCGCAATATCTTCCGGATTAGCTGCCCGACATATCCCCGCGTCGGCTCAGCAGTCACAACAACATCGTAACCCTCTTTCTTCAGCCATTTTTTCAGAAGTTCGCACTGAGTCCCCTTGCCGGAGCCGTCAATGCCCTCTATTGCTATGAGCATTCTTTCACCTCCAAATTCTGCGTCACTGAAACAAAGGAATTGGACGGGATGTTTTTGGTCACTTGGACGCCGGGAGCCACTATTGAGTTTGACCCGATGAATTTTCCAGGGTTTATAACGGAGTGTATGCCGGTCTGGGAGTTGTCCCCCATTATTAGCCCGAGCTTTCTGCGCCTGCTGTCGATGAGCTTGCCCTTTACTGGGGCCTTACAGGTGCCGTTGTCGAGGCGGAGGTTTGCGCAGACTGTCCCGGCGCCGAGATTGCAGTTGGAGCCTATGACTGAGTCGCCGACGTATGTAAGGTGGGAGATATAGGTGTTGTCCATGATTATGGAATTTTTTATCTCAACTGCGTTTCCGATGCGGACGCCGCTGCCGAGCGAAGTTGATTTGCGGATGAAGCAGTTGGGCCCCACTGTCGCATTTTCGCCTATGTAGGCTGGACCCTCGATGTACGCCCCGGATTTCACAAGTGCGCCTTTGCCCACGTAGACCGCGCCCTTCAAAGTCGCCCCCTTCTCGACGGTCCCGTTGACCTTTGTCTTGAGTGAGGATAATATCTGCTCGTTGATTTCAAGAAGGTCCCAGGGGTATGACAGGTGCTTCCAGAAGGCTACCTTGACGGAGTATAGCTTTTTTTCGTCAGCCAGCAGCTGAAGCGCGTCGGTGAGCTCGTATTCGCCACGGGGGGATTTTTTTATCCTCTTTAGCGCGGAGAATACCTCCTTTGTGAAGGCATATATGCCGCATGACGCAAAAGAGCTCGTTGGAGCGGGCGGCTTTTCGCGGATTTCGCTGACCAATCCTGTGTCGGAGAAGAGTATCTCCCCAAATTGGGATATGTCGTCCACTTTCATGACTCCGAGGACGTTCTTGCCTGACGCCTTGTGCCTGGCGATTATCCTTGAGACCTCCTTGCCGTTTACGAGGCTGTCCCCGTTTATGCAGAGGAACGGCGGCTTGACCTTGCCCTCTGCCTTGAGCACGGCGTCCCCTGTGCCCGCAGGCGGGGACTGCAGGACATACTGCAGCCGTACGCCATAACAGGATTTTCCAAGCGCCTTTTCTATCCGGTCGTCAGAGACGATTATGACTGCGGAGCGGATTCCTGCCTCTTTCAGGGCGAGAATATTCCACTCAAGAAATGTCTTTCCGGCTGCAGGAAGCAGGACTTTCGGGCGGGTGTCAGTCAGGGGCCACATCCGCTCCCCTTTGCCTGCGGCAAGTATTAGCGCATCCATAACGGAGGAATGCTAGATGGCTTTATTTAATTTTGCTTCTGGGTTGGACTGCCAAAGCAGCTAGGCTTAAGCCTCTTCAAGGGCGGCTTCGTCCTGGGCAAGCCTTGCCTCTTCCTCTGCAAGCTTTCTTTCCTCTTCCTCTAGCTTCTTTTCCTCGGCTTCAAACCGGTTTATATCCGTCTCAAACTCGGTCAGCGCCTTCTTCTCGGTAAGCAGCAGGGATTTCAGCTTGAAGATCTCATACACAAGCACAAGAAGGCTTATCCCAGAGAGGACAGCATATACAAGAAGTAGCTCCATTATGGGCATATCTATGCCAAAGACGTATACCATATTCCTCGAGGGATATATAGAAAGACAGTATATAATCTTTTGGTTTCAGCCTGGTTTCTTAGCTGTATATCGGCTTCCTAAGCTCGCGGAGCCTGCCAAATGACGCAATGAGTTTGTCAAGGTAGCCGCGCTTCATCGCACCGTATGCTAGCAAGAGCAGCACAGCAAATCCGGCAAACACACCCACAAGCACTGTCGTCGGGGCGCTTATCGCAACTTTCGCAGGCACGATGTTGGACAGGTCAACGGAAGTCTCGGAGCTGCCCACAGGTATGCCCCTGAGGTACATTACTGCCTTGACCTTGTAGTCCTTGTCTTCCAGCGGAGTTGTGAGGGAGTAGTCCTGGTACTTGATTGTCAGGCCCTTGGTTACCTGCGGGCGGTACACGTCAGTCAGGATTGTGCTGCCGCGGTCGTTGAGGTTCATTTCAATGGACAGGTCCTCGCCCTCATACCTGTCGCTGTTGATTATTGTGTACACCCTCAGCTGACCCTTGCCTTCCAGGAGAATCTTCGGGTCTGGCACGACCAGGAAGTCAGGCACATTCACCTGGAGCTCAACCTCCTTTGTAAGCACGGTTTCGCCGCCGGAGGTCATCAGGAAAGTCAATGACACTGGAGTCTGCGCCTCGTATACCTTGCTCGCAACCTTGAACCTGGTGTCTATGAAGTCGCCTGGCGAGAGCGTCTGGAATGTCTGCGGCTCTGAAACAGTCCAGCCGTCAGGCGCCACTAACTCAAGCTTTATGTCCTGGAGCGTCGCGCCCTCGATATTGGCGACGCGCACGTCGACTGGGAAAATCTCAAGGATGTTGGCTTCGCGCGGCACGGAGAATATCGGAAGCGTGAGCCTTGCGCCCTTGTCGACCTCGGCAGGCACCTTGCCAGCCTCGGTTATGCCTGGCTCCCCGCCGGAAATGGCAAAGTAAGAGAGGGACTCCAGGGAGGTGGCGTAATATGCAAAGTTCAGGTCGGAAGTTAGGTAGCCCGTCGTGAGCGGAACCCAGCTGTTGGCGTATTCGTAGACGGTTATTTTGCTCTCATCAATATTGTTTGCAGCAATCCAGTCCTTTGCAACCTTCAGCGTCAGAGCTATTGTGTCGATATCTGCGTTGCCGATGTCGTATGGAGTTATGCTGAAGTACCTGTAGACCAGGCCTGGGGCGTCGGGTATCCCCTCCGGCTTGACGAACGGCTCGTCAAGCGCCCGGTAGGACTTTATCCTGAATGAAACGTCCTGAAGGTCGTTCCTCACGTCGATTGCGAATGAAGTAAGGTCAATGTACTTCTTGGTTATCACCTTGGAACGGATGCCATCCTTTGGGAGCGAGGAAAATTGCAGGAGTATCTCGTTTTGGAAAACCTCTTCCTCTTCCTCCGCGACCAGGCAGTCGTAGTCCTGGAAGAGCTGGCAGTTGGAGGTGCAGACGCCGTCCCCCGTCTTGCAGCAGTCGGCAGGAGAATTCGCCCCGTCCTCGCCAGCCTGGCAGCAGCCGTCCCCGACAAGATAGTTCCTGACGGAGCAGTGCCCAGTGCTGCCGCAGATTACGCAGGTGCCAGTCAGGCAGCTCTCAGGGCTTGTGCAGCCTGCGCCCTCTGGCAGTTTGGCAGTTGCATTTTGCTCGATGACAATGGTTTCGCCAGGCACGGAGTACACAATGCGCAGTGAGTCGACAGTGACGTTCCGCGGGAAGCCTGAAGTAATCTTCACAGGCACAGTACATACGTCCTGCGAGCAGGAGTCGACATTGGCCTGGAGGGCGCCCTTTATGTCAACTATTTCGATTGGGGTGCCAAGGTCCACGCCCTCTGAGTTCAGGTAATAGACATAAACCTCATTGTTGAGCGGGAAGCCGAATATTATGTCGTCGAAGCCGTCGTAGTTTATGTCGCCGCCCGGCGAAATTGCCTCGCCGAAGGCGCCGATTGTCGCCTTGTCTATTATAACTTCAGAGGATGGGTCTATTCCATTTGCGCTGCCGAAGTATACGTACAGCTTCTCAGTCTGGTATGCGCTGATGATTACGTCGCCGTAGCCGTCGTTGTTGACGTCGCCCGCGCTGAATACCGTGCTTCCGAAGAAGCCGGACAGCTTTTGGAGGATAGTTGGCTGCGCAAGCATTGTCGCGTTGCCGTAGTAGATGTATGCCTTGTTCGAGAACGGGTCGCCGATGATTAGGTCGGAGAATCCGTCGCCGTTGGCGTCGCCTGCGGATGCCACCGACGAGCCGAACAGCCCTTCGCCGGAAAGTTCCTGGTAGGAGTCAGCGAGTATTCCTGCGGAAGAGCCATAGTAGATAAAGACCTTCTTTGAATCTGGGGCGCTGACGGCTATGTCGTCGTACCCGTCATTGTTTATGTCCCCAGCCGCGGCAAGCGCTGAGCCGAAACCTGCCGGACCGGTTAGATTGACAGCTGGCTGTGTGCTTACGCTCTTGTAGACGCCGTAGTAGACATACGCCTTGTTTGCCGCAGGCGCGCCTACAATGAAGTCTTTGAAGTTGTCGGAGTTCACGTCGCCTGCGCCGGAAACTGCGGCGCCAAAGTCCCCAGTCTGGGCGCTTAGCCGGAACTCGTGGTCCTTGTACCTTAGGTTTGGATACGTCAGGTAGATGTAGGCGGAGTTGTTGCCAGGTGCGCCGACTATGAAGTCTATGAGGTTGTTGCCGTCGATGTCTCCGACCGAAGCAACTGACGCGCCGAAGAAGCCGGACAGCTTCGTGAGTGAGATTGAGTCTTTGGCTGTGGCACCTGTCTTCGAGCCGAAGTAGAGGTAAGCAGTGTTGCCGTGGCTTGCGCCGATTAGTATGTCTGCGTAGCCGTCCCGGTTTACGTCGCCGGCTGCTGCAAGGGCTGAGCCAAACTGCCCGCCAGAGCCCGCAATCAGGTTTTCGTACCTGCTGGTGTACTCCTCAGTGCCGTCTACGCCTACGTCAATGGACATCGCTGAGTATGCCTCGGTGAGCAGCCTGGCGTCGCTTATCGTAACACCGCGCGGCAGCTTTATCTGAGTGGACGTGTCATACCCGGAATGGCTAAAGGCAATCTTGGAGAATGTGTCCTTGGTGGAGAACGGGTCCTCTGACCAGTGGCCGAGACTGCACCTGTAGCCCTCGCCATCCTTGTCTGCAGTGTCCGTGTCGAACAGCGAGCCGCTCGGGTAGCTCTTTACCGCCCCAGTCTCATAGTTGGAAACGCATGCCGTCGAGTTGGCTGAGCAGAACTTCTCAGCATCCCAGTCATGCCTGCAGTATCCGGAGACGCAGTCTGAGTCCTTTACGCAGTAGGAGATGCTCTGCACCTTGAGGCGGAACTGCTCCTTGTCGGAGTACTGGCCGTCCGAAACGGATATTTCCGTCGGGTGCTCGCCAAGGTTGGCGTCTGTTGCAGTGAAATTGATTATCCCGCCCGCAGATATGTTAAAGATGGTTGAGTTGTCGGTAAACGCCAGCGGGTCGCCGTCCGGGTCGGTTGCGGTCACCTTGTAGTAGAACTCCTGCCCCGGAACTGCAACAAGGTCCGGTATCGGCGAGAGCACCGGCGGATTGTTTATCCTGCGTATTGTCAGCTTGAAGTCCTCGTATGCAGCCAGCCCGTACTGGTCTGCGGCGCTTACCATTATGTAGTGCTCGCCGACATCGGCGCGCTGAGGGATGAACTCGATAAGCCCTGTGGCGCCGATTTCAAAGAGGGAAGTGTTGTCTGCGAAGGTTATCGGGTCGCCGTCCGGGTCGCTGGCCAGCACGAACAAGTGGAAGGTGACGTTCTCGAATCCGACCTGGTCCAGTATTGGGGTTATCACTGGCGGCCGGTTCTGGGCAACCACGATTATCTTGAAGGATGCAGTGGCAGTCAGCCCCTCGGGGTCTTTTGCGGTCAGCCCAATAGTATAGATAGCGCCAGCATGCTCAGGTGTCGCATTGAAGACTATCCTGCCGGTGGTCTTGTTCAGCATCTCGGCATTGAACAGCGGTGAGTTGTCGGTTATGTTCACCTGGCTGCCCTCCGGATCGACGGCATGGACAAGGAGGGTGAGCTGCTCTCCGACATTAAGGAGCTGGTCCTGGATAGGCAGGAAAAATGGCGGCTGGTTTGCGCCGTACACAATCCTGAGCTTGTCGAGCACGACCCCGCCAGCGCCCTCTGCTGAGACAGTTATAGGCACTGTGCAAACGCCTGCGTCTGCCGTGCAATTGGTTAGAATAGACTGGAGCTCGGAAGTGAAGTCTATGGTCCAGGGCGACTTCGCCTGGGTGAAGTCCAGGCCTTTGAGCTGGTCGGTCCACGTGGAGACATTCTGCCCGTCGCCGCCTATGTCGATTTCCGCAGTCAGGGGCTTGTTGCCCTGGCCCTCATACTGCACAGTGCTTGTCACGTCGACCTTGGCCGAAGTTAGCAAGGCATTCTTCGGAATTCGGAATGATGTAGCCTCCCCAGCCCCAAGGAGGGCTTCGCGGCGCATGTTCTCCCAAACGGAGACTTTGTGTTCCGAGTAGTAGGTCATCCCAATGTCAACATAGTTAGACCCGAGCTGCATGGCGTCTATTTCATAGGATAGCACAGGCGGGTGCGAGTCGGTAATCTTGAAGGAGGTGAAGATGGAATTGTCAGCATTCGCGTAGAGATATAAGGCGGTGTCAGTCGCGAGGACTAAGTCGTAGTATGCACAAGAGGTACAAATCGCCCGCCCCAGTATATCCTGCACAACGATATTTTTTGGAATGCCGTACATGCTGTGGCCTTGGGTGGCAATCTGGTGCGTTGTAAAGGTGCCGTCCCCGTCATTCTCCAACCACGCGAGCTTGGACGCGGTTGCAAAGACTACGTCATATTTGTTATCGAGGTTGAAGTCTGTCACGACCATGTCGTAGACTACTCCGTCTACGATCCCGCTTCCTGCAATTGGGTGCTCAGTGAAGGAGTCCGTGCCGTCGTTCTCATACCAGGATATGTTGTTCTGCCTCGCAACAACATAATCATCCTGGGAGCCTGCATGATTGAAATCAAGGCGGTATATGTTGTTTCTCCGCATCAATCCAGCCGGGTCTGGCTCAAGCGACATGAGTACGCGGGGAACCATTGTGTTGTTCGCGAGGTGGTTGCCCTCCCAAATGACCAGCTCGCCGTTCTGGTGGAATGTGACAAACCGCACTGTCGAGCCAAACTGCTGTATGTGCGTGTCGGCAGGGATTACCGGCGAAGTGAGGCTGTCGGAGATTACATGCTCGATGAAGTTCTGGTTGTCGCCGGTGTTCTCAAACCAGCGGAAGGTGGTTGAGTTTATCTCCTCAAACAGCAGGTCATCATAGTCACCATCGTACTCATGGCTCCATGCCATTAGCCCGAAAGGATTGGCAAGCCCGAAAAAGAGTGTGCGCTCGCTGAAGTTCGCAATTCTGTTGTTGATGCCCTCCTGCCGCAGAAGGGTGACTGCCCCGCCGAGAGTGTCTGTAAAGAGTACATCTACGCCGTTGGAATCATCAAAGTCTACGAAGTGCGAATCTGTTGGCCCGATTATTGTTCCTGCATCCTCCTTCAGCACACGTTCCATGAAGAACCACTGCGGATCCAGCTGGTCATAGGTTATGCTTGATGCTTTCGTCTTTGATGTTGAGGATGACTTGAACGGGTCCTGGGACCAGTAGCCGTTTATGCAGCGATACGGGTCGCCAACGCCGTCTGAAACGTCGGTTGTGAAAAGCGGCTGGGAGCCAACAAAAGTGACGCTGGTGTAGTTGCCCACGACGCAGACTGTCGAGTTGTGGGCGCAGTACTTCTCGCCGTCGATGTCCTGCCTGCAGTAGCCTGACTCGCAGTCCATGTCTCGGTCGCAGAGTATGCTGCTCTTGATATGGAATACTGTCTGGAGGCAGTCGGTTAGGTTCGTAGAGTCAGATACGCAGATTTCGACTGGATAGCTGCCCATCTGCTCCATCGTCGGAGTGAAGGAGATACTGCCGGTTGATGGGTTTATGACAAATAGCGATGTGTTGTCGGTAAAAGTAAGTACATCAGGCGGGACATCCGGGTCTAATGCCACCACAGAGCTCTGGAACACCCGCTGGATGTAGGCAGTCTGCTCGCCATATGGCCGCAATACTGGCGCATCATCTACAGGCAGGACGGTTACAGCAAGGCTGTCAGAAACGTTGTATTGCCCGTCGGTGGCCGTCAGTGTTAATGTTTCAGTTCCGCTCCAGTGGGGGGTGGCGCTGATATGGGCAAACCTGGAGGCAGTCAGCCCAAGTGTCACGTAAACGCCCCCGCTCGCAGTCCAGCTTATCAGGGCGTCGGGGGTTTCGGGGTCGTCTATGTAATCGTCCAGAAGGATGCTTTCGTTGTAGGAATCCTCATAGAACGTGACGTCTGGGATGTCTGTGATAGTTGGCATGTAATTCACAGGTATCACGCGCACACCGATGCTCTGGTTTGATGAACAGGCGCCGTCGGATGCAGTAAATGTGATTGTTTCTGGGTTCCACTCGTCGCTCCAGCGGGTTAATGGCGCGAGCGTGACTCGCCTCGGCGCCGCCGGGTCTATTGAAACATTGAGGTGCACATTGCCTGAATAAGCCCATGATATCTGGTCCATTGTGTTGTCGGGGTCCGTGACATAGCTGTCCAGTGTCGTTGAATTGCTGAAGCTGCTCTCAAGGATGGTGACATTTGGTATGTTGGCGACAACCGGGCAGTCATTTACTGGGGTGACGTATATTGTTATGTACGCGGGCACCGGGGCATATCCGTCTGTGGCATAAAGGGTTAGGCGCCACGGGCCGTAGAAGTCAGCTGGCGGCGTCCATTCTGTGCCATTATCATACCACACAGCATCCGGGAACCCCTGCGAGTTATTTGCCGAATAGCTTATGCTGTCCCCTACATTTAAGTCCTCTGCATTAATTTGGAAAAATATTGGCGTGTCCTCAGCCGTTGTGAGGTTAGGAGGGTATGGGTCCCAGTACGGGGGCCAGTTCAGCCGTATCTTCAGGTTGTCCACGTCGATTGTCCCTGACGCGTTTGCGTGCACTGTGACGGGTATAGTGCAATAAGCTTCGGGCGCGCAGTTTTGGGAGAGGTAGTCTGCCAGGTCTGGGCCAATGGCATGCTCGTGATAGCCTGCAGAGATTGTGTGCGGGAGGTAGTTGCCTATAGTTATCGCTCCAGCGACATCAGAATCAGTCCAGATTGCCGGCGGCGGGCTGTTGATTATTGATGAGTAGGGGGGCAGTTTTATTGCAATGCCTGAGTAGTCGCCAGGCGAAGGGAAGGTGTGGCTGTCAAATGTGTCGCTGTTGTGCCCGAGGGGGTCCTCCGACCAGTGGCCAATGTTGCAGCGGTAGCCAGCGATGTCCGCATCCACGGCATCCGCCGGGAAGAGCCCCTGGCTGTCAAAGTTCTCCAGCTCGCCCTGCTGGTGGTAGTTGTTGGAGACGCACTTCGTGCCGTTAAGGGCGCAGAACTTGTCGCCGTCCCAGTCGTTCCTGCAGTAGCCTGAGAGGCAGTCGGTGTCTTTCGCACATACCGTGTCGCTCGTTATGCGGAGGGTAAACTCCGCACTGGCGCGCATTCCGTGCTGGTCCACAACAGTTATGTTCACGCTGTAGGTGCCGACGTCCTGGAGGTCTGTGTTCGCCCATTCGTACGAGCCATTTGATAGGACGCCGTACTTGGCAGGCAGGCTTGAAGTGTCGTCGAACGACAGGGCGTCCCCGTCCGGGTCAGACGCCAGCACCTGGTAGGCAAACGGCTGGTTGACCACTGCGGTGAGGTTTGCTACGTTCAGGAGCTCTGGCGGGTGGTTGTACTCTGCCCTGAGCGCATAGAGGATGACGTTACCCCCGGAACTGCTCTGCACATCGATAGGTATAGTACATTCCGCGGCTGCGCAGGCAAGATACGCGTTCAGGGCAGCTGCTATGTTAAGCTCGGTATAATTCTCTGCAATGCCGGTGAACTCGGTGGTGCCGTCCGCGCCAAAGTTTATTGACGCGCTGGTTACGTTCGACACTACGCCCATCATCGCCCCCAAAATCTGAACCCCGCTCGGGATGAGCACCGCGGTGGTGTTGTCACTGCCTGCGGAGGCAAACCCGATGTCACTGAAGGTCAGCTGGCTTTGGAACGGGTCCTCGGACCACCAGCCGTTGTAGCACACGTAGGGATAGCCGTAGTTTTGGGTGCCATAGTCAACGTCCGCAACATTTGTTGCAAATGGCGGATAAGACTTGCTTGGGACCTTGAAGATGTTTATGACGCTGGCAGTGTCATTGTTCGTGACGCATATATCCCTTGCGTCTGAGCAGAACTTCTGCCCGTCCCAGTCGTAGTTGCAGATGCCGGACACACAGTCGGCGTCGCTGCTGCATATGGTTTCGCTCACGATGTTGAGGTTGAATGTTGTGGTGTCTGAGGAGGCGTTGCGCAGGTGGTTGTCCTCGGCAGTAACCCAGACAACGTATTCCCCCTTCTGGCCGAGCGCCGGCGTGAAGCTTATCAGCCCGCTGTGGTAATACCTGTCGCCCGCGAAATCCCACGACGCGGACAACGGCCCTACGACGCCTTCCTGGTCAGTGCGCATAACAAATGTCGCACTGTCCTCGTAGTCGTAAGCAAAAAGGTTCAGCAGGAATGGCACCCCTACGAGCGCAGTCTGGTTGGGTATGGGGGCATCAATAACCGGCGGGCGGTTGTACTCTATGAAATTGACATCGAATTCCACATAGCCGGCGTCCTGCATGGTGACGTTCAGGGGTATGGTGCAGGGGTCGGCGGCGCATATGTTGTCCAGGTAGTTTTGCAGTACCTGAGTTACGTAAAGCCTCTGGCGGCTGGAGATGTTTAGGTTGTTTTTGACTACTGAGTAGTCAACCACGCCGTCCGAGCCGATATCCAAGTCAACTCGGTTTTCCCCTCCTGTGGTAGACCATGCAACTACCCTTACGTCGAGGGTGGCATTCGTTAGCAGGGCATTTTTTGGGACCAGTATCCTTGCAGATTCGTGAGAGCCTGCAGCGAGGAACGAGTCCCTGGCGTAGGTATCGAAGTTATGCAGCGGGTCGGCCGACCACCTGCCGTCGTGGCACACGAAATCGTCTGGCTCGTAGCCGTCATACCATAATGCAGTGATGGTCGGGAAAGGCGGCACGCTGGCAGTTTCCTGGTAGAACTGCGCCATGCCTGTAGAGTTCACGTGAACGCAGCTGTCCGTGTCGTTCATGCAGATGCAGAAGTCCCCGCCGGCGTAGTCCCACCTGCATATCTGCTTGATGCAGCCGTAGCCTATGGTCTCGTTGTTGGCAACGCCGCCCTCGCCCCACCCGCTGGAGTTGCCGCCTGTGCAGTTAGGGCAGGTGTAGTTGCCGGCGCTTTGGCCGGGGCACACGCCAGTCATGAAAGTCAGCGTCCGCTGGGACAGGACTGGGTCAGAAAGGCCATGCTCGTCCGTTGCCCTCACTATTATAGTATATATGCCTGCCTGCGCTGGCTGGGCAAGGAACGTCAGGACGCCGGTTTCGCTCAGGGTTACGACCGGCGCAGGAGGGGATACCAAAACGAGGCTGAATGTTATGGCGTCGCCATCGACGTCAGTAGTGTTTATTGGCACGACCAGCGGCAATCCGGCGCACGCATTGTCGTACAGCACATAATCAGAGGGGCTAGTGATAACCGGCGGCGTGTTGTAGCCCATCGCCAGCGTGTCAAAGTTCACGCGGTAGCCCATGCCCTTGGTCACGTTAATCGGCACGTCGCAATAGAGCATGGTGCAGGCGGCGCCGGAGGAGGACACGTAGTCCAGCAGCGGCAGGGAGAGGTTGTAAACCCGCGTCGCCCCAAAGTCGCCGAGCATCTTTCCGTCGCTCAGGATGGCGTTTCCAATCCTGATTGTTGTGCCGGCATAGTGCGGGATGGAATAGTTGTACAGGTGGAGGCGGTATGCATACTTGTCCTTAAAAATGTCGCCGTCGAATAGGGAGATATCACCTGTCTCGAAGAATTTCAGGACACCGTCATTTGAGGCGAGAATATCGCTGCCGATGTCCCTGTCAGAGGAGGTGAGGTTCTCCTGCAGCATTGTCTTGAGCGTGAACGAGCCGTGCAGGTATGAGAAAACGCGGATTACCATGTCACTCTGGTTCGTATTCACGTTGACATCGCCCCCGGTAACTGCGAGCATAGGCATGCCGCCAAGCGTGAAGGAGTCTATCCCCTTGCCAATTTCCGTGCCGCCACGGTCTAGGGTGAGCCGCCCGTCCTCGGTGATGGTGTCAGTTGTCAGGTTATACGAATATGCCGCGATAAGGAGGTCATAGATTGACGCGCCAGGCGAGGGCTCGCTGTAGCCGGTTACGACGATTTTATCCTCCCCCCGGATATTCATAACGGCAGCGGCGAGGAAGACGTCACGGCCAGCTGAAAAATCTGGGAAGGCGTAGTTCTTCGCGACAAGCGAGCCGCCGGAGTAGGTGTATGCCTGTATAAATGCCGTGAGGTCGGTTGTGCCAACTGCAAAGATTACCGGCGTTCCGCTGAAGTTGCCCACTACGACATCGTAGGCTTCGTCGTCGCGCCCGCTGTTTATGTATTTCACGTCCTCAAAAGTTATAGTGTCGCCGTTAGTGGCGAGGTCCCAGAGCACTGCGTCTGTGTTCCCGGAACCGGCGAGGTTGCTCCCATAGCCGGCAACCAGTATTTTCTTTGAGCCGCCAAAGTCATAGACGGCTATGGCATTGCCACCATCGTTGCCCGCACCCTCATCGCGGTAGAATGTATACGCCGGCGTGAAAGTGCCTTCACCAGCCGAGTTATAGCCATATGACGCCAAAAAGAAGCTAGCATTGGCGTTCGGTAGTTTCCTTGAACCGGTAACGAGTATTTTGTTCCCGTTTATGTCCGCAACTTTCAGGTCGTTCAGCTTTATGTTGGAAGCCCCGTAAACATCCATTAAGACGTTAGCCTTTGGCGTCAATGCGCCGCCAGAATAAAGGTAGGGCGCTATGTAAGCCTGACCGTAGGTAGCGCCCCCCACGAATATAATGTCACTGCCCCCAAACACTCCCCTGTCGAGGGCGGACGCTGACGTCGATAGATCCCAGTTGTCCACTATGTTAGATGACTCCTTCGACAGCAGTGCGTCCCTCCCGTACTCCGTAACCGCCAGGGATGCGTTGTAAAGGTAGATTTTCTCATTGCCTGGGTCCCCCCCTTTGACGGATGCGGGCACGGTGAACGAGTCCCAATACGAGATGTCGGCTGGGCTGGGGTTGATGGCGTAGGTCAGCTTGTTGTTGAACGGGTCATTCGACCAGTACCCTTTGTAGCAGTAGTATACATTTGTGGTGCCGTTCGGCTTGTTCGTGAGGTATGGCGGCTCCTGGCTGGGCTGGTAGAATAGCGCACCGGTGCCAGTATTGGTCGAAACGCAGTTGGTGGCGTTGTTTGAGCAAAGGAGGTCCTGGTCTATGTCGCGCCGCAGGTAGCCCCCGGGGCATTCCGCGTCGAAGAGAGGGACTTCCAGCGGGGGAGGCGGCGGCCCCTGCGTGCCCCGCTTGTAGTAGATTTCGTAGTTGCCGTCGCGGTTATCCTGCCAGGTGAGGTGGATGTTGTCGCTGGCGTCTACTGTGAGGGCAGGGTATAGTGAAGCGTAAGAACCAGTTTTAGTGGTTAGGCGGACGTCGCCGGTCAGGTTTCCGCCGGTGGTGTTGAGCTTTTTGTAGTAGATTTCGTTCCTGCCGGTGCGGGCATCGTGCCAGGCGACGTGGACATTGCCGCTGCTGTCGAGTGCGAGGGAGGGGCCGAGTGCATTGTAATTGACGATGTCTGATACGCGGACGTCGCCGGTCAGGTTTGTGCCGGCGCTGTTGAGCTTTTTGTAGTAGATTCTACTGTAGCTGTCGCGGGTATCGTACCAGGCGACGTGGACGTTGCCAGCGGCGTCCACCGCGATGGAGGGGAAGTATGAATGAAAGGAGCTGGAATTCGATACGCCGATGTCGCCGGTCAGGCTTCCGCCGGTGTTGTCGAGCTTTTTGTAGTAGGTTCTCCAAGGGTAGGGGTATTTGTTCCAGGCGACGTGGACGTTGCCAGCGGCGTCCACCGCGAGGGAGGGGCTGAATGAATAGTGGTTAGCGGGATTATTGGTCAGGCGGGTGTCGGGGACGAGGGTGCTGCCGGTGTTGTCGAGCTTTTTGTAGTAGATTTCGTAATACTCGCCGGTATTGCGCTTGTCGCCGCCCCAGACGACGTGGACGTTGCCGCTGCTGTCGAGTGCGACGCCACGTTTGGGTATATAGTTTGGCTGGTACATATAGACCAAGTGAGTATTGGTCAGGTAGATGTCGTTCACTATGGTTGCGTTGGTGGCGCCGTTTATCTTTGTGTAGTAGATGTCGTAAAACCAGCCACTGGCTCCATTGCGCTTGTCGTACCAGGTGATGTGGGCGTTGCCGCTGCTGTCGAGTGCGAGGGAGGGGCCGAGTGCATTGTAATTGACGATGTCTGATACGCGGACGTCGCCGGTCAGGTTTGTGCCGGTGTTGTCGAGCTTTTTGTAGTAGATTCTACCGTAGACGTCGCGGTAGTCCTGCCAGGCGACGTGGACGTTGCCGTATTGGTCGGTTGCTATGACTGGGTACTCCGATAGAGCGGTGTTGCTTGTGAGCTTTGTGTCGTTCCCCCACGAGACGTTGCCCAACGAAGCCGCAGCGGCTGGCGGCGCCAGAAGAAGGAGAAGGAGGAATATAGGCAGAAGTGCTAAGAGGCTCTTGTGTTCGCTCCAACCCATGCTGTAGAACTAAGGAAGTCAGGATATTTAAGCCTTGCGAACTGATTTTCAGGATGTTTTTTCGCCCCTGCGCAGAAGTTTTTTCCTGAAGACGAATAACCCGCCCGCAAGGACCAGAATTACGAGAATTGCGATGAATGCTGTCTTCGGCCCGTGGCTGATTTTCACTGTCGACGCGGCATTTATTGTGAGGGGCGATGAGGTGCGGGCGATTTCCTTTCCGTCGGAATAGAGCACCCCTGCAAGGGAGTAGTCGCCAGTTTCCATCGTTGCGGGGAGGGAGTAGGTCTTGGACTCCCTAAGGGTCTCGCCCTGGATTTCGTACTGGAGAAGGTCGGAGATGAGGGTTGCCCGCCCCTTGTTTATTGAGAGCTCGATTTGGACATTGCTTGAAGGGACTTTGCTGCGCTCTATTATGGTTTCGGCAATTATCGAATTGCCCGAGAGCCTTCCGTCGAGGATGAATGGCGGGACCGCCGCACTAATCTGGAGCTGGGTGCTGTAGGATATGTCGTCGCCAGACACTTTGAGGGCAATCGGTGCGGAGACTGGCTCGCCGGAGTAGGGTATCCTGGCGTAGAACTCGAAATCGGCGATTTCGAGGCTCTTGAGAAAGTCAATGGATGATGGGTCGGATACCTGCCATCCTTCCGGTGCCTCGAGCTTGACGGTTATTCGCCCGGCGCTGCCGAAGCCGGAGTTGTAAACCCTGACTGAGACTGGGAACGCCCTTGCGACAAAGACTCCCTTCGGGATTGAGGCGGTGACCTTGAGCTGGGGGCTTGAACCTGGCTCTGCGGCAGCTTTCTCTTTCGGAATGATTTCACCGCCGATTGCGAAGTAGCCAAAGCCGCTTGCGTTTACGGAGTAGTAGGCGTACTTCAGGTCCTCGGACTGCCAGGACGTCTTGAGCCTCTGCCAGGAGCCGTCTGCCAGGGCATATAAAAACACCTCGTGCACCCCAAAGTTGTTGTCCTGTACCCACTGGCGCTGGACACGGAAGTCGATGGAGAGTGCTTGTATTGGGACTTTGCTTGTCTGCTCGAGGAGGTAGTATTTGTATACCTGGGGCTCCATTTCAGGGAGCCCGGGGGGCTTTGCGCGCGGGGAGCCGCATTCCTCAAAGCTTTGGATGTGGATTTGTATCGGCGTGGCGTCGGAAGAGGGGACAAGCGAAATTTTCTGGAAGTCGATGTATTCCGAGGTGACGCCTGTGCCGCTTTCCTGCCCAGCCCCCGTATTATATAAGGTGAGCGTCTTTTCCCGGTATTTGAGGAGGCGCTCGCAGGGCGTCATCTCAACAGGAACCTCGCAGTCAGTGTCGATTTCATGCGAGCATCCGACCGGGCATTCACTGTCGCCGGAGATGCAGCATTCGCTGCAGGAGTAGGCAATCACGAGGTTGTCGAGAATGATGTCCTCTACGTTTGAGGACTGTATCTCAATCGGCACCTCGCAGAAAAGCTTGGTCTTGTCGCACTTGAAAAGATACTTGTTGAGGGACTGCGTGAGGTCCTTGCGCTCAGTGATTGTGTCATACTGGATTGGAGTGTCATATTCTGGGCAGTAGCCCTCTGTGTTGGTTGCGGCTGGGACTGACTCGATGAAGATGTCCTTCAGCATGCAGTCGTCAGTATAGTCGACTGCGACCTGGTCAGTCTTTGTCAGGTTTCCCTTGCCAAACAGGGCGTCCCCAATTTTCAGGTAGGCCATCAGCGAGCCGTTGCTCGTCTCCTGGCCGCAGAGGGAGTTCATCGCGATTGTGCTTGTCGCGCCTTCCGCGTTGGAGTCAACACCGATGATTAAGGAGCGGTCGTCGAACCCTGAGTTGTAGTCATGTATCTTAAACGAGTTCACGCCCGCCACAAGCCAGCGGGGCGGGACCTCGATGCTCGTCCAGTTTAACGCGCCGCCGAACGCCTCGCATGGGTTGAAGTAAATCCTCTTGTTCCCGTCCTTGTTGACTTCTAGAAAGTGGCTGCTGCCTGACTTGCCGCAGTTGATTGAGGCGCCGTAGATAAAAAGCTGGGCGCGCTGTGCCTCGGAGGTGAGGTTGGCAGAGGTGCATCCCGGGCCGTAGGGCGTGTATGAAAGCGTGTCGTCCTCGATGAGGGTTATCCAGTAGGCTTTGCCTGGCGAAAGTGAGGTGAGTGCTGTCGACGTCTTGCTGTAGGATATTTTCGAAGCCGCACAGTTGGTGTTTGGGGGGCAGTAGTACGCCTCAGCCCATATTCCGCCAGCTTCGCCAAGCGATGCAAGTGCTGCCCTAGTCCCCCTCCCCTCGAGGGAAGCCCAGCCGACTAGATTTTTCCCTTTCTTGAGCTGGAGCGTCCGATAGGCAGTGTCGTACGTCCCCTGAAGCTTGAAAGACGCTGAGGACTCGAGTGTCATGACATATCCTTCGCCAGGCTTTATTTCGAAGTCGTTGCCGATTATCTCGTTCCCTAATTTCTCGATTTTTTGGAAGTCCTGTAAGTCAGGATCCCAGCGCTTGACTGACTTGAGCTGTGGAATCTTGGTGAATAGGATTGAAGCCTGGAGCTTTGGCGTTGGCTGGAGGTAGAGGGAGATGTAATTGTCGCCGGGTGCGAGGTCATAAGTATACTCCATTGAGCGTACCGAGCGGGTTATGTCCACTGTTGCGTAGTTGACCCGGGCGCGGATTGGGAATGTTGCCTTAGCCTTGGTTGAAGTGCCTGGCTCTTCGAATGCTATCTCAAAGTGAGTGTTGTTGTTTGAGAACGGGTCCTGGGACCAGTGCCCGTCGTTGCAGGTGTAGTTTGAGTTTCCGGAGTCTGCAAGGCTGCTGCTGAAAAGGCCTTTATTAGGGTATATGCTGATGACGCCGCCCTCGGCATGGACGCAGGAATCATCCTCAGGGGCACAATAGCTCTTGCCAGCATAGTCCCGCTTGCATATGCCAGAGCTGCATTCGCTATCTGAGGCGCATTTGAGGGCGGTCGCATCAGCAACTGCCTCAAACGGGGCTATCCTGCTTTGGTATGCGGCATCGCGCAGGCTGAATACGCCGGTGACGTCCTGCTTCGTTATCGCCCCGGTTTGTTCTTCCTCGAGGACACCATGGTAAGCCATGCCTGTACCATTGTCCAGATATGCGCGCCACAGCATCTCGTTTGGTATCCAGCTCTTAAATAGGCTTGACTCGACCGCCCGCGCAGCTGCAATACTATAAATTGGCTGGCTCCGGTTTTTTAGCTTCCCCTGAGTGGAGAATAGAATGCCCATTGGCCCGGCAGTAGATATCTGGTTTTGTATAGTGGTACTAGTTTGGTTGTCATCCCATCGCATGAATACTGCAGAAACTGCGATCTTTTCATCAGCGTCTTCGAATAGGGGGATGCTAAGGCCGGATGAGTTAAACGGGGCGACATAGCCAACTATCTTTTGGTCAATTGCATAAAGGTATTTGGGATCCTGGTAAGAGACCTTGTACAGGACGAAATCAAAGCAGTGGCCGCCCTTCAGGACGCTGGCGCTGTCGTAGACTGCCGTGCCGTTGTACGGCTCATTAAAGACTGACTCCCAAAGCGCCTGGTACTCGACGTTGGTGCACGCTTCGGCGTAATCCGGCTCCGCGGCAAATGCAGGCACTGCAAGCAGCAATAGCAGTAGGGGCCAACGCTTCATGCAAGTGGGAAAGCGCCCAAGATATTTAAGCCTAATCTGGGGGCAAGCCGATAGTATATATACGATAAGTGACTAATTTTAGAGGGTGCAATGATGAAGCTGACATATTTGATTTTAGGCATTCTGTTGATGGTACCGTTTTCCCTCGGGGCAAACGTAATGCTCGTTTCAGACAACGAGGCGGACTACGCGGTTGCGCAGGCAGCCGCCGAAGAGACTGGCGACGCAATAGTGACGACGCGGTGGGGGCTCATTGATGATGGGATCCTCGACAAGATAACGTCGTATGAACCTAACAAGGTCACAATAATCGGCGGGCCGGATGCCGTGCCGGAGCTGATTGAAGCCGAGCTTGACGGCGTCGAGATAGTCCACGAGAGGATATACGGCGAGGACAGATACGAGACGTCCGTAGTCGTCGCAGAGGAAGTGTGGGACTCGGTTGACGAAGTAGTCGCGGCGACCGGCGATGACATTGACGGCATAGAGGACGCGCTTGCTGATGCTAAGGCGGCAAAAAGGCCAGTGATAATACTGAGGCCAGACGGCGTCCCGGAGCGGATACGGGAGCGGCTCAGGGCAATGGCTTTGAACAAGATCAGGTTCAAGGCGTCACCAGATACGGTTGACGACGAGATAGGCGTTGACCTTGACGAGATTGTAGCTGGGAATGTAACTATTGACAGGCCGGACTTTTCAGAGAGGGCGCAGCTTGCCATAGACCGGGCGGCGGAGAAGCTCGATGAAGCCAAAGCGGTTGAAACTCCAGAGAACATAAGCGACGCAAGGGCGGCGCTGATTTCAAAACAGGTCATCCTCGCAGAGGGCAAGCTGGCGACTGCACAGCTCGCTTTTGATGAGGAAGAGTACGGGCTTGCCTTCGGGCAGGCGGTTGCCTCACGGGCGCACTCGGTATTTGCAATAAAGGTTGCGGAGAGGGCTGACCGCGGCAAATACGGCGAGGAGCTGAACACGACTGCGGACAAGTTCCGCATAAGGAAGGAGGAAGTCATCCGCGACCTTGAGAGGGCAAGGGAGGCAGTAAGGGCCAAGAACAAGGCAGGTCTGCTGAAAGACCTTGAGCAGCTCAGGGAAACTGAGCGCCTTGCAGAAATGAGGCGGCTTGAGGCCAGGCTCGAGAGATATGCCTCGGAGAACATAGATGCGAACCGGGAACGAATCGCGGAGCGGGTGGCAAAGATAAGCACGCTCGAGAAGCGGAACGAGCTGAAAATTGCTGAGAAGGAGTTCAAGGCGAAGGTATCCTCGATTAAGCCGGCAGACGTGCTTGCCGAGCGGAACAGGATATTGAACCGCACGCGGCGCATGGACAAAAACCAGCCAATATAGGTGCGGACGGCGGACCGGTACAGCCCAAGAAAGGCGGCAAATAGCCCATATCCCGTTAAGGGCTCGGAGCACCCAAGTAGATTTATATATTACATCTGCGCATATAGATAGCATGGATGAAGAATTTGACCCACTAGCCATCAGTTCCATGGATTACATCGAGAATTTGGGTGTTGAGCAGATGCCCGAATTCCATGATGAGCCGATGCTGCCGGCAAACCTTACGTTTTACCAAAGGCTGCTCCTGAAGAAGGAAAGGCTTTTTGACAGGCTCAGGCCGAGGCAGACCTATGCTGAGATTAACGATTTTGTGGAGGACGCGCCAGTGATGGTGCCAACGTTCGAGCCAGCGCAGGAGCGGGACGAGGTGCTTGACATGGTCCGAGCCAAGGTTGAGGCGCTTGAAAGCCTTGAAGATGAGACAATGCTCGGCAAATTCACCCGGAAGCGTGACGAGAGGCGCACTGCAGACGCTGCGAGGCGGCTGGACGCAATACGCAGGATGACGGAGGCAAAGGCTGCGCGCGACATGGAGGAGGAAGCTGCCCGCGAAGAGGCTGCACGACAGAGGGAAGAGGAAATAAGGCGGCTCCAGGACGAACAGCTAAAGCTCAAGAGGGACAGGATACGGCAGGAAAAGGTAAACGAGTATTACAGGACGTTCGGCGGGGCGCCGAAGGTCGAGAGGCTAAGGCAGGAAAGCAGGACGGAAATGCCAGTGCGGATGGTAATAAGGCCGGCGTACGAGCTGCTCCCGGTTGACAAGCCAAAGTCCCCGCAAGAGTACGGCGGAATAAAAATAAGAAAGATTATGCTTTGAGGAAGGGGCTTTCCTTCTTTTGCTCGCCTAAGGTAAAGTGTTTTTTTGCACCATAGTCGTGCCCAGGCCAGACCATGGTCTTGTCAGGGAGCTTTGAAACCTTTTTCAGGCTCAGCGTCATCTGCCCCTCGTCTGAGCCTGTGAGGTCGGTCCGCCCGATTGAGCAGTCGAAGAGGAGGTCGCCGGTGAAAAGGTTGTTTTCGGCAAGGATGCACATGCTGCCAGGGGTGTGCCCCGGCGTGTGGATGAACTTCAGCTTTGTGCCCCCGAGCTTCAGCTCGTCGCCGTCGCGGACCGCAATGTCCGGCTGTATTTGGGCGGAAAATTCTATGTCGCCGGATTCAAGCGCGCCCATGACAACGACAGCCCCGGTCGCCTCCTTGAGCGCAGAAAGCTCGCCGGTGTGGTCGAGGTGAGAGTGGGTCAGAATCAGGTATTTTATCTTAAGGCCGCGCTGCTTCGCCTTCGCAAGGATTGCATCTGCCTCGAACCCAGGGTCTATTGCGGCGGCGGTTTTTGTCTTTGCGTCGCCGACTAGGTAGCAAAAGTTAGCAAGCGGGCCGACGCGCAGCTGCTCAATAATCATCTCTTTTTCCTAAAACGCGTCCGTATTGATTCCTTAATGCCGACAAACCGCACAAGCCCCTCGATAATCTTTATCTCGAAGAATTTGTCAAGGCTGTCGAACCGCTCCATGATTGCCATAAGGGTGATTGCAAACAGGCCGTAGACAAACGGCGTGGACCAGCTGAAGCCCATCTCATAGGAATAAACGTTCTGCTCTATGATGTACACCTCGACCAGCACGTCAAGGACTGCTACGACCACCGCGAGGATTACCGCCTTCGCCTTCTTCAGCTCGTCGCGTATTGCGTGCATGCCCCAGAGCGCGGCAGGTATCCCTATCACCAAAAGGCTGATGTCGCGTATCCCGCTGTATGCGCCCCTTATAAAAAATATTATTGATGCGAATATCAGGACGTAGTATATTGTGTCGAGGTCAAGCGGGGACCTCTTTATCTGGAAGAGGTAAAGGCGCCGTGCAACGAGCCCAAGCGCGAAGAACGTGAATATCAGCTCGACTGGTATTTTTCCAAAGATAAGGTGGAGTGAGGCATAGTAAGTCCACAGGTCGGTAAAGGTGCCAATGTACTCGATTATGAAGTCGATTGTGGCGATTATCGAGCCGACAAGAAGATAGGTCAGGATTGCAGAGTAGTTCTTGTCCATAAGCGCTTCGCCGAGTATGAGAGCGGAGACCACTATGGAAACTGCAGCCAGGATTAAAAGGTACATAGCCGGCACTACGCAGTATTAGGATTTAAAGTTAATGGTGCTCACCTTACGTATTCCACGTTTAGCATTTCGTGCGGCTGGACTGTTTCTATGACGATTACTTTCGCCAGGTGGCTGAAGAGCCGCTGGCGGGTAGGCTCAAACGCTATGGTGCCGATTATCATGTCAAGCGGGAAAACAACCGGCACTGCCTTGCCGAATGCCTCTAGGAAGGCGGCGTGGAGGCTCAGTGAGTTGCCTTCAAGGTCGGTGGTTTTTATCTTCATGACGTACTTTCCGGCAGACTGGCCTGAGTACCACTCGGTAAGCGACCAGTATATCCACCCAATCGTGGAGAGGAAATAGA
>JBDRCC010000005.1:0-10197 GCA_043822065.1 archaeon | reverse complement strand
ATGAGGAAGGACATGTCAAAGAGGAGAAAAACCCTTGACAAGGTTTCTGCCGCCCTCAAATAATGAAATTTCTTTTGCTGGACATAGACTACCGTTCTGAAGAGTTCACAACAGTCAGGCTTTTCGGAAAGGCGCTTTCTGATGGCAAATGGAAGCCGGCAGTCCTCCTTGATTCCAGGCACCAGCCGTATATTTATGTGCTCGCGCCAAAGCCAGCGGACGCCGAAAAGGAGCTGGAGGGCAAGTCAGGGGCGACGGAGAGCGGGCAGGAAGTAAAGGCAGTAAGATTTGAGCATGTCCAAAGGAATGTTAGCGGGACGCCCAGGGAAGTCCTGAAAGTGTATTTCAAGCGCCCGGGCGACGTGCCTATCTATCGTGAGCTCGTGCGCAACCTCGGATACGAGTCGCGGGAGGACGACATCCCATTCGTCAGGAGGTACATGATTGACCTCGGGCTCGAGCAGTCCGTGCTCTTGGACGTCAAGGCGCAGGAGGCAAAGAATGCAGAGGGGCTTGAGAACGCATACGCGGTTGAGGACATAAAGCGCTCCGCCGAGCTGACAGACATTGATTCCCTGAGGATAATGAGCTTCGACCTTGAGGTCTACAACCCCGAAGGCGCGCCGCGGCCTGAGATTGACCCGATAATCGCTGCAAGCTTTGCTGACAATTCCGGCTGGGAGCGGGTCATAACTTCAAAAGAGCCGAAGGAGAAAAAGCCGTGGATAACGGTTGTGAAGGATGAGCGTGAGCTGATAGAGGAAATCGTCAGCACCTACCAGGAGAGAGACCCGGACGTTGTCGTGACCTACAACGGCGACCAGTTTGACTTCCCGTATATTGAGAAGAGGGCAGACGCCCTGAAGGTCGAGCTTATCTTAGGGCGTGAGAAGATGGGCGTCAGTTTCTCAAAGCGCGGGCGGTTTGAGGCGGCGAAAATTCCTGGAAGGCTTCATGCCGACCTTTACCACGTAGTGTTCAATATTTTGAGGGGCAGCCTGAGCCTCCCCAGGTACACGCTTGAGCACGTGGCAAACCACATTTTCGGGACGGACAAAAAGCCGTTCGACGGCGACATGTGGAAGGTCTGGGACGAGGGCAAGGACCTCAACAGGATAATGCAGTACACCCGCGAGGACGCCGACGCGACGGCTAAGCTGGCGCTCGAGTTCCTTCCCCTCCAGCTTGAGTTCTCCAGGCTCGTGAAGGGCCCGATTTTTGACGTCAGCAGGATGACCTCCGGCCAGCTGGTCGAGAGCCTCCTCCTAAACAAGGCGCATGAGCGGGGGGAAGTCGCTCCGTCGCGCCCGCATTATGACGAGCGGTCAAGCAGGATTGCAGAGGGCGCAATCGAAGGGGCTTACGTGAGGGACCCAATCAAGGGCATGCACGAGCACCTTGCGGTCCTCGACTTCAGGAGCCTGTACCCCTCGGTGATAATAAGCCACAACATCGGACCGGATATGCTGAACTGCGACTGCTGTTCGCCGAAGGAACGGATGGCTGTACCGGGGATGCCGCATTACTTCTGCAAGAAGCGGACTGGGCTCCTGCCTTCAGCGCTGAAGGAGCTGCTCGATAACCGTGGCGCGATAAAGAAAAGAATGAAGGAGGCGCAGAAGGGCAGCAAGGAGTACAAGCGCCTTGACGCCGAGCAGTACGCGCTCAAGCTGTTCCTGAATTCTGCCTACGGCTACTTGGGCTACGCAGGCTCGCGCTGGCATTCGCGCCAATGCGCAGAGAGCGTGACTGCGTTTGGAAGGCATTTCATACAGGACATAATGGACAGGGCGGAAAAGGCGGGATTCACAGTCATATACGGGGACACGGATTCCCTGTTCTTTGGTGATGCCAATGGATAAGCCGCCGGAGAAATTCGTAGGCAAGGTCGGGAAGTTCTTGGCGGAGGTGAACAAAAACCTCCCTGGGGTGATGGAGCTCGAGCTTGAGGGCTATTACCGCCGCGGGGTGTTCATAACAAAGAAGAGGTATGCATTGATAGATTATGACGGAAACATCAAGACGCGCGGGCTTGAGGTCAGGCGGCGCGACTGGTCGAAGATTGCCAAGGAGACCCAGCAGGGGGTTATCCGGACCGTGCTTGAAGGCAAGCAGGACGAGGCCGTAAAGATTGTCCAGGAAGTAATTCTCCGCCTGAAGAAGGGCGACGTCCAGACTGAAGACCTTGTAATATACACCCAGCTGATAAAGGAGATAGACAGCTACAAAGCGGAGGGGCCGCACGTCGCCGCTGCGCGAAAGGCGAAGGCGGCTGGAAGGCAGGTGGAGCAGGGAAGCGTCATAGGGTACATCGTTGTCAAGGGCGCAAGCAAGGGAAAAATCGGCGACAGGGCAGTGCCCGTTGAGCTTTATGAGGGCGGGTACGACCCGCAGTACTATATTGAGAACCAGGTCCTCCCGCCGGTGCTCAGGATTCTTGAGGCGTTCGGGTACAACGGCATGGATTTTGGCGACCAGAAGAAGCTTGATGCGTGGTTTAAGTAGATAAAAAAAGATTTTACCTAATCTTTATAAACCGCTGGGCAGTATAAAACCGCATGATCCAGCAGGCGCTGTTTGTCCTTTGTGTTATTGCGGCAGGCATCCCGCTCAGCTACTGGGTCCGCAGGGTCGACATGGGCGGGCTTGAGCTCTGGCTGCCGATGGGGATTCTGGTAAGCATAGGCATCAGCCCGCTTGCAGGGATTGCGGTTGCCCTTACCATAATGGTAGTTTCCTGGTTCCTCTTTCCCTTCAACCTGATGGGGCTCATCATCATGGGCGTATGCATGGTCGTCTTCTGCTATCTTACTGGGCTGTTCACGTTCACGGAAGCGAGTATTGTAAAGAACGTCCTTCTTCTCGTCGTGGCGTACAACATAGTATCAAATGTAGTTTTGTACCCGATATGGCCGAACCCCATGTCAATACTGAAATTTTTCGCCTTCTCGACCTGGCTGAGCTGGCTGATAACCTCGCAGTTTGGCTGGAAGATTGTTACCTGGCTTGCGATGTAAAAATGCGCATTCAGCCCTTGTGCAGGTAGACGTCGCGGACTGGGAATGGTATCTGGATTCCTGCCTTCTTGAACTCTTTCTGGATTCTGGTGTTAATCTCGTCTAAGATTTTGAACTTCATCCGGGTGTTTTTTATCCATGCTATTATCATAAAGTTTAGGGCAAAGTCGCCGTAGCCAAGGAAGTAGATGCCAGTCTTTGCCTCGGCTTTGGCATCGAGGTGGGTTGAACTCTCTAGCGGGCTTTCGACTATGCCGTCGATTCCGGAGATTACTTTGTGGAGGACTTTTTTCACTTTTTCTGAGTCAGTGCCGTAAGCGACGCCTATCGGGACCTGTATCTTCACGCGGTCGTCGGTTAGGTCGTGGTTTATCACCTCGGTCTGGGTGAGCTGGACGTTCGGCACGACGATTATGTTGTTGTCGAGCGTGCGTATCTTGGTCGAGAAGGTTCCGATGTCCACCACGTCCCCAACGTACTTGCCGATGACCTCTACGCGGTGCCCGACGTCAAATGGCCGGTTGACGGTCAGCAGTATGCCTGAAAAGAAGTTTGAGAGCGGGGTCTGCGCCGCAAGCGCCAGGGCAAGACCCACTATGCCGGCTCCTGCGAGGAACGGCGTGACGTTTACCCCCAGGACGGAGAGTATGACAAATGTTGCCCCAAACCAGATGAGAAGCGGAACGAGCCGGCTTCCGAGCGGTATGATGATTTTCTCGGCAGAGGTCATTCCCCGGCGGCGGACGTAAATCCTGTAGCTCAGCCAGAAGCTCTTGAAACCGGTGATGATTGCATAGGCTGCGATTAGTATGAATATTATTTTGTAGAACCTGTAGAACACTCCAAGATTGGCTGGGTTTATGCCGGCGATGTAGAGCCCGCCCCAAATGCCTATTAGGTAAGATATGACTGCCAGCGGCTTGCCGAATATCCCGACAAGCATGTCATCGACTGAGCTGTGTGTCCTCTTTGCAAGGTTCTCAAGCATCCGGTTGACAAATCCCGAAACATACTTGCCAAATATGAGGCCCAACAGGATTACGAAAACGCCGGAGACCCATTCCGGCTGGATGCCGTAGGTGCCAAGCCAGGAGTAAAACCACTGGATATTCATGTATGGGTAGAATGGCAGGGTAGTATAAATACGTTTTTCAGGCGAAAGAAAGAGTTATAAATTGGGGCGCTGTTAACTAGCTGATAACCATGGTAACTGACTATGTTGTGTTTTTCCTATTGGTGATGGCTGCGACCTTCTTTTTGCCTGAGGTTCTCAGGAAGAGCCACATGCCCCACCTGACCCTGCTTATACTGGCCGGAATGCTCCTTGGGCCATTCGGCTTCAAGACCATCCCTGTAAACGACAGCATCCATTTCATAGCGATGTTCGGGCTTCTCTACATGATGTTCCTTGTCGGGACCGGTGTGGACATGAGGCAGCTTAGAAAGGCGGACGGAAAGTCAATCATGGTTGCAACGCTGAACTTCGTAATTCCGCTTCTAACTGGAACTTATCTGGGCATCTACATCGGGCTTGGGACAATACCTGCGATGATTCTTGGGACAATTTTTGCGTCGTCTTCCGTGAGCATAATGATGCCGTTCCTTGAGAGGCACAAGCTTCTTTCCGGGGAAATGGGAAAATCAATAGTCGTCACCACTGTTTTTGAGGACATAGCCAGCCTCATACTGTTTGCAGTCCTGCTGCAGTCGGCTGTTGGCGTCTCGAAGCTAAGCCTTTGGGCGTACCTGGCTGTATTTGCAGCTTTCCTCCTATCGGTGTTCTGGCTGCTGCCAAAGGCAGAAGCAAAATTCCTGAAGTGGGAGCACTTTGGGAAGGACCCGGAGGACAGGGAAGTCAGGTTTGTGTTTTTCACCCTGCTTGTGGTCGCATTCATATCTGAGTACATAGGGCTCCCTGCAATGATTGGCGCGTTCATAGCTGGAGTCGCGCTTGCGGGCGTGCTGAAGCATGAGCAGGTCATAGCGAAGATGCACGCAATAGGGTATGGGTTCCTGATACCTGTGTTCATGTTCTACCTTGGGATGCGGACTGACCTTAGGCTCATATCCTCAGGCGCGGACATGGGCGTTCTGCTGCTAATCGTGCTGACGCTGGTGATAAGCAAGGCAGGAAGCGGGGCGCTTGGAGCCGAGCTCATAGGGCTGCCGAGGAAGAAGGCGCTTGGAGTCGGGATTGCGACAATCCCGCAGATGACGTCGACTCTCGCGATTGCCATGATAGCCTCGACATTCGGGGTCTTCAACGACGCACTCCTGACGAACATTGTCGCGCTCGCAATAGTGACCAGCCTTCTCGCACCGCTTATGTTGAAGGCGCTTTACCACTGGAAGGAGCTGTAGCGGAAAGTTTTATAAAGTAAGCCTTAGATAGTTCTCCCATGAAGGGCGAGAAAAAGAAGTGCCCCGTCAGGATTAAGGACGAATGCGACCTGGCGGACAACTGCTACGAGGGCAGCAAGCTGAGGTATGTCTGCGTCTCCTCGCACAAGCCGAAAAAGGACGACACTGAGTGGCACTAAACAGAGCGCATGTGTGCGGCATTTAGCTATGCGTCTGTCCCCGATAGATTTATTAAAGCATTCTACAAATGGTTAGCATGAAGAGCGCGCCGCTTTCCTTTTTGGGATTCAAGAAGCTCATACTTGGCTCTAAGGAGTCGCCAGATGACCTGCTGATGTCCGAGGCGCTTAAGTCGGTTGAAAAGGCAAACTATGGGGGCAAGAAGCTACCTGCGGAGCTCGCAAGTAGGTGTCCATTTCTTTCCCCTGAAAAGAGGGTGCTCCAGCTGTTCTGCGGGAGCGGCGAGACGGTATGCTATATTGCCTGGAAGTACGGCGCAAGGGTTGTTGGAACAACTGAAATAATGAGAATGGCTGCTCCCTCAAAGAAAGCTGCCAGGAAGCTTGAGCTCCAGTGCAGGTTCATGCGTGCAGACTCGGAGAAAGGCATGCGGCTCAAGAAAGGCTCGGCAGATGTCGTTATAAGTTTCAGGACCCCAAAGGCCCAACACAATATGGATGGTTTGCTTGCGGAAGTTTTACAGGTGTTGGCTGCGGAAGGAATCTGCCTGTGGGTGACTGCAACTGATGGCGAACAAAAAAGGCTCGAACTTGCGGCCGCGCGGAATGGCGCAAGGGCGCTTCATGTTTGGCATGGGGAGTATGCTGCGGGCAGGCAGGGCATGGTTTACTGGATAAATTACTTGGTGAGGTAGATTAAAAACAGGCGGTGCTGATTATGCAGATCAGGGGTCATTAAGGGAGTTTATATAGTCTAAAGCACAAAGTATACCCAAACCGGATCACCCGGTCATGTTCACGCGAACAAGCATCGGGTGAACCACTTGGGAGACCAGGCGGCGTCACCCAGGAGGAAAACATGGAAAGAAACAACGCAGACCGAGACGAAGAAGAGATCGGAAGCGAAAGCCAAGGAGCTCTGACCGTCTAAGAAGCGCGGACCAGAACTTCTTCTGAGGGGGGCACAGCCCCCCTCCTATTTTTTTAAATAGGAGGGAAAGTGGTTCACCCGGTTTAACAAGAGGGTAGGAAAATGAAAAAAGGCGATACCGACAAGAACAGGCAAACGGAAACAAAGAGGTTTGGCGGAGTATTCGGCAGCAAGTTTGAGGTTCCCGTCGCCAAAACTGGAAAAGGCAAAAGGCGCTGCCTAGTCTACGCCCCGCCCTGGAAGGTTGCTGACGCCAACGCCGCGAGGATGCGCGCAAAGGTGATTTCAAGGATAATAAGCACGGCAGGGGGGCAAAGCATAGTGCATTATACTTTCCCGTATATCTTCTTTACAGCGCCAGACGCCAAAGTCGTGAAGGCAGTAGACGCCGCGCTTGGAGACATATTAAACAAAAACCTTTGCTCCCAGGTTTACCCGTCTATGCCGTGGTTCTATACTAAGATGGTACAGGCAGCCAAATTTGCGGAAACTGGCAAAAACCCAAAAAAAGCGGCGGCGTCCTGAACGCAAAATCATTATTAACTGTAAGCGCTTTTACAATTTGGTGCGATGATAAAGGCAGTCTTTTTTGACATTGACGGGACTTTGTATGACAGCAGGAAGCTTGCCGACACTGCGAGGGAGAATGCCGTAAAGGCGATGATTGAGGCTGGGCTTGAGGGAAATGAAAAAAAAATTCTGAGTGCGCTGAACTCAATAGTCAAAGGGAAGGGCTCGAATTATGACAAGCATTTTGACGCGCTGCTGGACAGGCTCGAGGTCGAATGGAACCCTGAGATTATAGCTGCAGGGGTTGCGGCATACCACGACACGAAGCTGTCATTTTTGAGGCCTTACCCGGAAACAGTCCCCGTCCTCCTTTCGCTCAGGGACGAGGGGTATTCATTGGGGATAATATCAAATGGGCGAGCCGTGAAGCAGTGGGAGAAGCTTATCCGGCTCAGGATACACCACTTTTTCGATGTTGTTCACGTCTCAGAAACTGCAGGCATGGAGAAGCCTGACGCGCAGCTGTTTGCTTCGGCGCTGAGGGAGGCTGGCGCCAGGGCGCAGGATGCGGTCATGGTCGGTGACAAGCCCGAGACCGACATCAAGGGCGCAAAGGGCGCCGGGCTCAGGGCGATTCTAGTGGATAGGAACAAAAAGGGCAGCATGCATGGAGCTGACGCGGTGATAAACAGCCTCAGCCAGCTGCCATCTGCGATAAGGATGCTAAAATGAGCGCAAAAAAGCCAAAACCAAAAACGGGAAAGAAGCCTGGCGCAAAGCCAATAGTCATAACGCTAAATGTCGACATAATTGAGAGTGAGAAGATAAAGAGGATTGCCGCCGCCATGCGGGACGGGAAGGTAGCAGTCTACCCAACGGATACAGTTTATGGCCTCGGGGCTGTAATTTCGAGCGAGGGGGGAGTTAAGAGAATACGAAGAATAAAGGGAAACGCGCCTTCGAAGCCGCTTTCGATAGCAGTCGCCAATTTAGAGGATATACGCAAGTATGCAGTTATCTCTAACGCGCAGATGTCGTTCGTGGCTGAGCAGCTCCCCGGACCGGTTACTGTGATACTGCAAAAAAAGCCCCCGGTTTACAGCTCAAGCGGCATACTTCTTGAGGGGGTGCCAGACTATGTCAGCCGCAGGAACATTGGCATCAGGATTCCTGACGCCAGGGCGGTAAGGCGGCTTATAGAGCTGACCGGCCCGATAATAACCACAAGCGCCAACAAGACAGGGCAGCAGGCGCCATGGGCCTTCAACCAGGTAAAAGTCAAGGCAGACATAATGATAGATGGGGGCATGTGCAAATATAAAAAGCCCTCCCGGATAATAGACATGACGGTTGGAGAGATACTCCGTCAATAGAATGGCGATTGAGCTATCAGTTTACGCATTTGCCCTAACTGCAGTCCTTACTCCAGCCATAGGCAGGCTGATGATGCGGCTGCGGGTTGTCGGGCGGGACGTGAACAAGGAGAATGGGCATGCCGTGCCGGAGCACGTGGGAATTGCCTTTGTCGCCTCGTTTTCGGTTTTTTTCCTGATGTTGGTTTACGCCTACGGGAAGGTTGAAATGCTCTGGGCACTGGCTGCGGCACTTGCAGTTTCTGCCTTCGGGCTTGCAGACTACAAATTCGCGTTCAAGCCAAGGGTTAAGCTGGTCTTCCCGTTTGTTGCGGGGCTGATGCTGATGCCGGCGATATACCAGTTCGACGGCGGCTGGAAGGTCCTGTACGCAATTTTGCTTGCGGCAGGATTCATGGCCTCAAGCAATTTCACAAACATGCTCGGCGGGTTCAATGGCATAGAAGCCGGCATGAGTGCGCTGGCTTCAGCCGGGCTGGCTGTGTTTTTCTACCTGCAGGGCTACATGTTTGAATCCTACTCCCTGCTTCTGCTTTTCGCATGCCTCGCGGGGTTCCTGCTTTACAATCTTTATCCTGCCAGCGTCTTTCCAGGGGATTCTGGCACGATGTTCTGCGGGGCGGTAATCGCCAGCATAGTGCTGCTGAGCCCATACCCCTACGTCCTGCCATTGGCGCTTGCGCCGCACATTGCCGACGCCTGGCTTAAGTTCAGGTCGGCAGGGGTTATGAGCCGGTCTGACTTCAAGCCCGTTGTCCTGAAGAAGGGCAGGCTTTACCTGCCTAAGAAAGGCTACCGCTCCCTCGCAAGGCATTTCCTAAGGAAGCCGCTTACAGAGCCCCAGCTCGTTGCAAGGGTCCTGTCAACGGAAGTTCTCGTTGTTCTCTTGCTCGCACTGTGGGGGTGGCTCGCATGAAGGTTTGGGTGGACATCTCAAACGCCCCGCAGGCGCTCTTTTTCAGGAAGTTCCTTGAGAAGCATGAAGACACGCTGATAACCGCCCGCGATTTTGGCGCAATAGAGTACATACTCGAAGGGCTTGACTACAAGCTGGTTGGGGCTCATGGCGGGAAGGAAAAGGCGGACAAGCTCATTGAGAGCGGCAGGCGGGTTGTTGAGCTCGCGAAGATTGTAAAGGGGTACTCGCCAGACGTGTGCGTCCACAAGTACTCTGTCGAGGGCGCGAGAGTGGCGATAGGGCTCGGAGTAAGATACATAGCCGTCATGGACAATGAATACGCAAGGGTCCAAAACCTTCTGACGCTCCCGTTCGCGGACAAGGTCGTCTGCCCGGCGGCGATACCGGATTCAGAAATAAGAAAGTACAATGCGCGTTTTGAAAAGTTTGACGGTGTGTGCGAAGTTGCAAATATCAAGAACCTCAAAAGGAGCGGTGCCGTCCTTGAGGAGCTTGGGCTCGACCGGAAAGGGCAGATAGTTGTGGTGCGGCCGGAAGCGTACAATGCTTCGTATTCGGCAGGGCCAGGCGGCGCCGAAAAGATACTCCAGAAGATTGATGACGGCGTCCAGAAGGTTGTTATTGCGCGCCAGCCAGGCGAGAAGTATACTGGAAGCAACCTGTTTGTCGCGAGGAAGCCTGTGGACACGCTTTCGCTCAGCTATTTCGCAGATGCTGTGCTGTCCGGAGGCGGGAGCATGTCTAGAGAAGCCGCACTCATGGGGACGCGGAGCATCAGTTTCTTCCCGCACAGGCTTGCGGTTGACCAGTACCTTGTGTCGAAGGGCCTCCTGGAAAGGATTGACGCTGACAAAACAGGCAGGATATCCATCAAAAAAACCAAGAAAAGGAAAGTGCCAAAAATGGA
>JBDRCC010000004.1:0-23487 GCA_043822065.1 archaeon | reverse complement strand
GGATGGAATAGCGACGGAGGTTTTTTTGTTCTACAATTTCGACATTTCCGGCTCGGGGCAGAGGAGCGGAAAGGTTAGCGTGGGGGTAAGCAATGTTGGCGGGGTGGTGAAAGTTGAATTCTAGGGCAATCCTCGACCACGTGTTCATCGTCCTGTTCGGGGTCGTGATAATGATGTTCGCGTTCACGCTTTTCGCAGGGCTTGAGCGCAAGGTCTCAAAGGAGCCGTGCGACATTGTCCTCCCAAAGGTGGTGTCCGAGCTCACAGAGGCGTACTCCGCTTACTCAAAATTTGACCGGACTGAATACTCAATTGACCTTCCGCAGGGCGGCTACACAATACTCGTCCGCTGGAATGTTGTCCAGTGCGTTTCAGGCGACAGCACACTCGAGAGAGAAACCAATATAAACATGGGAAATTTTAACCTCAGGGAGGGGAAAAACACCGTAGTAATAGAAAATGCATAGCTATCCGCTCGTCCCGAAGTTTGCGCAGGCAAAGATTTACCCTGAGCGCAGCCACTACCTCGTGGAGGAGCCGAAGCTGACTGACTGGGACAAAAAAACCATCGACCAGATAAAGGAGGCGGTAGTCGAGCTGACCGAGATAAACCTGCTGGCAATCAAGGATGCGAATTCCGCAAGGCAGCAGCTAAACTCCGAAATCATGCGCATCGTCGGCGAGCTCGGCCTTGCCATCCCGAAGGAGCGGATGGACATGTACCTCTACTACCTGTTCCGCGACTTCACGGGGCTCGGGATAATCGAGCCGCTCATGCAGGACCCGTTCATAGAGGACATATCATGCGACGGGCTGAAGATTCCGATATTCATCAACCACAGGGACTTTGGGACCCTCAAGACAAACCTCCACTTTGACGACGAGGACGCGCTGAACTCGTTTGTCGTCATGGTGTCCCAGCGCTGCAACCGGTACATCTCAGTCGCAGAGCCGCTCATGGACGGGCGCCTTCCGGACGGCTCAAGGGTGCAGGCGAGCTACGGTAACGAGGTAACCACCCGCGGCTCGACATTCACCATTAGGAAATTCCGGAAGAAGCCGCTCACTCCGTCTCACCTGGTCTCGTCAGGCATGCTGGACACCGAGATGCTCGCCTACCTCTGGGAGGCGATTGAGAACCGGTCGTCAATCCTGATCTGCGGCGGGACCGCGACGGGCAAGACGACGCTCCTGAACACGCTTTCGCTTTTCATCCCCAAGGAAATGAAGATTGTCAGCATAGAGGACACCCGTGAGCTCAACCTCCCGCACACCAACTGGGTGCCTGCGACCTCGCGGACTGGCTTCGGCCCGCCGGACGAGAGCGGCAGGAAGTACGGCGAGGTCAGCATGTTTGACCTCCTGAAGGAGAGCTTCAGGGAGCGCCCGGACTACGTCATCGTCGGCGAGGTCAGGGGCGAGGAGGCAAGCGTCCTGTTCCAGGGGATGGCGTCAGGGCACGCCTCGATGGGCACGATGCACGCGGACTCGCTTGACTCAGCAATCCAAAGGCTCACGACGTCGCCGATAAACCTCAGCGCAGACCTTGTGAGCGTCCTTGACATCGCGATAATCGTTGAGCAGAGCAGGATAAAAAACAAGTGGGCGCGGCGGGTAAAGGAGATTGACGAGGTTGAGGCAATCGACCAGAAGAGCGGGAAGCCGATATTCCAGGACGTCTACCGCTGGTCGCCGGTGAGCGACACATTCGACTCAGGCAGGGAGTCCCGCCTTATACGGAAGCTCGCCTCCAAGAAGGGCGTCACTGACAGCGAAATAAAGAAGGAGCTGAAACGGAAGAAGGAGGCGCTCGAGAAGATGTTCTCCCGCGGGGACTTGGAGTTCGTTGAGTTTGCAAAGCTGCTTGACAAGTACAGAAAGGGCACGCTCGACAGGCACCTATCAATGGAGGAAGTCCACACCCAGGCCAAATGATACCTCAGTATGTGGCGCTCTCGCGCAGGATTTTTGGAAAGACTGCGAAGAGGCACGCTACTCAGTACGCAAACCTAAAGCGGGACATCCGGCAGGCGAACATCCAGATGCTGCTCGAGATCTACCTCTCCCTCGCCCTGCTGACGTCATTCCTTATCGGGATGGTCTCGCTAATCCTCAGCTTCCCACTGCTTTACGCGACGGTCGGGTTCTTCGCGGTGCTGTTCTCCGCAATATGCGGGGTTTTTATCGGCGTGCTGTCCTACCTTGTGTTCCTAATATACCCGTATTCACGCGCCAAGAGGCGGGCGAATGACATTGACCGGAACCTGCCTTTTGCGATGATGCACGCCGCGACCATAGCCTCATCAGGCGTCGCGCCGGCATCGATTTTCAGGCTCCTTGCGAAAACTGACTACGGCGAGCTGACTGTCGAGTCGAGGAAAGTCCAGCACTACATAGACTCCTTCGGCGTGGACCTTACCACTGCCATGAAGCGCGTCGCCCGCTCCACCCCCTCAAAGCGGTTTGCGGAGCTCCTGCTCAGCCTCAACGCAGTCATCCGCTCCGGCGGCAACCTCAAGGCGTTTTTCTACGAGTCGTCAGAAAGCGCAGTAACCGACTTTAAGATTGAGCAGAGGGTAATCTCGGACAAGCTGAACATAATAGCTGAGACATACTCCGTCGTCCTAATCGGCGGCCCGCTCCTGGTGTTCGTCGGGCTGTCGACAATGAGCATGGTCTGGTCCCAGCTGGCAGGCATGCAGATTGACATGGTAATGAAGTTCCTCGTCTACTTTGTGCTCCCGGTACTGAATCTGATATTCCTCATCATCCTCCAGGAGATAAAATGAAAAAGCCGAGGGCGGAATGGCTTGCCGGAAGGAACCTGCACGTAGTCCTTTCCAGCGTCGCCCTTGCGGCTGTCATCTCAGCCATAGCCGTTGTCGGCTTCTATCCAGGAAAGGTCTTCACCTACTTGCTCGTCCTCGCCGGCTTAATCCTTATAGCGCCGGTTTCGGTGATGCTCTACTTCGTGCACCTCCGCAAGAAAAAAATCTCTGAGGAGTTCCCGCTCCTGCTAAGGGACATTGCCGAGGCCCGCCGCGCCGGCATGCCCCTGATCGCCGCAATCAAGGCGTCCGCAAGCGAGGACTATGGCTACCTCAACGACGAAATCCGGCGGATAAACAACCAGCTCATGCTCGGGAAGACAGTCACCCAGGCGCTCGAGAGCTTTTCGAAGAGGATCAACGACAAGGCGATTTCTCAGATAGTCCAGATAGTCCGCGAGGCAAACGAAGCCGGCGGGGACATCTCGGAGATTTTCCTAAGCATCGCGAGGATGGCAAGGACGATTGGCGAGCTTGAGAAGGAGGTCCAGTCCAGGTTCCGGGGCTACCTCGTGACAAACTACATCATCTTCATAATATTCCTCGTCGTCCTCGGAACCCTGCAGAAGTTCCTCATGCCGCTTGTAGTTACAAGCGAGTTCCTATCGCCGGCGCAGATACCCCCCAACCTTTTCCTTCACATCGCCCTGATACAGGCCTTCTTCACCGGGCTCATAACCGGCAGGCTGAGCGAATCCAACTACAAAGCAGGGCTGATGCACTCCTTCATCCTGATGTCGATGGCCGCCGCCGCCTTCGCATGGTTCACGTTCGGCTAAAATGAAAACAGCAATAGACTTCGTCCTCTCGTTTGCGCTCTTTGTCGCAGTCCTGATGTATGCCTTTTTCTACCCGATTGCGTTCTTCGAACGGGCGGACATCAGCCCGCAGGCAGAAGCCGCAGCAGGCATACTCTTAGCAAATGCAGAGGTTGACCGGGTATCAATCCAGCTCGCCTTGGACTACCCTGCGGAGTCTTGCCAGCCGGAGATCGAGTATGACGTCGTCTACATCGGGGAAACCATAAACCACAATATCATGCTTTCAGACAAGAACGTCCTCATCCAGGACTGCGAGGTAGATGGCAACGTCAAAGTGAACGGCGGGCTGCTCACCATTCTGTCGAGCACGATTGACGGCAATGTCGAGGTGCGTGGCGGCTCCCTGCAGGTAAATGAGAGCTCCGTCGACGGGAACGTGAAGGTATGGTCGGACAGCTCGCAAACACACTACATACGGGACAACTATGTCGACGGGAACGTTGAGTTTAGGGGCGGCACACTCTATGTCACCGGAAACACCATCGACGGCAACCTAAAGGCAGACTGCGACACTACTGTCGCAGAGGCAGAAGGCAACGACGTCAGCGGCAACACAAACTTCTGCAACGAGCCAGGCGGCGGAGGCGGCCAAGGCGGGAGCGGGGAATGCCAGCTGGAAGTGTCTGGATTCACCCTGCCGGAAGAGCTGTCAGAGTACTCAACCCTCTACACAGGGGCGTATTCCCCCGCAGACTGCACCTACAAATTCATAGTTGAGCCGCTCTCGGAGAACCTGCGGGGCGTCTGGATATCAGACTCAGCAGAGTTCATCCGCGCAGGAAGGTATCGGATGGGCCAGAACGTCTCCCTCTGTGGCGTCGCCTATAACCTTGAGGAAGTAGGGTTTGACGAAATCGTTCTGTTGGGCAAGACCGGCACGCTTGACATGGGGTACCTAAACAACATTACCTCCATATCTGAAGGGGACCTGGCGCGCGAACTCTCACTCGAAGGAAGGAATTTTAGGGTTGTGTCATACTTCAGCGGCGCCGACACGCGGACTGCAGGCTTCCCCAGCGGGAACGTCTACTCAGCAGGGCGGCTCGCGGTAGCTGGGAACGAGACGTCAAGCGTAATCGTGGAGGTGTGGTGATGATACAGACGATAGAGGCGGCAATCGCTGGCATCTTCCTCATAGCATTCCTTTCAATATTCGTGGTGCCAGCGTACTCAAGCATAGATACCACCGACGCATACGATGCGCTCCAGTCCCTTGACATGAGCGGCAGGCTGAGGGCGCACGTCTTCCCGGAGCCTTCCGCAGAGGGGCTTTACGCCGAGCTGGACCCCTGCATCAGCAGGCACTTCCGGGTGGAGATACGGAATTCCCTCAGCGTGGACGCTTACGGGCCTGCAGTAGTTGGCTCTTCCGCAACCGTTTCCTACTTTGTCGTCGGGCTGGCTGACACCTTCGAGCCTACCGAGGTTAGGGTGGCAATATGGTAAGGGCGCAGTTCTACCTGGTAAGCACGATATTCGCCGCAATGTTCCTGCTGGCAGTTTTCTTCTCCCAGCTCTACCTGCACGAGTACTCCGGCGAAGCGGACGACGTTGGCATGGTCCTCAGCAACATAGAGCAGGAGTGCCTCCGGGCGGTTGAAATATCCTACTCCCAGAGCTCGAGCCAATCTGACTTTTACCAGCGGCTGGAATCAAACCTCGGCGAGCTGGAAGCCTACTTCGGGCAGAGGATGGCTGAAAGGAACTGCCAGTTCGCCATGAACTACTCCATAAGCCCCTCAAGCGTTTCATTCTCGCTCGAGCTGGATAATGGAAAGACTAAAATATCAGATGGGTTTTCCGTAACACAGCCGCAGATATACATCTACCCATGAAGATGATTTGCCAATCGTGCAGCAAGGAAGCCGCGGTAGTCACCTGCATGGTCTGCGGGGCGCAGCTTTGCAGGGCTTGCTACGCAACCCACCCCTGCTTCAAGCACTGACAAGGTTTAAATATCCAAAAGACATAGAAAGTTTAACATGCGAAAGCTGATAATACCTCTGATGTTCCTTTTGCTTGCAGTGCCACTGCTGGCATTCAACCCGCCCTCGCCGTACACGGCAGGCGGGGGATTCCTCGGTTCGCTCCATGTCGGCGCCAGGCTCCAGGGAATCTGCGTCTTCAACACCAGCATGGTAATCATCATAGTCACAGTTGTAGGGCTCTCGGTCTACATGGGCGCGAAGAAGCTCCCCGTCCAGATTTTGGGCATGCTCATCCTGATGGCAGGGGTTCAGATGTTCTGCCAGAACAGGACAGTGACCTTCATCGTAATCGCCCTGACCGTCGTCAAGCCGATGATACACGGCGGCGGATAATCCTACTTATAAACCGATTAGCGAAAGATTTATAAACATCAAAATACCCTATAACTGGTGTGTGTTACCACCTAATAGTGGTATTAAACACCAAGGGGTGAAAAACAAATGGCGCTTTACACAGCGATAATAAATGCAGTTGACGCGGTTGCAACAAACTTTGTTGCATTCAACGTCCCGCTATACATACTTGTCTTCGCGGTGGTATTCATCGTGCTGGCCAAGTTCGCGGGCATACCGACCGGGCAGGCCGTAATGGTCTTCCTGATCTCTGCATCTGCTGCATACCTGTTGCTGACCACTGGCATAACCCTTCCGGGCGGATTCTCCGCACTGGTTACCGCTAGTGATGTCGCTATCGGTTCCGGGCTTGTCTTTACAAGCTGGGTACTCTGGCGCGTCGGCAAAGTCGTAGCCTTTGTATAGATAGGGGCTGTGTAAGCAGCTCCCTTTCTTATTTTTTTAATATCCTACGGTAAGGTGTATCTCCGCATTTTTTCCGGACAAATCTTTTTAAGCTTATATACCCCCTTTAACAATATATTTTCACACCACACTTACACGTGTAGGGTATAGGAGTGATAAATAATGGATGAAAAACTTTTGATTACCGTCATCGGGGCGGTAGCAATAGTGGCAGTTGTTGGCCTTTTTATGTCAGCACCTGCTGGAGACTATGCAGCTGGCCCAACTGGATTTGCAGTTTTGGCCCAGGAATCTCTTGCAACTGAGCTTGCTAGGGAGGAAATTGCAGTAGAGAAAGACACACAGCTTGTGCAGGAAGTTGTTCAGGACGTTCTTCTGGAAGGGGTAGTCCTTGAGGAAGCCGCAAAGGCAGAAGAGGTCCTCAAGGCAGTTGAGGTCCTTCCAGTAAGCGACAAGGCAATGGCTAAGGCGATAAAGCGCGAAGGCATCAAGTCCGAGGATATCGGAAAAGCCATGAAAAGCCGAAGCTGGAACAACGGCAAAGCCATCCGCTTGATGAAAGATGGAGGCTACTCTGCTTTAGAGGTTCTTGAGGCTCAAGGGGCACTTGTGCTTAAGGACGCCCAAATTGCCCGAGAAATGAATGACGCCCAGTTCAGGGCTCTTGACGTAATGCGGGCAATGGAAGCTATAGGCTGGAGCGAGGCGAGGCTAAATCTGGCAGTAAGAGAAGGAATGTTCCTTCCTGAAGATGTCATGATTGCCAACATTTGCCGAGGCTATACTGCTGAAGCAGCCAGGGATATCATGCTTGTTGCAGGATTTGATTCTGTTCGGCTAGACCAGCTTGTAATTAGCTTCGGAGGCCGTGAGCAGCTCATTCGTGAGCAAGTATTGCTCGGTGGCGGCGGCATCGTTGAGGCAGTGCCTCTCGGTGGCGGCGGCATCGTAGAAGCAGCGAAATAATTTACTGAATCAACGCCGGCTGAAAAGCCGGCTACTTCTATTTTTTTACAATTCCTTTAGGGATTTCCTTATCCGCTCTGCACCTTCAGAATCCTTGATTCTTTCGAACAGCTCTAGCGCTTTTTCAAGGCGTTCTTTCGCCTTTCCAGTGAGCGTAAAGTCAGTCGCGCGCGCCTTGAGCATCTTAGTAGCCACAACCTCATAGCCCTTTGCAAGCATTGCCCTGCTGAGGTTGGCTTTGTCTTCCGAGCCGATGTCATCATATACACTTATTGACTTTTTCAAGACATCCTCAAAAACAGACTCCAGCGCCTCTATTGGCTTGACCTCGAACTCCCCCATTGCCCGCATAACCCACAGCTCGCCGTAGCTGAAGTAGAGCTCCCCGAGGAACATCCTGTCGGTTGAGCCCTCTAGCTGTAAAGCGATGGCCTTTTCATAGCCGCTCTTGGCGTTTCTCCAGTCCCCCTTAAGTGCGCTTATCGTGCCTCCGAGCCTAAAGATGCCTGCTTTGACGTTCAACACCTGGAGCTTCCTGTCCCGCATAAGCTTCTCTGCCGTGGCATAGGCTTTTTCGGCTTCTCTAAGCGGGTTCTTGATGTTGGTGTATGACTCCTTTCCCTTTATCCTGCGCGCTATTTCCGCGTAGGCAGAGCCTAAGTTTACATAATTCCCCGGCAGGAAATCCAAATACTTCTTTTCAGCCTCCCTTAGGTCTATCGCCTTTTTGTACCAGTCTATGGCTTTCTCGAGGTTTTCTATTATCTCTGCATCCGACCCTTCCTGCATATACGAGTATGTGGCTCCAATGTTGTTGTAGGCTTTCGCCAAGCCCTCCGTGTTCCCAAACTCCTTGAAAAGGTCCTCGCTCTCCCTGAAATGCTTTATGGCGTCGGCGTCACGCTTTAGCGCTATGCATATATTCCCGTAAATTAGGTGCCAGTCCGCGGTCGCTTGCTTCAAGTCGTTGCCCTTGAGCTTTCCCAGGTAGCCTGCAGCATCCTTCAGATAGCCCTCCGCGCGCTCAAGCTCCCGGTCCTCCCCGCCTAGCCGCTCTACTGTGTACGCCTTTGTTATCAGGACCTCTGCCAGCTCGAAGTCGTCGTTGGTATTTTTTGCAACTTCCCAGGCCGCGTCTGCCGCCTTTTTGGCACCCTTCCGGTCATTCTGTCTTGCGCAGACCTTGGCTTTCTTCCGGTTTATCCCAGAAATCTTCCTCCTTGAACCTAATTTTTTCTCAACCCGCTCCGCAAGCTCTAATGCATCGTCGTAGAACTGCTGCGCTTTTTCAAAATTTGGTGCTCCGCCCCTTTCAAAAAGGGTGTTGCCTGCGCTCTCGCACTCGTTCAGCTGGCTCATCTCGTCTACGAGGTTCTGCACCCGTCGCCTGGCCGCTCCCGCGCGCTCACTGCCGATTATTCCCTTTACCCTCTTTTGCACCTCAACTGCCAGCGCCCCAAGCTTCGCTGCCGGGAAATCCCGGGTGCTTCCCCCGACCGCCTTGCAGGCTTGCTCGCCCCACCCTTCCGCAGGCTGGAGGTTTTCATCCTCAAAAATCGCAATTAGTGCAGTCCCTATAAGGTTCTTCTCCTCCTTTTCAAGCGGTATCGCAATGGTGTCCTCCGGGAGCTCTTGTATCTTCGTCATCTCCCTGTAAATCCGCTCAGGTGCCCCTGGCGAGGTAATGCCGTTGCAGATTTTCTTCAGCCGTTCAGCTAGCGGCTTAATCTCCTCGTAATTGAGCTCATAAGCTATTATTCCAAGCTCATAGCACTGCTTTTCGAATACTTTCTCAGGAAGAATGACCCCGTTGGTCCTAAGGATATTGATTACCATTACACTGTAGACTGCCGGCATTCTTCCTTTCATGGTACTACTATTGCAGGGTGGGATTTAAAATTCTTCCGGTTCAAAAGGTATTTATACGCCAAGATGCCTATATCCAAGCATGATCCCAATATTGCCGCTGTTCGTTATATACTACAGCACCGGGACCTCGGCTTACGCCAAGTACTTCCTGATGGACAAGATACCGACTTTCCTTCTGGCATTCTCATGCATATTCCTCGGGCTGATGGTCCTTTTGTTCACAGTCATAAAAACCGACTACCTGACCATAGTCGCCGTGCCGTCGTTCATAATCGCGGTGGTAACTGCGTGGTATGTCGTCCGCGGGATAATCCCGGGCGGGATATCATTCGGCTATATCTTCACGAATGCGCTCGTGCCCCTGATGGGCGTGGCGCTGATAATTGTGATGGTCGCCCAAATCCTGAAGTTCATGGCTTAATCGGTTGCCGTTCTTTGGCTACCTGCCTTTTATCTTGTCGTACAGTTCCAAGAAGTCTTTCAGCCTGCCAACCTGCGACGAGTCCAGGGCTACTACTAATTCTCCGCCCGTGCCGCCCGCAACGGTGACCCTGACATTGTAAAGCGCCTCGAATATGTGTTTTGCCCTGTGCGTTGCCGGGTTCCTCCACCTCCGCGTCTTCAGCAGGCGCTCGAACTCCCGCTTGCCGTTGCCGGACTCCCCCATGGCGTAGAATACGGAGTCCATCCTTTCGGCTATCCTCTCATCAGACCATGTCACGATGTTGAGGTCTTTCTTCAAACTGCGTATCTCCTGCTCCGTCGGGTCCGTCTCAGCTTCCGCCATCCTCTTTTCCATTTTTTTGAATTCCGAGGCAAACGCGTCGAGCCTGAGGTCGGATGCCAGCGAAAGCAGCCGCCCTTTTTCGTTTTCAGACATGTTTGGCGCGTTGTCCAATACCAGCATGATGCGGTTGACAAGCTCCTCTACATCATCGAACTTTTCTTCAGCCATGAGTTTTGGCGCGTTTTTCAGGTAGGCATTCAATAGGGGGTAATCGCGTACGGATGCCAGCAGGCGGTTGTACCACCTGAGGAAGTCCTTTGTCCTGTAAAGGGCGTTCGCTACCTTTTCTATCTCGGCGGCCGCGCTCCGTAGGGTGTCCTTCACGAGGTTCTTTTTAATGCTTCTTTCTGCCTTTTCAAGGCGGTCAATGTAGTGCTGCGCCGTGGCCATCCTATTTCTCTTCTGCACTTCCCACAGGTCCCGCTGGCCAGCTATTTCCTCCAGAAGCTCATCCCTCTTGCGGAGAAGGGTGTTCAGGTCGACGGTGGTTGTGGACACGACAAGGTCAAGTTCACTTGTGCTTATCTCGCCCCCTGCCAGTGACGTAGCGATGGCGTGGCACATTTCAGCAATAGCTGTTGCGTTCGCTTCCTTGGCACGCTTTCGCAGCTCGTTTAGCTCCTCTTTTTTCTTCTCATGCTCCTTAGCCGCGTCTTTTATGGCTGCATAGCTAAAAACTCTTTTTCTCAAGTCCGCTATCCATTCGTCAAGTTGCTCCTCGGTTGCCTTGTCTACTCCCTCCTGGAGCTTTGCATCCGGCTCATCCTCCAGCAATTTCTTGTGAAGCCCTAATACTGTCCGGCGCTTTTCTCCAAGCGCTTCTATCTGGGCAACCCTTATCCGTTCCTCTGCACGGTCGTTCGCCTTTTGCAGCCTTTTCTTCTCCTTGCGCAGCTCGTTTAGAGTCCTCTCAGTTTTAGCTATTCCAGTCTTAAATTCCTTCTCCGGCTCGTCCGACATAAGGCATTCAAGGAATTTCTGCGCGACTGGCTCTATCCTTTTCCGTATACGCTCATTTCCCCTTACTTTCGGCGGCAGGCCAAAGAACGCGTTCTCCCTGCCCTCCATTAAGTCCTCTAAAGCTTTTTTGTAAATTATCCCGTAGAACTCTAAGTCCTCATCGCTTAGCATGGTATAGTAGTATGAAATTTTTGGATAGCCTGCGCCTTCAACCGCCCCTAAGAGCACCGCACCAGTGCCATGCTCTGCGCTGAGGTAATAGCTCGAATACGTCTTGCCATGAACCCGTTTCGCCGTGCTCTGGTAATGCACGCTAAAAAATTTCCTCATGGCGTCCTTTAGCGAGTTGATGCCGATTTCAATCAGTTGCGGGTTTATGTCCGGTACTTTCTTCCTGTGCCCCTCGACAGCCTCTCTGATAAACTGCAAGACAGGCATGATGTCGAGGTACACTATGAAGTCGAAAGCTTTTTCTGGCGTATTAATCTCTTTATTCTGCCGCAGCTGGTAAAGTGCGCGGAGGCTATTCTCCCACTTCTTCAGTACGCCCTCCTCCTCCTTGATGTCCCTCTCAACAGCAAGCAGGGCCTTTTCCAGGTCCTTGGGGCTTTGCATGGTTTAGTATTGTACCTTGAGATATATATATCTCCTCCAGAAGGTTTATATAGTTCAAGCCCCACATAGATTACCACTAATCGGGGGTAACAAATTGGTAAAACTTTGTAATTATCTACTTGAGACGGAATGTACAGTCAGGCCGGATTCTGACGAGGTTTGGGTTTCCTGCAGGCGGCTTGGCGACGTCCGGGTCAAGACCTGCGACAAGTGCGCGTTCAATGTGAAAAACCGGAAGCTCAGGGCGAAGGCAAGGATGTATTACCGGATAATGAAGTAATCAAATCTTGCCGAACCTGTCTAGTATCTCCCTTTCGTACTCCTTCTTGAGCTCGCGTATGTGCCGGTGCTTCAGCTCGCGCAGGTCCATTCTCTTGTGGAAATACTTTGTTACGTACTGGCCTATTATCTCCCCGCTGAGGAATGTCGGCATTATGACGTAGTCCGCCCCGGCGTCGTAGAGCGAGAGGGCGTCCTCAATCGAGTGCGCCCTTGCGATTACTATCGGGCCCTTTGCAACCTCAAGGAGCAGCAGGTTGTCGTCCTCAGACGGCACGGTGGATATGACCATCCTTGCCGCAGGCAGGTTCAGCCTGTGGAGCACCTCTATGTTCCCCATGTCCCCGTACATGCAGGGTATCTTCTCGACCATGAGCTCCTTAATCAGCTCAGGGTCGTAGTCGACGACGATTAGGTTCTGCCCGCGGAGGGCGTTGACCACCCGCTTTCCAGCCCTGCCGAACCCGAAGATTACTATATGGTCCTTCAGCTGGGTGGGCTCAACCGCCTCCTTCCGCTTCCTCTTCCGCGGAGATATCTTTATGACGTGGGTCAGCAGCTTTGCAACCCTTGCGTAAATCTCCTGGTCATATTCAAGGAAGTAGGACGTCATTGTTATTGTCACCAACGCGACTATTGTCGTGAGCGTGAAGACCGGAAGGCCTATGTGCCCCATAGAGTAGCCGAACATCGCTATTATGAGCCCGAACTCGCTTACCTGCGCCATCCCGCCCGCGACTAGGAAGGATGTCCTTATCTCATAGCCGTATACGTCGCACAATATCATCCTTGCAAGCGGCCCGATGACTATCACTGAAAGTATCAGCAGGACTGCCGGCATCAGCATGCCCTCCAGCCCAGTGAGCTGGAACTGGAGCCCCAGGGCTACGAAGAACATCGTAGCGAAGAAGTCCCTCAGCGACCTCACCCTGCCTATTATCTCAAGGTTGTACGGGAAAGCCGCGAGCCCGAGGCCGGCAACAAACCCGCCTATCGCAATCGAGAAGCCGAGGTTCATCGACAGCCACGAAAAGAAGAGCATCATTGCGACTGCTGTCAGGAACAAAAGCTCCTGCGACTTTGCCGCAAACCTGAAAATAGTCGGGAGCACGTATTTTGCAGAGACTATGGCCATTGATATCAGCCCGAGCCCCTTGATTAATGCAAAGCCGATGTGTGCTACATCAAGGTTGCCGAGGCTGCCCAGAAGGGAAAGGGCGAGAACCGCCATTACGTCCTCCATAAGGAGGAAGCCAACCATTATCCTGCCGTGGAGGGTCGAAAGCTCGTTCTTGTCGGAAAGGAGCTTTACAACGACCATCGTCGAAGAGAAAGTTGCAATGAGACCGAGGTAAATAGAGGGCAGGTAGCCGAAATTGTAGAATGTGCCTATTGCAAATCCCATAACAAATGTTACTGCCCCTTGGAGCAGCCCGCCTATCGCAGTGAAGGCGCCCATGTTCTTCAGGAGGCGCGGCTCGATTTCCATGCCGGTGATGAAAAGAAGGAATGCAATCCCGAGCTCTGCGAGCGTCCCTATGTCCTGCGGGTTGCTTATCAGCCCGAGCCCGATTGGCCCGATGATTATGCCTGCGATAATATACGCCGGAATGAGCGGCTGGCGGAATGCCGAGGCAATGTACGCCAGCACAGTTGCGGCGATAAAAAGTACTCCTAAGTCGACTATGAACGTTGGGTTCATGCAGAGAGAATGTCCCCGTTATTAATAAATCTTATCAAGCGTCTTCGAGCCTTTCCTCAGAAACGTAGTCCGGCTCCTCTTCAGGTTCTGCCTGCTTTCCCTTTGCGGCAGGCTTTCCACTCGGCTTTGCCGCCTTGCCGGGTGCCGCAGCGCCGCTTTCGGCGTTTACTTCCATTGCCCCGTTCCGGGTAACCCCTACCTGGAGCTCGCCCTGCCAGGACTTGACATACCCGCCGGTTAACTTCAGCTTGTCGCCGACCTTGATTTTCTCGATGTCGTTTCCCCAGAGGGTCAGCTTGACCTTGCCTGTGTCGTCCTCGATTATGGCGTCAGAAACCTTGTTGGGCCCGAACCGCGTGTTCACGTTCCTTACCTGCCCGAGCTCGACAACCTTTGCGCTGAGCTCGACATTTGTCATGCTTTCTTTTAAGTCTGATATGAACATTTAGATCACTCTCGAACTGTTAGTAATGGATTATTTATAAGGGTTCTGGGTTTTTGCGCATAACTTCTGCGCAGGCAACCATTTTTTACTTTCGTAAATCTTTTAAAAAGAGGAGATTATACTATATCACTTCATTTACGGAGGAATAGTTACATGGAAAATTACGGTGAAGGTGAAGGTTTCCGGCAGTCCTATGAAAAGCCGGTAAAGGTAGATGGTGAATATGATGTCATCATCGAAGAAGTCGGAATAAAAGGCGACGGCATTGCCCGCGTGAAGGGCTTCGTCATCTTTGTTCCAAACACTAAGAAGGGCGAAAAGGTTAAGGTAAAAATAACCCGCGTCCTCAGGAAATTCGCCATCGGCGAATCCGTTGGTGCAGCCTCGTCAGAGCCCGCAGCAGAAAGCGGCGCCGAGGAAGGCGCTGGGGAATCTGCCGAAGAGCCATCCGGAGACGAGCCCGCTGCAGACGACCCTGATGCGTCAGAGCCTGCAGACGCGCCCGCAGCCGCACCTGGGGAAGAAGAGTTCGAAGTTTAAGTCCTTTTTTCTTGGACTTCCATAACCTCCAGCGCCAGCTCTGCCAGCTTAATTTCTCGAGGGAAAAGCCGGAATTTATTGCAAATCCAGGATATAGAAAGCTTCATATACTTCCAGGATATAGTTTCGGCAGAATTAAGGAGGTTTTCAAATGGTATTCACCTACAAAAACAAAAAGGGACAGACCTATTATCTCCACTTCAGGGATACCCCGAAGACAACGCTTTACTACTTTGCGAAGACAATAAAGCCGAAGACTTCGAACGGCGGTCCGCTCGATGCAGTTCCCGCTGGGCGAAAGGTAATCGAGAGCAAAAAGACCGGTCTGCCTCTGCTTAAGAAGGCTTAAACTGGCGGTTAACAGGGGAAGCAGGTACAATCCTGCTTCTTCTACGTTTATTTTTTAAGATGAAGATAAAAAAGAAGCATTATCCCTACCTCGCTGCTGGCATCGTTGTACTCCTTTTGGCAGTCTACGGCATTATGCCGAAGGCAGAGCCTGTTGTTTCGATCACAATAACTAACGCCGACGTCCTGAACTACAACCGGACCGCTGACGCGGCCGTGGTCGGAATCCGCGTCGAGTGGGACTCGGAGATATACCCCTCCTACCTGACGGTCGACATCCTGCCTGCAAATGCGCCGGAGGTCATCCTCCCTGACGACCGGGACAAATACCACCTCATAGTCCTCCCTCACAAGTGGGTCAACACCCACGAGCAGTTCGACAAGAAGGGCACCTTCCAGAACACATACCAGATACGGCTTGACGGGAACCAGCAGTTCAAGGCAATCGTCGAGCTGAAGAATGACGACCTGACTTCTGAGGAGTACCTTGCGAGGGACATAAAAGAATTTACAATCTCATGAAATTCGCCACCCTATTCTCAGGCGGGAAAGACTCCACCTACTGCATTTACTACTACCTCCAGCAGGGCTGGGAGCCGGTCTACCTGGTGACAATCCTCCCTGAAAACCCGCACTCCTACATGTACCACACCCCGAATGTCGCCCTGACCAACCTCCAGGCGCGGGCCATGGGGCTTCCGATAATCCAGACAGCATCCAAGGGCGTGAAGGAGGAGGAGCTCGAGGACCTGCGCTCTGCAATCTCGACTGTCAAGGACCAGATAGACGCGGTCGTTGCAGGCGCGGTATGGTCTGAATACCAGAAGACCAGGATTGAGCGCATCTGCTACGAGGTCGGGCTCAAGAGCTACTGCCCCCTCTGGCACAAGGACCAGGTACGCCTGCTCCACGAGCTGGTCGCCTCCGGCTTCAAGATGGTAATAACTGCCGTCGCCGCCCAGGGGCTTGACGAGTCCTGGCTCGGCAGGGAGATTGACGGGAAAACAATCCGCGACCTTAAAGGCCTTTACAAGAAGCACGGGATCAACCCCGCTGGGGAAGGCGGAGAATTCGAGACCCTCGTCGTCGACGGGCCTATTTTCAGGAGGCCAATCCAGATAAAGGAGTCAGTCAAGCACTGGGAGAAGGATTCCGGCTGGCTGGAAATTATTAAGGCTATTTGATATCCCGCATCTTCTTCGTCTTCTGCGCGACCAGCCTCATGCCAACTTCCTGCGCTTCGGCCAGGAGCTTCTGCTCGTTGAGGGTCTTTATCTCCATATTCTCCATCACAATCTCGCCGTCGATTATCGTGGTCTGGACATACTGCTTTGAGTAGACTAGCGAAAGCATCGGGTCGTACAGCGGCGTCATGCCAGGGCCTCTTTCGAGCAGGACAAGGTCCGCAGGGTTTCCCTTCTCGATGGAGTTCTTGTACCCGAATGCCATTCCCCCATTCAGCGTCGCCATGTCGAACATGCTCTGGGCAGGCATTACTTCCGGGTTCCACCTGAAGTTCTTCTGCACGAGCGAGCCGATTTTCATCTCAAAGAATATGTTCAGGCTGTTGTTGCTGGCAGGCCCGTCAGTCCCAAGGCTGACGTTTACGCCGGCTTCAAGCATCTCCGGGACCGGGCTGAGCCCTCCGGATGCGAGCTTGAGGTTGCTAGTCGGGTTGTAGGAGACGCTTGCCCCCGCCCCGGCCAGGGTATTTATTTCAGCCTTTGTCAGCCAGACGCAGTGCGCCAGGATTGTCTCCGGCTTCAGCATGCCAATCGACTTGAGGTAGTCGAGCGGCCTCTTGCCAGTCCGCTTCTTGCAGTCGTATACCTCTTTCCGGGTCTCAGCGCAGTGAATCTGCATCGGCGCCTTGTATTTTTCCGAGAGCTCGATTGTCTTTTTGAGCGTCTCCTCCGAGCAGGTGTAAACCGAGTGCGGCGAGATGACCGGCTTTATCCTGTCAGTCTTCTGCTCCTTTATCGCGGAGATGAACTTCTCAGTGCCCTTGAGCTCTGACTCAATCCTCTGCTTGTTCCCGAGGTCAGCCATGCCGTAGCCGAGGAAGCCGCGCATTCCGACTTCCTTAACCGCGGACGGCACTGTCGAGTCTGAGTACATGGTCATGTCAGCGAATGCCGTCACCCCGCTCCGTATCATCTCAAGGCACGACAGGTGGGTGCCGAGCTTCCCTGCTTTTTTGTCCTTGACCATTATGGCCTCTATCGGCCAGACCTTCTCGGAAAGCCATTTCTCGACCTCCATGTCCTCCGCATATCCGCGCAGCATCGCCATATACGCATGGCAGTGCGTGTTTACAAGCCCAGGTATGAGCAGCTTGCCCTTGGCGTCTATGACGTACCCGCTCTTTGAGAGGTTCTTCCCGACCTCAGCTATCCTGTTTCCCTCTATCCGGACGTCCTTCTCAAAAACCTCGCGCCTCGAGTTCTGGGTCAGAATCAGGGCATTTTTTATTGTTATGTCACTCATTTCAAATACCTCCCGATAAGGGGCCTAAGGTCGGCTTTTACCTTCTTTAGAACCATCTTAGGATCAGTCATAATTGCGCCGGCAAGCGCGTGGTGGCAGGTGCAGTCCGCGTCAGCGTTTATTTTCGGGATAACTGCCTCCAGCACCCTGATAACCGCCGCCTCATTCTTCTTGGCGTTCTCAATAATCATTTCGACAGAGACGTCCTCCATGCGCTCCTTCCAGACGTCATAGTCTGTAACTGTCGCAACCGAGGCGTAGCACATTTCAGCCTCCCTAGCAAGCTTGGCTTCCGGGACTGCGGTCATGCCGATTATCGATGCACCCCAGGACTGGTACATTTTCGACTCAGCCCGCGTTGAGAACTGCGGCCCCTCCATGCAGAGGTATGTCCCGTTCGGGTGCGTCTGGTACCCAAGCTGCCTGCTCGTCCCGCTCAGCAGCCCGGACAGCTCACTGCAGAACGGGTCTGCAAACGATACGTGAGTGACGATGCCCTTGTCAAAGAACGTCGAAGCCCGGAGCCTTGTCCTGTCAATTATCTGGTTCGGGATTACGATGTCGAGCGGCATAATGCCCTCTTTCAGGCTCCCCACTGCCTGGACCGAAAGGATTTTGGTTACCCCGATTTTCTTGAGTGCGAAAATGTTCGCCCTGTAGTTCAGGTTCGACGGTGAATGTATGTGCCCATCGCCGTGCCTTGCGATGAACGCGACCTTTTTCCCCGCAATCGTGCCAGTCCTAACCTTGCCCGAGGGCTTCCCGAATGGAGTGCTTACCTGCACATCCTTGTGCTTTTTTACGTCGAGGCTGTATATTCCGCTCCCGCCGATTATCCCTATCATTCCTTCTTGCCCCCGCCCTTTTTCTGCCAATGGAGGACTTTTTCCTCAATCCTCTCTACGATGTCACGCCTCTCCATCTCAAGCATTATCGCCTCAAGCGCTTTTTTGTCCACCTTTATCTCGTAGTGCTCCTCAAGCCCGGCGCAGATGTGGTCAAGGTGCGCCTTTCCTTCTTCAAGGATGTTCCCGATGAGATTGCACATATCCTCTGTGTAGCACCACGGGTACAACACCCAGACCCAGTCCTTGCCAGTTATCTCTTCTACAAAGTAGTCCGGCTTGAATGACGAGGATGTTATGTACTGCAAAGTCGCAGACCTGACTTCCTTGGCATTTTTTAACTTGACGTATTCGACGCTCACCCGCAGGCTCTCACCAGTGTCTGTTATGTCATCGACAACGAGGACCTTTTTCCCGCTAAGATCCATGTCAAACGGGTACTTCAGGACTGCCTGCCCGTCGGGCGTAGCCGTGATGCCCCAATGCTCGACCTTCAGGCTGACCAGGTCCTTTATGTACATCATGTCGCATAGGTTCCTCGCGACGACGAAGCCGCCCCTCGCAAGGGCGATTATCACGTCAGGCTTGTACCTGGAGTCGATTATCTTGCTGGAAAGCTTCCTTGAAAGCTCCCAGATATTCTCCCAAGACCTCAGGCTTACCTTGAATTTTTTAACCATTTCTCGAAAAATCAGCCGATTAGTATAAAATAAGGTAGTATTTAATTGTATAAGATAAAAAATGGAAACAGTATTTTTAATAAATGCGGCAGACAAGGAAAAAGTCAAGGCAGTCCTCGACCCGCTCGAGAAGGGTTACTTTAGGGGGAGCTACGACTTCAAGGACCCCAAGTCCCTCGGTTTCAGCGACAGCGGGCTTTACCTGACCTACAAGGCAGAAGACGCACTAGTGAAGAAGCTTGCGGCGGAGCTCAAGCCAATAGCCCCCGAGGCGAAGAACGCAAAGGACATCCTCGCCAAGATACTGGCTGACGAAGAATCCGCCAACGCCGGACTGGGCGCAATCTTTGGTTAGGCATAAAGAATAAAAACAACCTGATATACTACTTGCCTACGGAGACCTTCCTGTGTGGCACGGGCCTGTGGCTCAGCTTGGATAGAGCGAAGGTTTCCTACCGACTAAGGGAAACAACCTTAGGTCGGGGGTTCAAATCCCCCCAGGCCCGCCACCCAAATCTTATAAACTAATCCGCCCAATCTATCCTTATGTCGCTCTTCATCGCAGCAAACCTAGTACTGCACCTGCTTAACTTCACGGTTTTCTATGTCTTCCTCGGGCCGGAGTCGTTCAAGTGGGCGCTGCTGTTTTCCGTTATAGTGCAGATGATTCCGTCGAGGACGGTTTTCATAAACCGGAATTCCGTTTACTGCTCTGCAGTCACCCTTCTCATGCTTCACTTCGGCGCGGAGCCGGTAACTGCGTTTGTCGTCGGAGGGGTTCTGGCAATCGTGCCGTTTGCCTTGATTGGGATAGTGCCAAGGATGGTCTCGGAGTCGAACATCCTGCCTGCGCTTTTCACGATACTCCTGTGGAACTTCGGGGTAAACCCAATGCACATCTATATCTTTTCTTCGTTCGTCGTCGCGAAAATCTGGATTGCAATATTCGCCAACACGAAATACATGGAGTGGAAGGCTCTTAAGAAGAACTACGACATCCAGAAGAACCTCGGCCAGCGGGAAAGGTACCGCAAATCAGAACTGCGAAAAGTGCTCCCTGAATGAGGAGGCGTAGACTCCCTTGTTGTGAATGTGCTTAAGTGACGTCTTCTCGCACTCCCTGCATATTTTCACTGCCGCCTCGTAATAAAGCTCCCAGCTGCTTTTGTTCCACTTTCCCACAGCCTCGTGGTACTTGTTGTAGCCATCACGGATTGCCTCTGCTTTCCTCTGGGCCTCGCGCGCCTTGTCCTTGCCGTTGCACTGCCTGCAGAGGTCCCTGAGCTCCCTTTTCTTAGCATCGAATTCTGTTTGCAGCGTCATGGACGTACTTTGTGCGAATCTGTATTTAATCCTTCCCAATCAAAAAACTTATATATGCCTCTTAGGTACGCCATATCATGCGGTTCGTTCCATGCCCTGACTGCGGGTTTGACAAGCACCTTGGGGCGATTGACGAAGGCACCAGGCGCCTTGTCCAGTGCGAGAGCTGTTCGCGCGAGTTTATAGTATCGGTGCGGGACGGCGAGCTCTCGACGGAGATGTTTCTCCACGATGAGGTGCAGGAGTCTGACGAGTACGTCCGCAGCCTCAATGAGGAATTCGAGGGATACTAGCAAACGATAAAAAGCTGCAGGCGATATACCTTTCATGGAACTCCAAGCTATTCTTGGCATTGTGCTCCTCCTCGTTGTAATCTACACGGGGACGAAAATCCTCAAGGACTTTGTCAAAGGGCTCATCCTCATGGCGCTGGTCCTTGTAGCAAGCTTCATGATTGTCGGCGGCATGCCGGAGCTTAAGGCGGTGCCCCTGCTCGGTGGGATGCTCTCCCCTGCGGCAGAGGACGTCAAGCTGGACTCATCTGTTGACTCAGTCATACTCGCAGTCAAGGACATTGCCTGGAGCATAGACGTCGCCGCGGTTTCCAAGGACTCAGAGGGAAGGATGCTCATCGCAGTCACAAACACCGGGCAGCTGGCACTAACGGACTTCGCAGTAGCAATAAACGGCGCCGACGTCCAGGTACTAAATCAAGTTCCGGAAAAGCTGGAGAAGGGCGAGAGCGCGATACTGCAGACCGGCTACACCGGCTACGGCGTGGTGCAGATTACTGTCGTTTCAGGCCAGGCAACGGCCGAGAAGCTCTTCCAGCTGGGCTGATTCCTGCAAAAACCATATATCTCCCGCAGCCATACACCACTTATGCGGATAGCTATCACGTCCGACTTCCACCTTGGCTACCAGTTCGACGCCCCGCGCGGAGAGGACTCGTTCAGGCAGGCGGAGGAGGCGCTCCAGCTAGCATCCGGCGCAGACCTCATAATCCTTGCAGGCGACATATTCGATTCCAGGACGCCGCGCCAGGAGGTTACTGCCAGAGCCCTGCGAATGTTCGAAAAAATAGACACCCCAATCATCGCAGTCTGGGGGACGCACGAGCGCAGGATAAAGGAGTACGTTAACCCAGTCCAGGTCATAGAGCATGCGGCATTCCTCAAGTGCCTCCACTGCTCCGCGTCTGAGCACCATATCGACGGCAGGAGCGTCAAGGTTTACGGGATGTCCGGCGTCCCTGACCGGTATGCAAAGGTGGTCCTGGACAAATGGAACCCGAAGCCGGACGGCGACATAAACATCCTTGTCATCCATCAGAGCCTGAAGGAGTACATCTACAACCCATATGAGCCGGCTGCGCTTGAGCTGTCCGACCTGCCGAAGGGCTTTGACCTCGTTGTCTGCGGGCATATCCACTGGTCAGACCTGAAAACGGGCAAGCCGCACATTCTCTGCCCCGGCAGCACCATACGGACCCAGCTGAAGAGCGCCGAGACCGAGCCGAAAAGGGTCTGGTTCTACGAGCCCCCTGAAAAATTCGAGTCAGTTCCCCTGAAGACTCAGAGGGAATTCTTCTACAAGATACTGAAATTCGACGGCGCGTCGCCTTCTGAGGTTGTGAGGGAGGCAAAGGAATATATCGAATCCGCTTCCAAAAGCGGCTGCCTGATGAAGCTGAAGCTTACTGGGTCCCTCTGCAAGGGGTACTCGCCATCAGATGTCGACGTAGCCCAGCTGCACCGCGCGGCAGCGAAGGGCGCATTCCTTTCAGTCTCAAACGAGCTGGCAGGGCAGAAGGCAAAGGCAGAAAAGCGGGAGGCAAGCCAGCGCCCGATCCGGGAGCAGGGCATTGAGCTGCTCGAGTCCTACCTTGGCGAGGACCCGGATGAGATATTCCAGCTTCTCCTCGACGGAAAGCTTGAGGACGCGGGAAAGCGCATTGTTGGCGAAAGTTTCATAAGCTAAGAGAAATTAGCAGTTCACAATGTCGGTTGAGAACTTCGTGTACAAGTACTTTGTCGAGCCCCAGTACCTGTCGGGCGCGTACAACATATACAACACTGCAGTCTACGGGCTTATCCTGGTGGCGGTCTTAGTCCCACTGTACAAATTTCTCAAGCGGCTGGATGTCGACCTCGACGAGAAGTTCTACCTTGGAATGCTGCCGTTCATATTCCTCGGCGTGAGCATCCGGGTGATGACCGATGTTGGGTACTTCCCGAAGCTTTTCATCCCAATATACCGCTCAATTGAGTTTTCCCCGATGGTTTCGCCGGGAACGTATTTCCTCGTCTTCGTGCCAGCCCTCTTTTCGGTCGTAATCGCAGCCTACCTGAAGAAATACAAAAAGATTGAGGCTTACAAGACCCTCCTTGGCCTCGGGGTGCTGACTTTTGCAAGCTTTAACCTGTACTTCTACACAATCCGCCAGCAGGGAAGCGTTGGCTGGAGCCCGTTCGCCCCGGTCGCAGTCGGCTTCCTGAGCTTCACTTTCATAGGCGCGTACTACTACTTCATAGAGAACTTCAAGCAGTACCCGATATGCGGCTACCTCAAGCAGAAAATCCCGTTCGTGCTTGTCGCAACCCACTTGTACGATGCTTCAACCACCTTTGTCGGGATACAGTTCTACGGCTTCTGGGAGAAGCACGTCCTTCCGAACTTCCTGATAGGCCTGTTCGGGCCATTCGTCATGTTTGCCCTGAAGCTTGCCGTAGTCCCGCTTGTGGTCTACATGCTTAGGGACGTGGAAGACAAGACAGAGCGGAGCCTGCTTTATTTTGCTATATTCACGCTGGGCATTGCCCCGGGCACGAGAAACCTTTTACTGACCCTCTTGAGCGCCTGAACCGGCTTTCCTAGCGAGCATCTTCTTGATTTCCATGGCGACGACTACCGTGGATGCCATCAGGAATATCCAGCCCCACTCCATACGGCTGAGAGCTGTCGTGTGGAACGCCACCTGGAGCGGCGGCAGGTAGACCACGGCAAGCTGGAGGAGGAATGAAATTAGTATTGCCCAGACTAGCTTTCGGTTCTTAAGCAGGCCTATTGAAAACAGCGACTTCTCGCTCCTGCAGTTTTGGGCGTTGAACAGCTGCATTACTGCCAGCAGGGTGAACGCCATGGTCTGCGCCTTAATGCCAAAGCCATACCACCAGAACGTGAACAGCGCAAGGATGCACATTATGCTGCCGACTAGGGCTGCGGTTGTTATGAGCTCCCTGCCG
>JBDRCC010000003.1:0-32510 GCA_043822065.1 archaeon | reverse complement strand
GTATTTTGCGTTGACAGTTACCTTGAAGCTGTCCTGTGTAAATGTTTGCGGATTTAGAGGGGAGTCTGTAGTCGTGTAATCCGGGTTAGGCGCAATCCATATGACGTACTGCTCCGGGCGGCTTGACATGGTGCTGATTTTTGCAGGGCGGAGCTTCATAATCTGGTAGTCTGGGTAGCTGGTGAACAATAAGCAGTTCCCAGTATCCGGGTCGACGCCGTCGTCCCAGCACCCATGGCAGTTATCCGTCTGCTTGGTTCCTCCGCAGTATGCCCTCCCGCCTGCAATGTGCTCCTTTGGGACAAAGACAAAGCCGTCGTCAAGCTCTATCGTCAGCTCCTCGACGCAGTTCGGGATTATCCCCTGCGCCAGGCTGTTAGTCGCGTAGCCGCAGATGTCGCGGATTCTTGACGCGTCGGCAGTATCTGCGGTGTGTGGAATTGGTGCGCCATTTTCATCAAAATCACTAAAGTCGGCGTCTATTTCCGCAGTGTTAACAACAGCAAACACCTCGCCGCTGAGGGCATATTCGAGGCTTATCCTGATTGGGATGATGTTCTGCTGGTCTTCCCAGCCGCCGTAGGTGCCTGACCCTGGCTTATAGTTGAGAATGACCGGGCGCGCCGGGACGTCGACCTTGACGCGGACCGGCGCTGCGCTCCTCCAGTTGTAGCCGACCGGCGGGTTGTCTTTCCGCTCAAGCCACTCCTTTTCAGACATTGCGATTATGTCGTTCCAGCCCTGGCTCCTGTACTTGTACTCAAGCTGGAAGCGGATTGGAATGCCGCCCGACGGGGTGCGCTTGCCAGTGTATGAAAAAAGCGTGAGCCTGCCTGAAGTCGCGTCCCCCTCAAGGCACCTAGTGGGATCCGGTGGGTTGAAGACGCCGCAGTAAGCGGCGCCTGTAACAACGTCGCACTGCTGCAGCTTGTCAGGGAAGTTGATGTTGGTGCATCTCTGCTCGTCGCCGGCGCATTCGGCGGGGAGGTCGATGGTTAGGTCATAAAACGTGTCAGGGCCGATGACTTTCCCCCTGACCTCGTCGCCTATAGCCTCGCCGAGGTTGTTGACGTCAATGGAAAGGGTAATCGGGTTGCCTGCAATTATGTTCGTGAGGTCAAGGTCCATGAACGTAACCGCAACGCCCTGGTCCAGGTACTGCGCCGCGGGGCAGTCGCCCCCGCCGCCAATGCAGCCGAATACGAGGAGAATTGGGAGGAAGAGTATTGCGCGGCTCATGATGGTACTTCATACGTGCCGGCGCACCCTCCATTTAGCCCGGCGGTTCCGGTGGTGTCACAGTATAAGGTCTGGTCTGCGGACTGTTCCACAATGTCCGTGGCAGTGTTTAGGGTGGCGCACTCTAGCGTCGTCCTCTGCCCAGAAACAAGCCCGTAGTACCAGCAGGCAGGCGTGATTGTTCCACTTACGTCTTTCTCCTGGCAGAAGCAGTGGTCGGTCTCGGTCGCGTCGGCGTAGTTGCCGCAGTTGTTTGATGGGAAGGTCCACAGCGGGCAGCCGTTGGCGTCTATTCCGACGCCGGTGCACTCGTACAGGAGGTTGCCATAGCAGCCGACTGTACTTTCTGTTGCGCTATCATATACACCATTATTATTTAAATCTGGGCACTTGTCACGCCCCGCATTGTCGCAGAGGTCGACGTCGGCGTATACCCCGTCGCCGTCGTTGTCGACCTTGCTCGTGTCGACGCAGGACTCGTGCGACATTGACGACTCTAAGGTTCTGGCGAGCGGCGGCTGGACAGCAATGACTTCCATCTGGTCAAGGCGGTAGGTGTAAGCCCCGCTCTGGAATATAAGCGAGACTGTGTATTCCTTTCCAGCCACTGCGCCGGTGGTCTTGATTTCTATTGGTATCTCGAGGGTCTGCCCCTCGACAAGGACGAAAGGCTCGCCGGAGTCTCCGAGCGGGCAGTCGCCAATGCCTGCAGTGGTTGACCAGAAGCATCCTCCCGAACGCGGGCTGATGGAAAACCTGCAGACCTTCAGCCCTGTGATTTCACCCTGGGTTTCCCCGACAGGGTCGACGGAGCTTGCAAATCCGTCAGTTTTATTTTGGTAGTCTTCGGAGCCGCATATTACCCGGTTTTCTGTCCCAGTGCTCACCTCAAGCTCGTTGGGTATGACTATCTTAATCCTGTCGAAGTAGAGGTAGGCTGTCTCATCTGCATCCGGGTCGGAGTTGCGGATTGTGAACTTGTAGTGGATGAATATGTTCTGCCCCTTGTAGTACTCGCCCTTCCACTGCATGACTGAAACTGCGACCGGCCCGCCGCCAACGTAGTTGACTATCCTGCCTTTCCAGTCGAGGATCTGCTGCTCGGTGTAGACGCCCGGCTCTAAGAGGCTAAAACTGTAGGCGGACATCTCCTTCTCTTTGCCTGCGAGATCGGAGTAGCCGGAGGCGGAAGTTATCCTTGAGTTTGAGACCTCGTCGGCGTCGGACTCGTCGCCTGCTACGCAGGAGTATGTGTCTCCGCTCTTGCTGCAGTCCCCGAAGGGGTAGGTCTCATACATGTCGGTCAGCGGGGCGAAGTCGTACATGAAGACTCCCTCGATGTTGCCTGAGTGGCTGGCTACCTGCTGGTTGGTGCACACCTCAGTCGTGGCGTAGGTGGTGGAGCGCGCCTCTGCGTACATCGTGGCGCCGGGATAAATTCTGTGGTCGCTGGGCGCAAGGTCTGAAGAGGGGTATGCTATGTACCCAAGGTCGCCTGAGTGCTCTGCAATGCAGGCGTCGCAGCAGTCGTCGCAGATGTAGTCGCTGAGGCCTGCCTGCCCGGCGCCGGTGGAATAGGCAAAACCGCACGCCCAGTCGCAGGCGCCGCAGGAGTTCCGCTGGTAAAATGTGCCACCGCGCAAGGCGTCGGCTGACGATGCATCATCCGTGAAGCAGAGGTTTGTCTTCTCGAAGACATCCGCGCAGTTCGAGACGCCGAATTCCGCCTTCGCGCCGATGGTGTCAGCCATAGTATTGTGTATCCTCATCTGGAAGGCTGCCTTCTGCCCTGCAAACGGCTGGCTTGGTATCATGTCCATATAATCTATTACAATCCCGACATCTGAAATCTCGGCAACTGACTTCGTCTTGGCAGGCTCCCACTCAAGCAGCCAGGGGTTGTTGAAAATTGACCAGAGGTCGCTGAACACCCCAAGCCCGGCGCCGGCCTGTACATAGGACCCGAGCCCGGCTTTCTGCATCTCGGCGCGCATGATTGGGTAATAAATGTTCGCCATCGCGTTCAGGAACGGCCCGACAAAAGGTATGTTCTCCCAGGACATTCCGGTCATTGGGCCGCCGCAGAAGCAGCAGCCGCAGCAGATTATTCCTATGATTGCAAATGGTAAGAATTTGGAGCTGAGAATCTTTTTGTACCACGGCTGTTCAGGTGGCGCGAGGGTTATCTGCTGTGGCGCCGAGCCTCCTTCTGCACCGCTGGCAATATCTTCCAATGATGGTGGCATTATCTTAAAAAGGTAAGTTTATGAAAGTATATAACCCTTTTGGGGAGAGGCATTAGGCGCGGCTATTAAGCCTCTGCAAGCTTTGCTTCTTTTTTGGGGGATTCGCTGCCAAGGTCGACTTCCACGTCGCCCTCGCCGAGGCCGAGCATGTCCTCCGTGGACTGGTAGTCCGCCTCGCTGATTGGCTCCGGCTCAAGGCTCCGGTGCATCTCGAGCGTTTTCTGGTGGATAACATCTGCCATCTCAGCCACGGAGGCGCGCGGGATTTCTGCCGGCGCAAGTGAGTCTGCCACCTCGCCGCTTGCAATCTCGGTTTTGTAGGCGTCCTCCTGCTTTTTCGCCTCGCGCAAGCCGGAAACGAGCTCTGCCTGCGCCGGGGCTGAGACCGCAATGTCCCGCGCCCGGTGTATTAGCATGTTGACCTCGGTTTTCTCCCGGCTGTCCTTTGCCTTGTGCTTGCGCAGGAGCCGTATTGCGGCATTTACCTTCTCCCGCGGGTTCGGGCCTATGTTTTCGTAGTTTCCAGCGCGCCTCAGGAGGCTCTTGGCGTTTTCGACTGACGTGGAGTCAGTCTCGCCGGCTACAGTAAGCCCGCCGAGAGTCATTATTGAGTGCTCATCCGCCATCTTCTTGGCTTCCGCCATCGCCCGTTTCTTTATCTCCTCCGGGGAGGAGAATGATTTTACAGTCTCCTCTGCGGACTCTATTTTCTGGAGTGCTGAATCAGCGCGCCGCATCGCCCCGTCAATCCGGGACGGCTTCTTTTCCTCCCGCTCTTCGTCCTCGCGCTTGAATTTGTCCCTGAGCTCGTCAAATTCGTCCTTGGCTTTCCTGCCTTTCTTGTAGGTGTCCAGGCCGTGCTTGGCGGCTTCCTTGTAGTCCCCGCGCTTTAGCGCGTCAACCCCCTTCTTCCCGCTTTCGAACGCCTCTTCGGCGGATTTTGCCGCCGACCTGCCAGTTTTCATTACGCCGCCCGTGCTTTCGTCCAGGAGGCTCATCCCGCGCGATTGGAGCTGGGCGCCAGCCCTCTGGCCAAAGGACTCAAACCCGCGTGAGGCGACTCGTGTGCCTGCCCTTGTTGCAGCCTGAGTTGTAGCCCTTGCGGCGGATTGGGCGGCAGCCTCTGCTGCGGCTTCTGCTGATGCTTCTGCGGCGGCCTCAGCACTCGCTTCCGCGGCGGCTTCTGCGCTGGCTTCTGCGGCGGCTTCTGCTGCTGCCTCTGCTGCAGCCTCTGCGGCGGCTTCGGCGCCTGCTTCTGCGGCGGCTTCGATTGCGACCTCAGTGCCGACCTCTGCGGCGGCTTCAACGCCGCCTACTACGGCGGCGCCTGCGCCCATGGTTCCGACGGCAATAGCTACCTCGGCAACGTCCTTTCCGACCTTTGCGGTATCGACTGCCGCTCCAGTAATCTGGCCGACGGTCACTATCTCGCCTTCGGCAGATTCTTCACTCATGTTTACGACGTCGTCGGCTAAGCCGGTTAAATCCTTTTTTACCCCGTGGACCATTTTTCCTGCAATTGGCACCCAGGAAGTGAGGTCGTCGACCTCGTCAAGGCTTAGTTTTGCATAGTCCTTGGCGGAATCTACGGCAAGCTCCCCGGCTGCGATGATGCTGTCCTTGTTCAGCTTTGTCTTTCCGGTCAGGACATTTTTTGCAAGCCTGCTGGCTTCCATTGAATCGCGTGACATGGATTCAAAGTCGTCTACAGTATCCTCTAGGGCTGCTGTAGTCGACATCTTCAGCGTCTGGTCAAGTGTTTTTGTGAACCCCTCTGCGGCGTCCACCGTGCCGTGCATTTCGGTGAATACTGCGTCAGCCGCCATGTCCTGAAACTGGTCAGGGTGTTCGCGGATGTATTTCCTGCCTTCCTTGGTCGCCATCAGCTTTTGCACCTGCGCCATTTTTTCAGAGCCTTCGGCAATCTCCGCTGAGCCTTTTTCAATCCCTCCGCCGATGTCCTTTGCGGCCTTGTCGAGCTTGAGGTCGCCTATCCCAAGAAGCCCTAACGGCCCAGACATCATCACCGAGGCTGTTGGTGCCTTGATTTCCTTCCCCTTGAGCATGTCGCTGTCCCCCAGCGCCTTCAGCTTGCTTCCTAATTTTCCAACCCCGCCGAGGGCTTTTTTCTGGAGCGCGGCATTTTTGTCTATCGCCGCTGCCATCCTTGATTTCTTAGCTTGGGCTGCCTGCAGGGCGCCTGTCCGCTCGACCATGCCGAACTGCTCTGCCCTTAGCATGTATTGGGCTGCCTTCGCCAGCTTCCCGCCGGAAAGCGCCTGGACGCTCCGCGTCTCGTCTTTTATCTCATCCTCAAGAAGCTCTATCTTCTCCTCAATATTTTCCTCGATCTTGTCCAAAGCGGAAATCCTGCGCTCCTCGGCTTTTGAGTGCTCCATGGCGTACAAAATGCTCTTTTTCGCATTGGAGAGGTCTGCCGAAACGCGATTCATTTTTGATTCCGCGCCCTTGTAATCCTTGGAGGCTATCTTCTTGTTTATGTCCCGGATTCCGGTTATCATATCCTCGAAGTCCTTGAGAAGCTTGGATATGTCTCCTGCAGACGTGGCTGGCGAGGACAACAGTGCCATTACTTCCCCTCCAGCCGCCGCATCTGCGCTTCGATGTCAGGTATTCCGTGCGCGCTTTCTAGCTGCCTGATGATGGGGACCAGCTGCTGGAGCAGCTTGTCCTTTGCAGCCTGGAGCTTCTTTATTTCTGCCTCGTCCACCTTCGCGGCTTTGAGGTTTTCTTCAGTTTCCTTTGTGATGCGGACAGCAGCCATAAGGTCGCGGGCAACTTTCCGCACGTCGGATATCGCACCCTGCCAGTTTTGGGACGCTGCTTTCTCTATTGCCTTGGCTTCCTCCCGGTCGACATTTGCGGAAGCCTTTTCCAGCTTTTTCTGCTCAGACCCCTCGCTGTCCTCCAGTTTTGAGAGGTTCCGCATGAGCTTCTGCTCCTGTGCCTCCAGGTTTTTCAGCTCTTTGATTAGGGATACTGCCGTTTCTAAAAGCCGTTTCTGCCCAGCCCCTATGTCAGGCTCGCCCTCCTTCGGCTTGTGTGAGGGTATTATCCTGGAGAATGCTCCTGTTAGTGTTTCTATGAAACCCATGGGGTAGTATAATGCCTCCTGTTTAATAAGGATTATTATGGGTAAGAATTTATAATATAGTATTATAGGGGTGTTATGCAGATTCTCTGGAAAAAGATGCGGGAGAACAAGGTCAGCGTCAGGGTGGACACCCTTGAAGACATGTGGTACCTTGGGAACGTAATTTCGCCAGGCGACGTTGTTTACGGGAGGAGCTGGGTCAGGTTTGAGTCCGGCGACAAGCTCAGGAGCAAGAAGGCGGAAAGGAAAGCAATAAACATCAAGCTCAAGGTCGAAAAGGTCGAGTTCCATAGGAGCTCGGACAGGTTCAGGGTCCACGGTGTCATAGAGTCAGGCACGCCTGAGGCGTTTGTCGACTTCGGCTCGCACCACGCGCTTAACCTGGAGCTCGGCGACTCTATTATTATAGAGAAAGAGTGGAGCCGGGCAATCCTTGGCATACTTGAGGGGTGCGAGAAGAGGGCGCCGAAGCTTGTTGTTGTTTCAGTCGACAGGGGCGAAGCAGTCTTCGGCTTTGTGAAGGACTTCGGAGTCGACTACAAGACCATGCGCGCCCAGATTCCCGGCAAGGACCAGCCGGAGAAGATAGCCGATGCTGAAAAGAAATTCTATTCCGAAGTCGCAGAGGCGCTGTCGAAGTACGAGTTCGGCAAGTGCGTGGTCTGCGGCGCCGGGTTCTACAAGGAGGACCTGTTCAAGGCAATCAAGGAGAAGCATTCTGAGATTGCGGGCAAATGCATAATGGAGCACACCGGCTCCTCAGGCGAGAATGCAGTTTCAGAGGTCATGAAGAAGGGCATCCTCCACAGGATTGCAAAGGAAAGCAAGCTCGCAGAGGAAAGCGCGCTGATGGAGAAGCTGCTTACGGAGATTGCAAAAGAGGGCAGGGCGACGTACGGCCCGGCGCAGGTGAGGAACGCTGCGCAGGCAGGCGCTGTGGAAGTGCTGATGATTACTGATGAGAAGCTGAGGGGCGGCGAGCTGAGGGACGTGATAGAGTCCGCGGAAAGGGGGAACGGGCGGCTGCTGATAATCTCGGTGGAACACGAATCCGGAAAGCAACTTGAGGGGCTTGGCGGGATTGCGGCGCTGACGAGATACAGGGTGGAGTGATGGACCCGTTTATTCTGAAGCTTGTGCTGTCGTTTGTAGTCGGTGGAGTATGGATTTCCATGACGACTGTCGTCTCCGAGCGCGTAGGCTCAAAGGTTGGCGGGATAATCGGCGGGCTGCCATCGACAATCGTCGTCGGGCTTTTTTTCATAGGCTGGACGCAGGGTGCAAGTTTTGTAGCGCAGTCGACGGACGTCGTGCCCGCAATACTCGGCGCGGACGCGGTGTTCCTGGCGATATGCATGATTATGCTTTCAGGCGGGCTTGTAAAAGCGCTTGCAAAGGCGTTCGTTGTTTGGGCGGCGCTCGCACTGCCTTTTGTTTTTTTCGGCGCTGGCTTTGGGATTTCGCTTGTGATGCTAGTAGTGGCGAACATATGTGCATTATGGTTTCTGGAAAGGAGAGTCAAAACAAATTCGCACGGCGGGTTCAAGATAAAGTACAAGCCCTCCGAGCTTCTGATGCGGGCGGTGTTTGCCGGCTCGGTGATTTCGTTTGCGGTGATAGCTAGCGCGGTCGGCGGGCCGCTCTGGGGCGGGATGTTTGCGGCGTTCCCCGCGGTCTTCACCTCGACGACCGTAATACTCAGTCGGAGGCGGGGGGTTGAGTTCACCCAGGCTGTTGCGAGGATGCTGCTGGCGAGCACTGCTGTGAACGTCACGGTGTTTGTGGTTGTGTGCAGGTATGCGTATCCGGCGTACGGGATTTGGTATGGGACTGCGCTCGGGTACCTTGCGTCGGCTGTGTCTGCGGCGTGCCTGTATTCGTTTGCTAAAAAGTTTATGAAATAGGAGGGCTTTAGGGGACGTATGACTGTTGAGGAAATCGCAGGGAAGATAAAAAGGCTTGAGATACAGGGCGCCACGAACGTCGCGCTTGAAGCTGTGAAGGTGCTTGAGGAGTTTGCCGGGAAGTACGACGGCGAGACTTTCCAGAAGGACTTCGAGGCGAAGGCTAAGATATTGATAGCGACCCGGCCGACCGAGCCGATGATGAGAAACGGCATACGCTACCTGATAAGCATTGTGAGAAAGAACAGCGAAAAGGGCCTCCCGCAGCTGCAGGGCGTGGTGAAGGAGGGGAGCGAGAAGTTCTTCGAGTATGTGGAGAGCTCAAAGGAGAAGATTGCGAAGATAGGCGCGAAGAGGATACCGAACAAGGGAGTTGTCCTCGTGCACTGCCATTCCTCTACCCTGATAAAGATTCTCAAGGAGGCGCTTGACGAGGGAAAGACCTTTGAAGTGATAAACACCGAAACCCGCCCGAGGCTGCAGGGGCGGATAACGGCAAAGGAGCTTGCGCAGTACGGAATCCCGATAACCCACATTGTCGACTCGGCAGTCAACTATTACATGCCAAAGGTCGACGCGGTGCTCGTCGGTGCAGATGCGATAACTTCAGATGGGAGCGTTGTAAACAAGATTGGGACGTCGCAGATTGCGCTGTCTGCGAAAAAGCACGGAGTCTCGTTCATGGTTGCGTCGGAGACCTACAAGTTCGACCCGGAGACCGCGATGGGTGCGCAGGAAGTCATAGAGGAGAGGGACCCAAAGGAGGTCTGGGAAGAGGAAGTCGACGGCGTCCAGGTGAAGAACCCCGCATTCGACATAACGGACGCGGAATACATAGACCTGATAATAACTGAGGAGGGAATAATGAGCCCCCATGCAGTTTATGACGTGATAAGGAAAAAGTTCCCGTACGTGTTTGAGGGAAAATGACGTACCAAACCGTTTCTGTTTTTTGCATCAGCTTTTTTCCTAAAAAAGCTGAGTTTGAGGGAAAATAATGTTTTACCTCATAGGGACGGGCATAGGGGACGAAAAGGACATTTCTTTGAAGGGGCTTGAGGCTGCGAAAAAGTGCAAGGAGGTTTATGCCGAGCTTTACACGTCAAGGACTGGGGCGACGAAGGAACGGCTTGAGAAAGTTATTGGTAAAAAAGTTGCTGTCCTCGGCAGGAAGGAGGTCGAGGAGGAGAGCGGGTACATTGAGAAAGCAAAGAAAAAGGATGTCTGCCTGCTCGTCGGCGGGGACCCGCTGACAGCGACGACGCACGTCGAGATACTGATGAGGTGCAGGGAGCTTGGAGTCGAGTACAAGGTGGTGCACGCCTCGTCCATACTAACAGCGGTTTCAGAAACAGGGCTCCAGCTGTACAAGTTCGGAAGGACAACGACTCTCGCCTACCCTGAGAAAAATTATTTTCCGACGAGCCCGTACGGTGCGATTGCGGAAAACCTGAAGTGCGGGCTGCACACCCTGATCCTTCTGGACATAAAGCCGGACAGGAACATGACCGCGCCAGAGGGCATACGGCTCCTTGAGGAGATTGAGGCGAAGGAGAAAAAGGGGCTGATAACGCCGAAGACTAAGCTGGTCGTTTTTGCAAGGGCGGGGGAGGATTCTGAATTCTGGTACGGCACTGTCGAGGAGCTGAAGAAAATGGATTTCGGGAAGCCGCAGCACGTGATAATCTACCCGGCGAAGCTGCATTTTGCGGAAGAGGAGTTTCTGGAGAAGATGGGCGCGCTTTCTGACAGGGGTTAAGCTTTTATTGAGAGGATTCATTTGTCAATTATGGCAGAGATAGACGAGCTCGAGCGTGTTCTGGATTCCCTTGATGAGAAGAGGCAGTCCGGCGGAAACGTGAGGGACTATTTTGGGAACATAATAATGACTGCGGTGCCGGCGTCTGCGCAGCAGGTTCTTGAAATGTCCAAGGCACAGGGGCGGGAGTTCAGGGCAAAGCCGCTTTCGCACAGGGTGCAAATGCTTGAGGGCGCAGTAAGGGCGCTTGAAGAAAAAAAGTCCGAGCTTGCGAAGCTGTACTGCAGGGAGAGCGGGAAGCCGGTTTCAGCCTGCAGGGCCGAGGTGGCGTCAGCTGCGGCGATAGGGCGGCACTTGGCAAAGAAGCTGGAGGGTGCAACATCTTTCCAGCGCGGGGGCGAGACTGAGATTGAAGTTGACAAGCCCCTGCACCACATGACGCTCAGGGTGGATTCGCTAACGGATATGGCGAAGGCCGTGTTTTCATCAATAGGGAGCGGGACGCCGCTGATGCTGCTCCCGCGGAAGGGGGCTGTGGCAACCGCATATGATGTCAAGGCGCTTTTGTCAGGTGTTGCGGACGCTGGCAACATCGCAGTTGAGTTCTGCAGGGAGCACGTGGACGGAGCAATAGACCTCAGCCGCAGGAGGCAGGTCTTTGTCCTGGCAGGGGACTGCGATTATGATGCTGCGGCAGGGATTGTGTCGGACAGGGTAATGTCGACGCACAAGCCGGTGTATGTTTTTGTCGACGGGTCAATCGCCGAGCCTTTTGTCGGCGCAGTGCATGAAAGCCTGAAAGCATTCAAGGGAGGGGACCCTGCAGACGTGGGCACTGGCATCAGGAGCTACTGCAGTGATGAGCTGAATGAGTTCGCAAGGCAGAAGGCATCAGTCCCAAGGAAGCCGAAATTCGGGCTGCAGATAGCTGGAAAGCAAATCATGCCCGGGCTTTACCTGGCTGGCGAGTTCGACAGGCACATCCCGAACAATATAACCTTCGGGCCTGTTGTCGCGGCATTCGAATATGGGGACATATCCCATGGGGCGCATTACGCAAACCTCCTGAGGATGGAGAGCGCCTCGGTCTTTTCAAGGGAGATAAAATCGCTTTTCGAGGTAGTAAAGGCCCTAGACGCACCGTTCATATTCTCAAATTCCGCCCCGCAGGAGGAGAAGCTTGCTGAGGGCGTGCTCAGCCTTATGCAGAGGAAGCGGCGCGTTTTCCTGAACGAATCCGGCATCTGAGGGGGGTTTTGAAACAGCTATCTGCCCTGCAAGTAGATTCTTTTTAGGGTTTCTGCCGCCTCGACGCATGCATCGCGCTCGTATTCTATCCTGCGTATGCCGTCGAGGAAGGCGGATTTGGCTTCGATGGGGGAGGGGGAAGCCAGGACTTCTGAATAAATCCCGTCCAGGATATCCTGAACCCGTTTTGTGTCCGCGCAGCGGCGGCTGTCGAGCTGGTTGAGTAGGTATTCCCGCATAGAACGCCGGTGGGTCCCAGGATATATAAACCTAGCTATTCGAGGCTTTTCCAGATGTGGACGTAGAGTGTTGACGGGGAGAGGCCGAGCTCCTTTGCTGCATCGGTCAGTGGCTTTCCTGCTGCCTTAAGCACCCTTGCCTTCTCGACGAGCTCTGGGGTTGGCACGAACTTGGGCCTGCCGGAGCCGGTAAGCTTCTTCACTATCCCGACACCCTGGCTCTCGAGGAAAACAACTGTCGACTCGGAGAGGCGGTTCGCCTGGGATTCCGGGAGCTGGATGGCGAGGAGGTCTGGGTTCTCCTCGATAAGCCTCCTTGCCTCGTTTGTTGTGAACGGCTTGTCCAATTCGAGTATTTCCATTTCAGGAATATAGTAAAATAGAAAAGTTTATAAACGTTTACCCCCATAGATTATATTAATTATGTTAAATTACATAATTTATGAAAAGAGGGGCGCCGTGCCTTCGAAAAGCTGGCTGGAAAGGAGGAAACATGCCTGAACTCTGCGTTAGGTGCACAAAAAAGACTGAAGACGTCTGCAAAAGCTGCGGGCGGATGATATGCTCGACATGCATGGGCATATCTGAGGTTTATTGCGTTGACTGTGAGAGGGTGATGGGGATAGATATAATCGGGGAGGAGCCACTGACAAGGGAGCTTGCAAGGAAAAAGGCCTCGGATTATTTGTTCAACACCAGGATGGACAAGGCGTGCGTGATAGTGCCGATGGCGGCTTACCTCAAGGCTGGCGGCGGGCTCAAGAATGACGAGGAAAAGTTTTACGGCGTCATAACGAGCACTGGCGTTATGCCTGTCGAGGCAATGGGCTTTTACCGACGGCGGATGTACCAGTTCGAGCACCGGAAGGAGCGCTGGGCGGTGGACGTTGAGAATTTCATAAGGAGCAACGAGAGCCTCGCAGGCGCGTTTTACGTTTTGGATGAAAGCGGGGAGCTTGATGAGATTAAAAAAAGGAAGGTCATGGTCAAAGTGCTGGATAGCGCGGGCGGAGGCGAAATCCGGGGGCGGGAAAAGTTCAGGAATGACGTCTTTTCGTCTTCGGGAAAATGGGTTGAAGCCGGCGAAGGGGACATCGAGGGGCTGGTTGGGCGCATTTCTTTTTTTGTGAACTCGGTATCCATTGCGCAGGCGCTTGAAGATGCTGATGACAGGATAGACGCGGCAAGGCACCTGTACAAGTCAATGCTGGCGGTTGAGCTGGCGCTTGTTTTTGCTGAGAAGGAGACTGTCGCGAGGAACATCGGCGGGTGCGTTGACCTTGCGGAGATGGCTGGGGCTGAAAATCCGTTTGCATACCTCTCAGAGAGGGTTGCGGACGTTGTTTATTCGCTTGCGGAGGCGTCGGGCAAGCTGTCTGAGTCCCAGAAAAAAGCAGCTGGATTCCTCCGAAGAAAGCCGGAATGGGCCGACAGCCTAAGGGAGCTTGAGCACATAGTCCGCGGGAGGGACGGAATGGTGCGCCTCGCCTTGAGCGACCAGTATGAGAAGCAGCTGTATAAGCTCTGCGAGAACGCGGGGTTCAAGCTTTCTGAGAGGGATGGAAGCGCCGAGCCATGGGGGCTTTACAGGGCAGCCATGAGGGGAATAGAGTTTGAGCGCAGGTATTACCTCCAGAAGTACAGGGAGGCGTACAGGTCGCTTACGGAATGCGGCTTCCTTGTGGAGCGGAACGGCTTTGCCGGGGTGTTTGAGGAGCGGCAGGGCGGGCGGCCGAGAAAGGACACAAGCATGGTCGTCTTAGCGGCGCAAAGGCTCAGCTCGGACGGGCTGTCAACACGGGAAATCGCAAACAGGCTGAGGGCAGACGGGCACAGCGTCTCGCACGTGACAGTTTCAAGAATCCTGAAAAACGCGGCGGCGGAATAAATATAAAGTTGCCCGTTTTAGTAGAGCGACTATGCGTTTTAAGACTTCGAAGAGAACGGGGGAAATCCACTACGCGATAAGGGACCTGATTCTGCCTGCGAGGGAGATAGAGAAGACGGGGGACAAGGTAATCCGGATGAACATAGGGGACCCGAACAAGTACGATTTCGACACACCCCAGGAGATGAAGGACGCGCTCTGCGACGCAACTGCAAAGGGGCATAATTATTATTCTGAGTCCGAGGGGTATATGCCCCTTAGGGAGGCGGCTGCAGATTACTACAAGGGAAGGGATGTCAAGGTTGATGCTGAGGATGTGTTCGTTACCAGCGGAGTTTCTGAATCGCTTCTTTTCCTGTTCGGGGCTTTCATGAACCACGGGGACGAGCTCCTCATACCCGGGCCGAGCTATCCGCCCTACACGAGCTACTCCCATTTTTACGGCGCGAACCCAATAGAGTACAGGACGGCAGAGGATGAGGGCTGGGTGCCGGATGTTGATGACATAAGGAACAGCATAACCGGCGACACGCGTGCGATAGTGGTGATAAACCCGAACAACCCGACCGGCGCATGCTACGGGAAGAAAACGCTGAAGGAGATATGCGACGTTGCGGCCGAGAACGGGCTTTTCATTATATCTGACGAGATTTATGACGCACTCGTTTACGAAGAGGATTATGTCTCGCCGGCGGCGGTCTGCAAGGACGTACCGATGATACTGCTGAACGGGATTTCGAAGACATGCTTCGCACCCGGATGGAGGGTTGGGTACACCGTCTTCCATGACAATACTGAAAAGCTTGACGACGTCAAGGAGTGCTTTGCAAAGCAGGGGAGGATGCGGCTCAGCCCGAACACCCCATGCCAGGTCGCGTCCGTCGTCGGAGTAAAAAACGCACAGAGGTTTGCAGGTGAGCAGTTTGCGCGGCTGAAGGAGAGGCGCGATTTCGCCTACAAGAGGCTGAACGAGATTGACGGGATTTCGACGCAGAAGCCTGGCGGGGCGTTCTACATATTCCCAAAGATTGAGAATTGCGAGGACGACAAGCAGTTCGTGCTTGACCTGCTGAATCAGGAGCACGTCCTTTTCGTCCACGGTTCAGGTTTCGGCGGCAAATATGGGACCGGTCACCTGAGGTCGGTCTTCCTCCCGCCGCTTGAGATGCAGGAAGAGGCATTCGGCAGGCTGGAAAGATTCATGAAGAGAGGGAAGACGCGCTAACTTATCTCATTACGTTTAGCTGATTTTTTGCGTTGGACGAATTGTTCTCTATTGTATTTGTTGAAGCGCTTTTTTCTGTGCCTCGTTTAGGACAACATCTATCGCAAACACCGTCGCCCCATGCTCCCCGAGGAAAGTCAGCACTTCGCCCGCCTTGTCCCTCGGAATAATAATTACCGACCTGCTCGGGTTCAAATGCGGCATCTCAGAAAGCAGGCCCTTCCGCTTGTAGGTGTACTTCCCGCCGTGCGAGCTGTCGGTATAGCCGTACAGCCTCTTGTGGAACAGGGACGCCTGGGACTTGGACATGCTGCCGGAGCTGAGGTCATACGTTATCAGAGTCGCGGTTTTTTGAGCCATTTCAGTTTTACGTAAATATATTTACGTAAAACTTGTATTTATACCTTTCGCCCGGCTTCCAAAAGCGCGCTTCGGGCGCCAAATTCCCGGCTTTTCCATAAGCGCCGGCGCCCGCCTGGCCGCGCGCGCCGCGGGCCGAACAATCAAATATAGGGGGAGCTCCGCTCCCCATACAATCGGGGGGACGTTCATGCGGGCTGCGCCCGCATGATAGGCGTTTCCCGCCCTGCGCAGCCAAGCCAGCAAATGGCGCCCGGACCCGGCGTTCGGTCGGTGTGCAACGGCAAGAAACCGCTACTGTACTATAGCACTATAGGGGCTTAAAGGCGCAAACATACACTACCTGCACTACCTACACTACCTACACCAGCCATATCCTGAAAATGGAGTTAGTGTAGGTTCAAAGCCAGTGTAGGTTCACCTACACCAACATACACCAACATGCACTACCTACACTAAGGCTTTTTCCTGCTGTAAACGAGAACCTTGTGCTTCCTCGCGGCTTCGGCGCTGCCTTCTTTCTGGCAGTTAGCGAAAAGAAACATTATTTTTTTATTTTAGTTGTGTCAAGGGCGATATAGACTGCCTTTATGTGCTTGCAGCTCCGCCTCATTCCGCGGAAGACATAGTCCGGGCAGGTGCAGCTCGCCTTGTAGCCGTTGAGGAAAACAGTGCGCCAGCTCGACCCGGGCTCCGCGCGGACAAGGTACTGCTTTTCAGAAACCTGCTTTATCTCCATACGTATATAATCGACTTCAGAATTATAAGTACTTTATGATTTCCTCAGCCAGGCTCGTGAACTGGAGATCGCATTCAGACAGCAGGTTTGAGTTCACCAAGGGGACAAATGTCCTCATAGGGATTATCGGCTCCGGCAAGAGCTCGGTGATGGACGGCATCTCCTTCGCGCTTTTCGGCAACTTCCCTGCGCTCCAGTCGAAGAAGCTCAGGCTTGAGGAGGTACTGCGGGACAAGCCGGAAGAGCAGGATTCAGGATACGTTGAGGTTGGATTCAATGCCGGCGGAAAGGAGTACATTGTCAGGCGCGAGCTTAAGCGCGGAAGGGGGACTTTGGCTTCCGAGCTGCGGCTTGGCGGAAAGCTCATAGAGGGTCCCGCGTCAGCCGCGGTCACAAAGCGGGTTGGGGAGCTGCTGAAGGTTGACTACGAGCTGTTCAGCAGGGCGGTTTACTCGGAGCAGAACCAGCTGGATTATTTCCTGAAGATAGCACGCGGGCAGAGGATGGCGAAGCTAGACGAGCTGCTCGGGCTTGACGATTTTGAGGAGGTCAGGAAGAATTCCGTCAAGCTGGCAAACGGGCTTGAGGAAAAAAGGCGGGCCGCAGAGGAGATTGTAAAGGGGCTTGAGGCAGCAGGGAAGTCCAAGAAGGCTGAGCTTGAGGCAAGGCTTGCCCAGCTATGGAAGCTTGAGGCTGGGAAAAAAGCCGCGCTTGGTAAGGCGAAGGATGTAAAGGCGGCTATGGAAAAATCAGCCCGGCAGATGGAAAAGGATTTCATAAGGTTCAGGGACATGAGGGCAAAGCTTGCCGTCCTGAATAAAGAGGCAGAGCGGCTGAGGGCATTGCCGAAGGGCAGGCTAAGCCCCGCTGAGCTTGAGGCAAGGCTGAAGGAAGCCGGGCGCGAAAGGGCAGCCTGCAGGAAGAGGCTGGAAGGCGCCATATCATCAATTGCCGCGCTTGAGTCAGAGGTTGGGCGGATTGCTAAGGAGGTGCAGGCGGCTGAGAACGCCGCGGCAGAGTTCAAGCGCATTTCGCTTGAGAGGCCTGGACTTGATGCTGAAATTGATGCAAAAAAAGCTGAAAAGAAAAAAACCCGCGAAAGGGTCCCGAGAGCGGAAGGAAGAATTGAGTTCATTGAGAAGAGCCTTGAAGAGTTCGGGACGAACACCTGCCCCCTGTGTGAGACGCTGCTTGACGGGCAAAGGGCAGTTGCACTGAGAAAAGGGCTTGAGGAGGAGAAAGCCATGCTGTCTGCTGAGATTTCCGGCGCGAAGAGGCGGCTTGAGTCGCTCGAACGGGAGATTACGTTTCTTGAGGGGCTTCAGGAAAAATTTGAGGATGGCAAAAAGGCGTCCGAGAGGCTTGCAAAGATTGCGCCTGCCAGGAGGAAGCTTGAGGAAGAGCTTGCACGGCTTAGGTCAAGAAGGAAGGGTGAAGAAAAGGCCATAGGCGTGCTTGAGGCGGATGAGGAAACGCTGCTCAGGGAGCGCGAGCTTGCGCAGAAAAGGGGCGAGCTTGAGAGGCTGGAGCGCGAGATAGCGGGAATCAAGAGGGAGGAGGGCGACCTTGGCTTTGATGAGACGGAATATGAAAAGCTCCGCAAAAAATTCGATGCGGCGTCGGATGAGCTAAGCTTGGCGAACGCCGAATACACATCTGCAAAGGCGCGGGCGGAGGAGGTCCAGGCCGAGCTGAAGAGGACGGAAGGCTCGGAGAAGGAGATTGAAAAGCACAGGAAAGATGCAGAGGGCATCACTTCAGGGATTGAATTCCTTTCCAGGTTCCAAAACGCGCTGAAGGGGACCCAGGACGAATTGAGGAGGAGGTTCGTGGACGGGCTGAACACCATGATGCAGAACATCTGGGAGGGGCTTTACCCGTACAAGGACTTTGTCGGAGTCCGCCTTGGGATAGAGGAGGGAGATTATGTCCTCCAGCTTGAGGAAAGGGGCGGCAGGTGGGTTGACGTCGAGGGCAGGGTGTCCGGGGGGGAGAGGAGTTCGGCAGCGCTCGTCCTGAGGATGGCTCTTGCGCTCGGGCTGGCGCCGCACCTGAGAACGCTCATACTTGACGAGCCGACGCACAACCTTGACAAGAGGGGGATAGAGGAGCTTGCGGAAACCCTGCGTGAAAGGGTAGCGGAGTACATAGACCAGGTCTTCCTGATAACGCATGAGGAGAAGCTTGAGGAGGCTGTGTCCGGGAGCCTGTACCGGCTTGAGCGCGACAAGGAGGGGAGCAAGCCGACCGTGGTCAAATCCGTGGGCGGGCTTGAGTAGGTTTATATATTAAGTGCTATTTCGCTGAGCTGGTGATGGATGTGAACTGGCTTAACAAAAGAGGTATGAGCCCGCTTGTGGCGGTATTGATGCTGCTGCTCGCGCTAGGGATATTCGCCATGGTCCTGGTCTTCTTCCAGGGAGTGACCACGCAGACGACAAACGCCGCTGGCGCCCAGGTGAACAAGACCCTAGAAGTGATAAACTCGACGCTTTAGTCGGGCATGAACGTTTCTGAGTCTTTGGAGTTCTTCTCCAGGACGTCCTCGTATTTTATCGCGTAGCTCTGCAGGGGCAGGGCGTGGTCTGGGTTCTTTGACCGCCTTTGCCGTATCCTCACGAAGACCGGGAAGTTGACGGCTTCCCCGACGATTAATCCTTCGCCGACACGGAGGGAGGAGATCGTGTTCAGCGTCTCCTGCGTTATGCCCTCGCTTGACTCGCCGAGGTGCTTCAGGTCGTAGGGGTTTGTTATCCTGAGGATGAAGTGGGTGTTGCACTGGCTGAGGATTGTCGTCGACAGCTTGATTGGCCTCTGGGATATCAGGCACAGTGAGGCGTAAAACTTTCTTCCCTCCCTTGCTATGGTGCTGAGGATTGGGATGGAGATTGCATTCTCGAATTTTGCAGACTCCGGCGCGAACTGGTGCGCCTCCTCCAGTATCTCGACGTACGGCGGGACAAGGCCCTTTTTCCTCAGGTCGAAGAGCTTTCTTGAGAAGTAGGCGACTATGGTCTGCTTCTTCCGCAGGGAGGTTATGTCGCTCAGGTCGAGGATGAGCGCGTGCCCTGGCCTGAGCTCCTTCGAGCTCGGGAAATCTGAGTAGTTGAAGAGCCGCAGGTTCTCAAGCTCCCTGAGCCAGCCGTTCAGCGCCTTGGCCGTGTTCTCGTTTATTTCCTCTGACTTTTCGACCGCGTTGACTAAGTCAGTTATATTGTAGGGCTTGCTGTCCTTCTTCTTGTTTTTCCTCAGCCCGTCAACCACGACGTTTAGGTCCCTGACCTGGGCTCCGCTCATTTGCGGGAGCATGCTTGCAAAGCCCGGGCCGTTGAGGTTGGAGGTGCCGATGCGGATGTCGCTGCCTTTTATTATCTTGATGCGGTCTGCGTATTTTTCTGTCTTGGCGAAGCCTGAGTACTCCCCGTGGACATCGACTATGAAGAGCGCGATTCTGCCGCTTTCGGGCGTCCTGTCCAGGAGTTCCTCTAGCATGACGGAAACAGCGTAGCTCTTTCCCGAACCGGAAATCCCAAGCATTGCCCAGTGCTTCTGGACGAGGCGGGTGAGGCTGAGCTTGACAGGGAGGTTGTGGTGCTCGACAAGCCCCAGGTCGAGGCCGTCATCCACCAAGCCAAGGAACTTTTTGAGGGTGGAGTTTTCTATCGGGTAGACCTTGGTGCCTGGGGAAGGCGGGAAGCTCGCACGCTCGACTGACGTGTCGGTGTAGACGCCGAGGCACTTCGCCTCCGCAAGGAGGTACTCCCAGCGGTCTACCGGGAATATTGAGTTCATGGGGATGCCGGAGCGCTCGTATTCGCGGACGGACTCGGCTCGCTCAAAGTAGCGGTTTGTCTTTTTTATGTTCTCGATTACAGCGACGATTTTCCCCTGGGGGGACTTCAGCTCGACGAACTGGTTCTTCTTGATTGGGATTTCGCCAGCCTTCTCGTTCACGACGAAAGAGAAGTTTGTGGGGCTGGGCCCCTCAAAGGTAGATATTACTGTGCCAACTTCCATGGTTCGACCTCCTGCATCTGACCAAATCCCCGTCTTCCACGTTCCAGTGTATTATTTTGACCGTTTCCATCAGAATGGCCTCATGTCCCGCCTCAGCCTCATGAGTGCCGGGAGCTCGCCAGCCTTGTCAACGAGCTGGTTGTAGATGACTTCGATTTCGCTTGAGCTGAGGCGCGCCCGTGCGTCCGCCTCGATTATCGGGGAGGGTATGCCATAGAGCTCGTTTATCTCACAGAGGGGGTAGAGCTTGGACACTATATCCTCGGCATCCCCGTTGATGTAGTCAATCCTCAGCGGGCGGTCGTATTTGGCTGATTTCATATAGAAAGTTCTTGCCTTGGAGCTCCACTCGCCAAGCTCACGCAGGATTGGGTGCTTTTTTGGCTGATCTGAAAATGAAAAGTCGCAGGTGCGCAGGCCTGGCTGGAGTATGTAGTACAGGAGGTTTGTGTCGAATGTGTTGCCGAGCACGCCCTCGTCCCTCATTTCGAAAGGGAGTATTTTTGAGAGTATGTCGCCGAACCTCTTGCCGCGGGAGTCCTCGACTATCCCGACAAGAGGGAGCTTCCGTTTTGAGCAGGCTGAGTACAGCTCCTTGAATTGCCCGAGAAGCGCGTGGAAGTCCTCGTTTATCTCTGAGTCGTCGTGCGGGCGCGTCGAAGAGTGAGGGATGACTGAGCCGTCGAGGAGAAGCATCTCAAGATCGAAGCCTTCGGCAATTTCGATTGCCGCCTGGATTTCTAGCTCCTGGCGCTTTATCTGCGCCATTGTCTCTGAGTCCCTCTGGCTGAGGGGCTTGTAGACTGGGATGGGGGTGGGGGCAGGAAAGGCGGAAGGATGATATTCCACAGAAACCAGTCTCGAGCGCTTGTACTCGAAAACGGCTCCAACCGCCTTTCCTACTATCAGATCGAACCCGTGGAAGTTTCTGTGGAGCAAGCCGCCATCGACGGCCGCAACCATGCCGTCGATGGTCTTTGGAGATATGGGCAAAACTATTGGCTTTCCATCAAGGAGGATGTTGGATTGGTTTTTTGAGACAACGCCACCGAACATAGACCGCCGGCATTCTAGCTCGCGGATTCGCTCCACGGCATTGCCGATTGCTATCTCCAGGGTTCGCATTTGCCTCAAGACTCAGGAGGCGAAATTGATTTATAAAGAAAAAGAGAGAGTGCGCTGCCGGTAATGCTACGCTACCCCATCCCAGGATAGTTCAGTCTTGCAGTGGGAACATTTTGTTTGGCCTTTTTTAACTGGCTTTTCGCATTCTGGGCAGGTATACTGGGATTCGGTAGTCTGGGTCTCTTCGCCGCCGGGGGCGGAACTCAGCGAATCTTTCATCTGGTCCGTTAGCTGTTTTTGCGCGTGGTATAGGGCGATTAGGCTGTTGCAGTACTCTATGATGTCGTCAAGGGTCGCTGGTTTTGTGTTGAGGAGGTTTTTTGTTCCCTTGTATTTCTCTATAAAGCTTTTGTGGAGTTTCAATTGGGCTTTTGTTAGTGCCTCCTTCACGGGTTCGACAAGTTTTTGGTAGGAGCCGGTAAGCGCATTCCATTTTATAATTGCGTCATTTTTCAGCTCCCGGACAACCACAGGGAGCATTGTGTCAAAGCTGTCGCGCAGCTCTGCAACAGAGTATGTGTCTGCGGCCAGGCCCCGCTCAAGATTATCTATGTTGGCTGTGAAGCCCTTGATGTGCGTCTCATCGATAAATATCGCAAGGTTTGGCAGGTTGTCGCGCAGTTTCTTTATGTCTGCCTGGAGTGCCGTCTTCTGCGGGTCTTCCTGCGCTAAGATGCTTAGCTCAGCGTCGAGGTCTTCTGTGGAAGAATCAATGTCGCCGCCAATTTCAAGTGCAGCGTCTATGGCATGGCCGAGCTCTGCAACCTCATGGCCATAATCCCTCAGCTTGAATACCTTCTCGGCAAGCCACTCTACTGCAGTTGCCTTATTGGTTGGCCTGTCGTTGTAGACGAAGACTCCGCCGTCTTCCTTGATATCGCCGGTCGCTGCGGCAAGGCTCGCCGAAACCTCCGTAGATAATGTGGAGAGTGAGCGCGACAAGCCCGCTATTGCATCGCGGAAGCGCTCGTAGGGCGCTCCTGCAACATCTGCTTTCATGTTGTTAAGCTCCTTGCTGAGGCCCGCGCATACCTTTGGAATAAGCTGCCGGAGTAAGTTAGCCTGCTCGCAGTATTCATCCCCAATTGACTTTCTGCCCCTCGCGCCACGCACGTATCTGCGCACGCTGTCAACTGTCGCCTCTTCAACTGACTCTACCCTTAGCTGGTCTTCGAATGTCTCTAAGCTCGCGACAGTCTTATCTAAATGAGTCCTTATGCCAGCTGGTGCATGCCCAAGGACTGTGCTAAACCGTTCGAGCATACTTGAAACGCGCGACAGCCAACGGAGCAGTATCTTCCAAAAGATAAGCTCGCCAAGCAAGGCATTCTTTTCGCCGGTTATCCTTAGCGAAGTGAGCTCCAGGTTAAGTTTGTCTATACTAGCTTTTAGGGTTTTTATTTCCCCGTCCTTCAGGTCGAGCTCCTCCTGGGACACCCTGACGCCGCGGCTTTCAAGCTCGTCGACTTTGGATTTTAGCCGGTCCAGCTCGCCGCTGGCCCTCAGCAGCGCGGCATCTTTCTGTTCAATGACTTGAATTTTCGCTTCAAGCTCTCGTGTCAGGTTCTCTGGGACAATCGCGAATTTTTCATCTTTAAGCACGTCCATAAATTCGGCTACGGTATTTTTGTCGCCCTTTCCGGCTTTCCTGAAAAGCTCCTTCATGGTAGCCAGGAGCTTCTGCTCAGTGGCGCTAATCCCGGCTGCCCGTTCGTCTATCTCTGCCTTGAGGGCGTCCAGGGCGCTCCGCTCGGCAGCATATTCTTGCTTCTTCTGGGCTATTTCCGCCTCCAGCTGGGCTGCCTTGTCCTCGGTCTCAGAGAGCTTGATCCTCTTTTTGCCAATTTCTGCCTCAAGTTCGGCTGTCTCGGTGTTAAGAGTGGTTTTCTGCTTTAGCAGCTCCCCTATTGCTTTCCTGTGCTCCTCTTCGATAGTGACTACACGCTCCTCGACCTCTTGGAGGGTTTTTCTTGCGCCCTTTACCTGCTCTTCATAGAGCTCTAGTTCTTTCTTTGAGCTGTTAAGGAGCTTTCTTGTTGCGCTGTCCTGGCTTCTGAGACCCGCATTAAGGGCAGTCCATTTATCCAGCAGCTCTTTGTGTTTATTTTCCCAGGCAGTAGCCTGGCTTTCCAGGCTCGCCTTTGACATTTGGAGTGTCGAGATTTCTGCCTCTCTGGCAGATATTGTGGCGGTCAACTCGCCTATTTTCTTTGTCTGGCCTTGAACGACAGTATCGACCATCGTTTTCCTCAGTTTCAAGTCCTCAATGTCCTTGCGTGCCGCTTGCAGCTCTTCCATCAGCCCGGCGATTCGCTCCCTAATTTTGGAGTCTGCCTGGGCGCCCTTCGCTTTAAAGGCAGCGGATAGTTTCTTGTAGGACTCCTTCAGCGTTCCTATGCTAGCTTCCTTCTCTTTAATCTGCTCGTCGTAATTCGTCTTGAGGGCGTCTGCTGCCTTTTGCGCTTTATCAAGGTCCTTGCGGAGGGTTTCCAGGTCCCGCTTGTGGGTGAGTATCTCCTGCTGTGCGGCTTCAAGCTCCTGCTTTTTCCTCGCCGCATCCCGCTTCGCATCTTCCGCGTCATCAGTTAGCTGCTTGATTCCAGAAGCGATATTGTCAAAGTTGCCGTATGCCTCGATTATTTTCTGGTATTTTTCATCAATCTGGTTGAACTTCGCCTCAATCTCTTCCTTGGCTGTCTTGAGGGCGGCGTACGCCTCCTCTTTTTCCTCAAGCGTCGCCTCAAGTAGAGTTATCTGCTCTGCCGCCTCCCTCACCTGGCGGATGGTTTCAGCCAGCTCTGTCCTGCTGAAGCTGTGGACGAGTTCAATTGTCTGGATGATTTTCTTCTCGCAGGTCGCGACAACAAGGGATACTCTCCGCGAAACCGCGTCCTGGTCTCCGGCAGTCTGTATTTTTTCTATGTCCTTGGGTATCTGCTCCTGGAGGATTTTTATGTTGTGGTCTATGACGTTCAGAGTGTCGTCCTCGGCTGCGATTATCTTGTCAAGTACAGTAGCGGCTGCCATTATTCTTCATCCTCCGGCGACGTTGTCTTCTTTTTCCTTGCTTCGTCTTCCACCCTGCCGGTGACGTTCCGGACAGTGTTTGAGAGTGCAAGTGACAGGTCATCAAGCCGCCGCACGGCATCCTCTATCTGCGACCTTGCTATTGCCTTTAGGCTGTCTGCGCCGACTGTGCCCTGGCCTGCCGCAGCTGCTGCGGCTTCCTTGGACGTAAGTATGAGCTGTTTTGAGGGATAGCCGGCAGCCATCACCTTGACTGCAGTCTCTTTGCTGCCGCCCATCTCAAAGCTTACAATGGCAACCGACTCTTCAGTCTTGGCAGAGGTTATCTTCTTCGTCTTTTGCTTGGACTCTGGGAACCTGCCTCCGCCGACTATCTCGAATCCGAATTCAACACCGTCAACGCGCGTATTGTTCTCGAACGGTATTGCGTAGATGGATGTTGTCTCGCCTTCAGTTAGCTCCTGCTTGTCGGCATAAACGACTATTTCCCGTTGCAGTTTGACCTCTTTCTTCTCAAACTTTGCGGCAAATGCCTTCACCCGCGCTTTTGCATCCCGCTGCTCCGAGGTGCCGGCGGGCGTTGTTGCAGATGCTGCTGAATCGCTGGAACGGATTATATCCTCTGCGACTTTCACGGCGCCCTTCGCCGGCGTTTCGATGACGCCGAGGAACATGATTATGATATAGATGACAACCAGCGTCCCGAGTATCTGCATTATGGTTGCGTTGTATCCTGCTAAGGAGTAGCTTGTGGAGAGGCCCTGGGGCGAGATTACGACGCTGATAAGCCCTACGAGAATAAGGATGAAGAAGAGGACAGCGAACGGATTCGGTCCCTTGTCGCCCTCAGTCTCGAAGACCGGCTTCAGGAACTTTATCGGTGCCGAATCATCTTTAGGCTTGTCTTCTGCCATGTCCAACCTGTATATTTAGCGACAGTAGTATTTATAATTGTTTTTAGAGCGGATTTTTCAGTATTTTAGAAGGTAGTAGGCGATTATTATAAGGGCGGTGCCGGCGATGAGCAGTTCCAGTTTTAGCCCGAACTGGGAATTTTTTGCCTCGGCGGGCGCTGGAATCGTGCTTTCCTCGGCCATAACCGCCAGTATCTAGTTTAAGCAGTATTTATAACTGCCTTTTTCAGGGCGCAACGAGCTGAAGCGCGGCGGCAATGGCACCTTCCTCAGCAGTTATTGCGTCCGGGGACGAGCCAATAAGGACCGCGTCGCCATTTTCCACTTTGAAGAGGGACTTGACAACGCCCTCTATTGGCTCAAGCGAAAAGCTGCAGTTGGGAAGCCTCAGCCGCCCGCCTTCCTTTACCAAAACGGTAAGGCCTGCCGCACCAGCTTTGACTGCGGTGTCGCGCAGTGAAATACAGTTGCCAACACGCTTTGCAGAATTCCTGACGATAATTGCGATGTTCTGCTTGGCTACGGCAAAATCGGTTGCCGCGATGCTCCGCGGCTCGGATATCTGGGTGAGGAGTGAGCGGACAAGGGCTTCGCCTTTCTGAGTAAGGACTGCGCCCTTGACGGAGGGCTTTGCTATTCCCGCATCGCATAGCGAGTTAAGCAGGGTCTTCGCGCTTGCCTCGCCAATGCGGAGCTTTGACATAAAGCTGAACCTGCCCGCAGGCGTCTCTGACAAGAGCAGTAGCGCGCGGACGATGTGGACAACGGAATAGCTTGCCCTTTTGTCAACCAGTTCAGCGAGTTTGCCGAGCATTAGCCTAATCTTAGCCGGGTTATTTTGTAGGTGCCGGATTTCTGCCTGGGCGGCTTGAGCTTTGCAGCCAGGCCAGCGAGGAGAAGAATTCCCGCCGGAATAAGAAGGTATCGCAGGCTGCTGCTTTCCTGGGCAGTTGCAAGCCCGGTCGGCGCCCCATGCTCTGGCTGGGCGGCTGGCGCTGGGGCAGGCTCACCCATTGGCTCAGGTTCTGGCTCAGTCTGCGGCGCAGGGGGCAGGTTTCTGCAGGTTATTGCGAAGATTGAGAAGCCTGGGGTTTCGGCGCGGAAGTATAGGTATCCTCCGTCATCTTTTGTTTTTTCAGTGGGCAGAGCCTCCCAGCCGGCTGCCGTGTGCCTGCTGAGGGATACGAAATCGGGATCTATGCTGTTTTCTTCAATCCAGGAAGCCTCGACCTTGAAGTCTATTTCTGCGCGCTCTATTTGTGCGTCTTCGATATTCTTCGTCAGCTCGAGGTACTTGTACACCGTGCCTATTGGCTCAGTGCCTACTGGGTTTTTTGTGCCCTTGTTCTCGACTGTAAGCTTTAGGCCGTTTATCTGAGACGCCGCCTTGACACGGATTTGTGTTACGGCGTGGACGTCTTTGGTAAATTCTGCTGAGCCGGTTGAGCCCCGGCTTATCTGCGCGATTGTCTTGGTCTGCGAATTTTGGTCGGCGGTGGGCAGGGCTGAAATGAATGAGCCCCCGCCGCTTGAGGCTGGTGGTGAGGGGCTTGTTGCCTGGACCGTGAATGTGAGGTTGTTGTCGGTATCATTTATCTCCCGGATTAAATTGCCAGGATCCGCGGACAGCAGGAAGGAGTAAGAGCCTGCGGACGGCGGAGTGTAATAGAAGCTCTTGCTGGCGGTTGAGTTTGCAGACACGTTCAGAATGGCTGACTGATGCAGGGCGGAATTGACATACAGCGAGAGGTTGAGGTTTGTTGCGCCGTAGCCTCCGGAGTTTTCAACTGTAGCAGATATCGCTATCTGGCTGTTTTCCTGGACGGAGGAAGGGTAGGCAGCGGAAGCCTTGAGGTTCGGCAGAACTGACCTTGCAGTTAAGGGCGCAGAATAAACTGCATTTTTGTTGGAGGAATGGGTAAGTGTGATGTTGAAGCTGGCGTCCTCCTGTGTTGCATTTGGCGGGATTGTGATGTTTAGCAGGACGTCTGCCTGGGAGATGCCAAGGGCCTGGAGCGAAGAAAGGGAATAGCCCCACTGCTTGTCCCCTTGCGCCGAGATGTTCAGGTCTAGGGCAGTGTCTTGGCGCAGAGGGAGGGAGACTGGATAGCCCTTTCCGAGCAGGGAGATTATGGAGTATGAGGTAGACTGCACCGGCGACCAGTTTGGCTCGCCAATCCTGTTCAGGAATGAGCCGTCCGAGTGCTGGAGCCCTGAGAGGAAGGAAAATGGCGAAGCTTTTTCTATCCGGATTCTGAAGGAAAGCGTCGTGTTCGGCTGGCCGGAGAGGGTGGTGTCCTGGAAGCTTGCGTTAGGCCAGTTGTAGGTGGAATTGGTAATGGCGATGGCTGACATCGACCATGCTGTCGAGCCTGAGCTTGGGGACAGGTCGCCCCATGAGCCGCTGAAGAATCCGCCGGACGGGTCCCGGAAGGTGTAGAGGACTGAGAGCGCGTTTTGGGCTTCGGGGGAAGCCACACCAACCCCTCCTGCGAGCATTGCCCATATTCCAAGGGAGGTCATGTCCGCGTCTGAGGAGCCGAAGAACCCGAAGCCGCCGTCTGGGTTCTGCTTTGTGAGGAGGTCGTCTTTCGCCTTTGCCAGGACGGTCGCGTCCGGCAGGTCTGATACAGACAGCGCAAGCACTGCCCACGCCTGGTCATTGACCCATGCACTAAAGCTCCCGTCCGGGTTCTGCCTGCTGGCAAGCTCCTGGACAAGGTCCTTCCCGCATATGCTGCTTGCATTTTTTCCGGCAGAATCAAACGCAAGTATTGTAAGGGCGTAGGAAGAGACGGATGTTGAGGAATTAAACCCGCAAGAAGTGTTGGAGAGGTAGTCAATCGGGGTGCGACCGGTGCGGTTCCATTTTGACGAGTCCCCGCCCGCCGCCTGTATGGCAAGAACCGCATACGCAGTATCTGATGTTGAGCCCATGCCTCCGCCTGAGGACTGGGTTGAGTTCAGGTACTGGAGGGCGTTTTGTATTTGGGTGTCGGCTGGGGAGTAGGGATAAGCATACGAGAGTGGTGCCAGTGCAAGTAAGACCAAAATGAAAATCCGTTTCATAGTTAGCTGGATAACTTATCCAGCTTTAAATAGATATTGGGGGAAATTTATAAAATGCCTTGCCTAATAGGTTAGATAGGTGGTTAAGTTCAAGAGATTCTACGTTACAACCCCGATATATTATGTGAATGACGTGCCGCACTTAGGGCATGCGTACACGACCATCGCTGCCGACGTGCTTGCGCGCTGGCACAGGCAGAAGGGAGAGGATGTCGTCTTTCTCACAGGGACGGACGAGCACGGGCAGAAGGTGGAAAGCGCAGCCAGGAAGAAGGGGCTTGAGCCAAAGGCGTTTGTGGACGGGCTAGTCCCGGTGTTCAAGGACACCTGGAAGCTTCTGAACATATCGTATGACGATTTTATCCGGACGACCGACGAGAGGCACGAGGAGGTCGTCAAGGAGTTCATAAAAAAGTGCGGGAGGAATGGGGACATCTACCGCGGGCAGTACGAGGGCTGGTACTGCATACCCTGCGAGTCCTACTGGACCGAGCTCCAGCTTGCCGGCGGGAACTGCCCTGACTGCGGGAGGCCGGTCGATGTCCTGAAGGAGGATTCGTATTTCTTCAGGCTGTCGAATTACGAGAAAAGGCTGCTCGAGTTTTACGAGAAGAACCCGGAGTTCCTTGCGCCCGAGTTCCGCGGAAGGGAGATAACAAGCAGGGTCAGGGGTGGGCTGAAGGACCTGAGCATAACGCGGAAGTCGTTCAAGTGGGGGGTTGAGTACCCGCTTGACAAGGAGCACGTCGTTTACGTGTGGTTTGACGCGCTCTTGAATTATATTTCTGCGCTGGGCTGGCCCGGCGGGAAGTTCAAGGAGTACTGGCCTGCAGACGTCCACCTTGTTGGAAAGGAAATCAACTGGTTCCACTCCGCAATCTGGCCTGCGATGCTGTTCTCAGCAGGCATAGAGCCGCCGAAGAAGGTTTTCGCCCACGGCTGGCTGACTGTTGACGGCGAGAAGATGTCGAAATCAAAGGGAAACTTCATCCAGCCAAAGGAGATTGTTGCGAAGTACGGCGTTGACGCGTTCAGGTACTTCCTAATCCGGGAGATTTCTTTCGGCGAGGACGGAGACTTTTCTGAGAAGTCGCTTGTCGACAGGCTGAACTCTGACTTGGCTGACGGGCTTGGAAACCTTGTCAGCAGAGTCTGCGTAGTGATAGAAAAGTACGCGAATGGAAAGGTGCCGAAGGGCAAGGCTGACGCCGGGCTGAAAAAGAAAGCTGAAGAGGTCCTGAAGAACACGGACGCGTTTGTCGGGAAGGTCGAACTGCACAAGGCGGCAGAAGAGGTTTGGTCCCTGCTGAAGGAGCTGAACAAGTACGTCAATGACAAGGCGCCATGGGAGCTTGCAAAGACTAAAGACAAGGAGCTTGATAATGTCCTGTTCAACCTAGCCGAAGGTTTGCGGTTTGCATCCGGGCTTGTTTTCCCGTTCGTGCCTGAGACTGCGGAGAAGATTGCAGAACAGATTGGCTGCAAGGTGCCGAAGTTCAGCGAGCTTGAGTGGGGCAGGATAAAGCCTGGAACTCCGGTAAAGCGTGCAGGAATACTTTTCCAAAAGGCAGAATATGTCGAAAAGGAGGCTGAGTTCTCAGGAAAGAAGGTCGTGGCAGACGACGGGATAAGGAAGGAGAAGCTGTCAGTATGTGTGGGCGAGCTTACCGGGATTTCAGTATCACGAAAGAGCGCTGAGCTCAAGAAGATAATTGAGGGGGAAATAAAAAAAATAGACCCTGCCAAGGTCCAGAAGGTAATAGACAGCTACAGGTACATGCTTGAAAAGCAGGACAGGAGCACTGCCGGGCTCTCGTCAGAGAACCTCATGGGCTTTGTCAGGAAGGGCGGGCTGCCGAACATCAACACCGTGGCCGACGCTTACAACCTCATATCCGCAAAGACCGGGCTCATCATGGGAGTTTACGACGTGCGGGGTATTTCAGGCGACGTCCGCCTTAAGGTAGCTGACGGTAGCGAGAGCTTCATATCGATAGGCGCGAACAGGCGGGAGGAGATTTACCCAGGGGAGTTTGTGCTTGCCGACGATGAGAATAATGTCATCACGAAGTGGCTGACCAAGCAGTCGGAGAAGATAAAGGTCACAAAGGCGACGAAGAACGCGATTGTGTGCGTCCAGGGCAACAAGGATATCCCGCCTGCCGAAGTGAAAAAGGTTTTTGAGGATGTCTGCAGGCTCATAACAAAAATCTGCGGCGGAAAGTGGAAGATGCTGTATTCGCAGTGATTCTTTTGCCAGCTAAAGTGGATTACTTCCAAATAGTGCCGTAAAGGACTTTTGGTATCTCATTTAACAGGTCTGAAGCTAGGAATCCGTAGCCGTACTCTTTGAAAAGCCTGTCGCCTGCTGCGCCATTGGCAAAAGCCGCCGCGCACGCCGCTTCGAAGGCGTTCTTGTTCTGGGCGTAGAGCCCTGCCGCAAGCCCGGCAAGGACGTCGCCTGTGCCGAACTTCGTCATGCCGGGATTTCCTGTGTTGTTGAGCTTTGTCCTTTCGCCGTCGGATATGATGTCAGTCCGCCCCTTGAGGAGGATTGTGCCGAACTGCTTAGCGGATGACTTGACGTTCTGCTCGCCCGGACTCTTGCCGGTAAGTGTCTCAAATTCCTTGTGGTGCGGGGTCCAGAGAGCCTTCGGCTTGAATTTTGCAAGGAGGGCTATTCCGTCCGCGTCGATTACAAGGGGTTTGTCCGCCTTCTTGGCTAGCTGGGATGCAAAGTCCTGGGTTTCGGGGAGGAGGCCTGCACCCGGACCGAATAGGATTACGTCTGCTTTTGCAATCTGGTCCTTTATTTCAGACAGGTGCTGGGACTGGAGCGCGTTTCCCTTCAGAGGGATGGTTATCAGGTCCGGCCACTGCTTTGCGGCGTCCGCTACCCGTTCCGGAGCGGCAAGGATGACGCCGTCTGCGCCGGAGCGCGCGGCTGCAAGGGCTGCGAGTATTGGCGCCCCGACGAAAGTGCTTGAGCCGCCTATGACAAGGACAACGCCGTTCTGCCCCTTGTGGGAGTCTGGGTCCCTCCCGCGCACCCCGAGGAATACGTCCCCCGGCCCGCAGAGCTTCTCTGCGGCGCTTGGTATCCCGATGTCAGCCTTCAGGGCTTTCGGAAATCCTGGTTTTGCGTCATGCATGCTCACTATGAGGTCTGGCCGCACCTGGAAACCCTCGCCAGTGTCAGGGTCTGCGCCGGAGGGTATGTCGATTGAAAGAGTGTATGCCTTTGACTTGTTTATTTTCGATACCGCCGATTTGTAGGGCTCGCGGATTTCTCCGTTCGTGCCGGTGCCGAAGATTCCGTCAATGATGATATCCGGCTCGCTTTTTGGGAGGTCGTCCGGCGAGTTGATTTGGGAAGATATCTCCTTTACGTCTGCGAACTTTTTCATTGCGAGCTCTGTCTTGGGCTCGCTGAAAGTGAATACCGAAACATCAGACTCCGCTGAAAGGTGCCTTGCGACGACAAATGCGTCCCCGCCATTGTTCCCGGGCCCGGCGTAGACATGGATTTTCTTTCCCTTCGTCTTTGCCTTTTTGGAGAGCTCGTAAAAGACGGCTTTCCCTGCGTTCTCCATGAGGGTCTCGACTGAAACGCCGAGATACTCAGAATTCAGTTCAAGCGCCTTCTGCTGCCTTGAGGTTATCATTTGAGTTCGTTTTTGAGCTTCTTTATGAGGTCGATTGTCGCGCGCTCCTGGCCCTCTTGGGTGCTTGCGCCAAGGTGGGGCAGAAGGACAACATTGTCAAGAGAGAGGAGTTCAGTGTCCGTTGGTGGCTCCTGCTCGTATACGTCCAGCCCTGCGCCAGCGAGCTTGCCTGACTTGAGCGCGGAGAGAAGTGCCTTGGTGTCGATTACCGCCCCGCGCGAGACGTTTATTATGTAGGCACCTTTCGGGAGCTTTGAGATTGTCTTCTCATTGAGCAGGTGCTTTGTCTCGTCAGTCAATGCGCAGTGGACGGAGAGTATGTCGCAGTGGGCGAGGAACTCGTCCAGGCTGTTGAGCTTGAGGGCGCCGTACTGGGAGCAGATTTCCTCGTTGCAGAACGGGTCGTAGGTATAGAGGTTGACCCCGAAAGGGGTGAGCCTTTCCGCGACTGCCTTGCCTATCCTGCCAAACCCAAGGATTCCCCATCGCTTGCCGTAGAGTTCGCTGCCGATGAACTTTTTCCGCTCCCATTCGCCTTTCCTCATTGATGCGTCAGCGCGGGGGAGGTGCCGCAGGAGTGCAAACGCGATGGCGATTGTAAGCTCTGCGACGGAATAGGTTGTCGCCTCGGGCGTTGTGATTATCTTTATTCCGCGCTTCTTGCAGAGTTCCTGGGCATCCTTGTCAACATTGGAAACCGAAACGCCGCCCCTGCCAATTATCTTGAGCTT
>JBDRCC010000002.1:0-49383 GCA_043822065.1 archaeon | reverse complement strand
CGGCGCCCTCCCGCAGGGCGTCCACTACGCCCTCGGCTCGCCAGTCATGGTCTATGCAAACGTGACCGACGGGCTCGCAGTGTCCTCCGTCCGGGCAAACATCACATGGCCTGCCGGCTCGGAGTTCCTGGCACTTGTGAGAAATGGGACTGCAGCAACCTACAACAGCTCGTTCACCTCCACATCAGCGGTCGGCAGGTACAACATAACAATCTTCGCGAACGACACCCTCGGCCATGAGAACAGCACCGCCACTGGCTGGTTCCAGATAAACGACACCACTGCGCCCGTCGTCTCGCTCGCAGCGCCAGCCGACTACTACAACTCGACCCTTTCAAGCCTAAACCTGACCTTCAACTACACCGACAACTACGACACCCAGCTCAACTGCTCCCTGTACATCGACAGCCTGCTGTACTACTCCAACAGCACAGTCCTGAACAACACGAACACGGCTTACCTGGCGTCCGGGATCCCGGAAGGGGCGCACTACTGGAACGTGACCTGCAACGACTCATCCTCAAACATCGGCGTTTCAGGCACTTGGCGCTTTACAGTCAACTCGCTCCCGCCGAACGTATCCCTCGAGCATTCGCCGTATAGCCTCAACACTACTGAGACCTCACTCGTCCTGAACGTAACTGCGGTCGACGCCGTGGACTCCATCCTGAACTGCTCCATATACCTGAACGGCGTGCTCAACCAGACGAATGATACCGTTGCGGGCGGCGCCGTAACTGGTTTCAACCTCACTGGGCTGTCCGACTCGCATTACTACTGGAATGCCTCCTGTGCCGACCAGCTTGGGCAGACGGGGCACTCAAATACATCGCTGTTTACAGTAGACACCACCACCCCAGTGGTTACCATACAGCAGCCAGTAGGGAACAGCACAATCCCCAGCCCCACAATAGGCGTCAACTTTACAGCATCCGACGCCCTGACTGAAGTGGAGAACTGCTGGTTCAGGCTCAACAACGAGACCGGCTACCTGATAGGCGGCTGCAGCAACTTTACGGTTGCGCAGGGCAACGGCACGCAGGAGGGCCTGAACTGGCTTGTCGTCTATGCAAACGACACCGTCGGCAACGAAGGGCAGAGCGTAAACACGACCTTCACAATAGACACAACCGCGCCGGCACTCAGCATAAGCCACCCGCAGAACGCCTCCATCATCACTTCTGCGCCCTTAAGCCTGAACCTTACAGTGGTTGACGCGTCCCTGCTTGGCTCGGTCAGCTACGACCTGAACGGCGGCCCCGCCGTTGCCCTTGGAGACTCAAACCGGCTGAAGGCAGTGCATGAGACCTCGCAGACCAGCGACATCAACTGCTTGGACAAGCAGCTCAACCAGTCCTTCACGCCTGCTGAAGACCTATACGTCTACCGCATCGCCATCCCGATAGTCAAGAGCGGGGCCCCGGCAGACACCCAGCTGCAGATACGGGCGGACTCCGCCGGGCAGGTTTCTGGCACAGTCCTTGCATATGCTATGATAGACTCGGGCGCGGTGCCTGGGGCAGGATACCCATGGGTTAACCTGACGCTGAACTCAACAGTCCATCTCACCGCAGGCACGGCATACTGGCTGACAATGGAAAACGGCACGGCATCCGGCTTCTACAGGTGGGACGACAGCAGCGACCTCTACTCCGGCGGCCAGTATTCCGGCGACAGCTCGCGAGACCTGCTGTTCAGGGTATACGACAGGTACAATTTCACCGCAACAATCTCCCCCTCCGACGGCTGGAACAACATGACTGCGTATGCGACTGACATTGCGGGCAACTCAAACTCATCCCTTACTGCCTACTTCCTTGTGGACACCCTCCGGCCGGAGCTCACAATACAGAGCCCTGCCCTGAATGTGAATTATTCCTCGCTCAGCATCAGCCTTAATTACACAGTATCCGACGCGAACCTCGACACCTGCTGGTACAACGCAAACAGCCAGATTAGCTATGGCATGCCTGGGTGCGGCAACGTGACGCTAACGTCGCTAAACGGCACCCAGGAGGGCGCCAACTGGGTAATAGTATACGCAAACGACAGCGCAGGCTGGGTCAACCAGTCGGCAAACATCAGCTACACGATAGACACAATAAAGCCCGAGCTCACGGTATACGGGCCGGCTTACGGGAAGAACTACTCCAGCGCCTCAATATACCTGAACTACACCGCATACGACAGCGGCACCGGGCTGGCTGGCTGCTTCTACCAGCTCAACGGGTTTACGAACACCACGGTTCCAGGATGCGCCAACATTACTCTTGGGACAGGTGAGGGGATTGCCGAGGGCGCCAACTGGCTTGTACTGCACATACTGGACCCGGCTGGCAACCTGAACAGCTCCGCAAACATCTCCTTCACGGTCGACACCGGCGTTCCAGCCCTCACTGTCCAGAACCCCACCAACGCGGCGTTCTATGCGTCGTCCGGTGTCAGCCTAAACTACACCGTGTATGACGCCAGGCTTGACCGCTGCTGGTACCAGCTGAACAACGCTACCGAGCGGAACCTCTCCGCCTGCCAGAACATAACAATGACCGCAGACGAAGGCTCAAACTGGGCCATGGTCTTCGCGAACGACACTGCAGGAAACCTCAACCGCTCGCAGAACATCTCATTCACTGTCGACACCCTCACTCCAGTCCTCACTATAGAGTCGCCAGCCCACAATTCCAACCACTCGTCAAACACGATATCCGTCAATTATACAGTAACCGACACAAATCTCGGCAGCTGCTGGTACAACCTGAACAGCTTTACTAACTACACCCTCGCCGGCTGCGGGAACTTCACGCTTACTCCCTCAAACGGCACAATTGAAGGCAGAAACTGGCTCACCCTCTACGCAAATGACACAGTCGGCTTCGTCAACACTTCTGTAAACGTCTCGTTCACCATAGACACTACTCCGCCGGCAGTAAGCATACAGCGCCCTGGCGCCAACCAAAATTTCACAAGCACGTCCGTGAGTCTGAACTACACCGTTGTCGACAGCGGCGTCGGTCTGTCGCACTGCTGGTACCAGCTCAACAACGCTACCGAACGGAATCTCTCCGCCTGCCAGAACATAACAATGACTGCCAGCGAAGGCTCAAACTGGGCCATGGTCTTCGCGAACGACACCCTTGGCAGCAGGGCGAACTCCTCGAATGTTTCCTTCACGGTTGACACCATACCTCCCGCCCCCTCCTGGGTAAGCGGGCTCCAGTACAAGAACGTCAGCGGCACCACCCAGCTGTACTTCAACTTCACGGATGCCGGCAGCGGTGTTGTGCAGTCGACCCTTAACCTGACGAACATGACTTCCCTGCTCAGCGGCTTTGACTGGGCGGCGCACTGTTCGGCAATAGCCAGCGGATACGGATGCACCTTCAATTGGGACACGACCTCTCTGCAGGACGGGCTTGTCGCCCTCAACATTTCTGCGTCAGACCTCTTTGGACTGTCCAACTCATCCGTCCGGAACATGACCATAGACAACACCCGCCCGGTCGTGAACATAACTGCCCCGGCAAACCACTCAAACATATCCTCGTCAACCGTCTACCTGAACTACACCGTCTATGACAATTTGGCGCCCCAGCTCCTCTGCTGGTACAACGTCAGCGGCACAGTCACGTTCAACGGCACAGTAACCAACAACTCAAACCAGGCTGTCGTGCTGTCCGGGCTGGCTGACAACACCTACCAGGCGCTCGTGGTATGCCAGGACACCCAGGGGAACGCAACCAGCGGCGCGATAAACTTTACAGTTGACACCACCCCGCCTGCCATTACAATACTCTCCCCTGTGGACCAGACCTACCCCGTGAGGTCTGTCTGGGCTAACATCTCAGTGGACACGGAAGCAGACTGGTGCGGGTATGAAATGGATACGAATGGGACAAACATCTCCATGAGCAGCGCCGGGCTCTACTGGCACTATAACATCTCCGGCCTTGAAAACGAGAACCACAACGTCACATTCCATTGCAATGACACACTTGGGAATATGAATTCTTCTGAGGTCCAGAACTTCGTCGTCAACACCAAGGGGTCTACGATTACGGTCCTGACGCCAGAGAGCATTACCTATATCACTGACACCATAACCGCAAACGTTTCAACAGACCAGAACACCTCGAGCTGCACCTACATCTACGACAGCAATGGCACCCACATAAACATGACCCGCGCCACTTTTACTAACTACTACTCAACCCTCTCCGCTCTTGCGGAAACCCCAAATTCGCACACTATCAAGTTCTACTGCAACAACACCCTGGATATATCCTCTGAGTCCCTCACCAGGACATTTAAGGTGGACCTTACGAATCCAAACGTCACGGTGCAGTCACCAGCCGCAGGGGGCAATTATTCGTCCCTCTCCGTTGGGCTCAACTTCACCGCAGTGGACGCAAACCTCGACAAATGCTGGTACAACCTCAATAATTTTACCAACCACACCCTAAGCGGCTGCCAGAACTCAACATTGGGCCCGGGCGTTGGAGTCGCAGAAGGCACCAATTGGGTGGTGGTTTATGTGAACGACACAGGAGGGCACATGGGTGCCAGCGCGAACACGACCTTCAGAGTTGACCTTACTGCGCCGCAGATATCTGTCCACTCGCCGCAGGCAAGGCTTTATTCCTCCCAGGCAATCCCGCTCAACTTTACGGTTTCAGAAGCCGCAGTCTGGTGCGGGTACAGCCTGAACGGCGCGGCAAACATCACAATTTCCGGCTGCCAGAACACCTCAATCACCGTGCCTGACGGCTCCAGGACAATAGTCCTCTACGCAAACGACACTGTCGGCAACATGGGCGGCTCATCGCTGGTCTCATTCAGCGTTGATTCGCAGGTGCCAAACATTACAATCACTTCACTGCAAAACGGCACGTACTACACAAGCCAAAACATTTCCCTTAATTATACCATGTACGAGGACTTCGGCCTGGCATGGCTCTACTACGACCTGAACTACACGGGAAACAGCTCGCTTGCAGGCACCCTCTATAAAGTCTACAACACCCCTGCCGGAACAACCGAGCTGGACAATGCGGGCTCTGCCTTGGCGCAGTCCTTCACCACGGACCACGCAATGAACGTGTCCAACATCACGGTGCGCTTAAAGCTCTCTGGAGGGTCGCTCACGAACGCAAGCCTGCAGATACGGACCGACTCAAGCGGGGCGCCGTCCGGGACCGTCCTTGCAAGCATTCCAATAAACCAGAGCCTGCTGTCCGCTAGCTTCTCTTGGCTGTCGCTCGTGCCTAACCAGACGGCAAGCCTTGGGAACAACACCCGCTACTGGCTGTACCTGACGCCAGGTTATTCTGGCAACTACTTCTCTTGGGAGGCGTCTTCGGACACCTATTCCGGCGGCCAGATATACGGCGACAGCTCGCACGACCTGCTGTTTGCCGTTTATGACAAGTACCAATACCAGGAATACCTCACAGTGCCTGACGGCAGAACGACCCTCCTCGTCTACGCAAACGACAGCGCAGGCTTCGTCGGCTCAAGTTCGGTCACCTTCTTCGTCGACACTGAGCCGCCGCGGCACTCCTTGGTCTCCTCGACAGACCCGCTTGAGGCAGGCAGCCTCCAGACAATCTGGGCCACGGTGGTGGACGGGGTTTCATCTGTGGATACTGTCCTTGTCTACGTCAACGGCACAAACAGCTCGATGGTGACGGCAGGCGCGGGCAGGTACAATTACACATTCTACCCGTCTGTGCTCGGAGGGTACAACTTTACATTCTTCAAGAATGACACCCTTGGCAATGGGAATACCACACCCATATACAATTTCACAGTCCGGGACACCAGCCAGCCCGTCGTCCAGAACCTGACCTACTCGCCGAACACGACGGCAGGGCTTGACCCGAATGTCACCGTCGGAGTGCTGGTTGATATGTACGACTACGGCGGGCTTAACTATACCCTGCTCAGGTACAGGGAATTGAACACGACCTCTTGGTCCGAGGCTTCGTTCGCTCGCGTTTCCGGAAACAGGTACTATGCTAACTTCACGCCGTCCTATGCCGGGAACTGGTCGTTCTACCTGTTTGCAAACGACACGAGCGGCAACCAGAACTTCACGGCGAATGCCACACTCGACGTTGCGTACGAGCACACCTGGGAGCGGAGCCCGGCAAACATGTACACTGCCGGCGCGGTCTATTCGCAGGCAATAAACTTCGGCAACCTGACGATAAACAACACTGGCGATTTTGCAGCCACTTTTACGATAGCCTATTCCGAGTTCCCTGCGTTCGCAAGCATAACGATACCTGCCTCCGTAAGCCTTGCAGCCGGAGAGGGTGAAGACTTAATGCTCAATCTTACTGCCCCGACAGTGACCAGCACACACACCATACTGATAAACATAACAAGCAGCGACGCCGAAGCCACCCCGCAGATACTTGAGACCAACGCAACGGTTGAGGTATTTGCAGGCGGTCCGTTCCTTGACATAATCCTCCCAGTCTTTGACTCCTCAGTCACCCAAGGGGATACAAACGTCAATTACACTGCGAGGATACGGAACATCGGCAACGAGACATCGGCGTCCACATACTCAAACCTGGCCCTCCCAAGCGGGATGTCACTTGTGTCCGGCTACAGCCTAAACCGGACATATGGAAGCCTGCTTCCGAACCAGTACTACGACCACTCGATACTCGTTGATGTCAGCAGCAGCGCCTCGCTCGGCACAAGGAATTTCACTGCATACGCGAACAACTCCGTCGGAAGGGGTGCGCTCTTGGTTTCGTCTGTTGAATTCAGGCCAAGCACTGGCGGCGGGGAGACTATAATAGACACAGGTGGCGGCGTCTCTCCTGGCGCAGGCGGCGGAGGTGTGGTCGCGGTTTCTGCTGGGCCATTCTCTTCTGATCTGCCAGACCAAATTGACGCCACGCGCGGGGTAAAAAAGACCATGCGCGTGCTTGTCCGGAACACGGGCGCGTCAGACTACAGCTCAGTTTCAGTGTCCTTTGAAGGCTCTGTTGCCCAGTATGTGCGCACAATAACTGCGCCCCGCTCACTCAAGTCTGGGGCGAGCGCCTACTTCACAATTGAGATCTCAGTACCGTACTACTTTGACGAAGGCAGCTACCCGCTAAAGATGAAAGTCTCCTCTGAAAAATCATCGCAGACTTTCAGGACCCAGCTAGTTGTCTTTAAGGTTGGAAAAGACGTTGCCGAAGAGGAAATCAAGTCTGCAAACGAGGACATACTCGTCATGCAGAGCGCAGGCTTCGGAACCATGCTTGCGGAGGACCTCTACCAGCAGGCGCTTGACGCGCTTGCAGAAGGCGACTATGGCAAGGCTGCCGAACTGGCCGGCGAGATACAGCAGAGGCGCGAGAAGGCGATTGAGGTGAACAGCATGATAAACGAGGCGAAGGCGCGGCTGACCGAGTCCGAGGCTGGCGGCGCCGACGTATCCCTCGCAAAGAAGGTGCTGGACCAGGCGATAGCCGCCTTCCAGAATGAGGATTATGCCACCGCAGAGAAGCTTGCCATGGAGACCCTCCTGATGCAGTTCCGGGTTTCTGCGATGGTTGCGGCGCCGTCAAGGACGATAATCGACACAGTGCTTGCGAACTGCAGGATGTTCTCGCTGGTGTTCCTGCTCACCCTGATGCTGGTGGTCGGCGGATACAAGCACACATCAATTGCGATAATAACCCGCCGCGTCAAGTCGCTCGAGCGCGAGGAGAAGGAGCTTGAGAAGCTGATAGACAAGACCGACAAGGAGTACTATGTGGAGAAGAGCCTCGGCAGCAGGGAGTACGTGGAGCTGAGGACAAAATACGAGGAGCAGACCAGCGCGGTCAAGCAGGAAGAGGCGGCAATGCGCTCGAAGCTCCAGAAGAAGGTTGCCGAGGGCAGGAAAGAGATTGACAGGATAAGGAAGGAGATAGCGTCCCTGAAGGAGAAAAAGGAGGCAGAGAGAAAAATCAAGAAGGACATAGAGGCAAACCGCCGCGAAATCGCGAAAAAGGAGGCAGAGGCTGAAAAGCTCAGAAAGGAGATTGAGGCTGCAGAGCGGGCGATGAAAGCCCTCACGGAGAAGAAGAAAAAGCCGCAGAAGCCGGAGATGGAGTACATTCCGCTGAAGAAGCGGCTGCTGCCGGCGAAGGCACCCGCGCCAGCTCCCGCACCTCCAAAGCGGGAGATAGAGCTTGAGCTCGCAAGGCGCCATGCCGCAGCCCAGCAGGCTCCGGCGCCCAAGCCGCCAGCCCCTGCGCTTTATAAGGAGCCGAAGGTTAGGAGGATGGAGCTGCATCACCTCCACCGGAGCCTTCCGCCCGAGCGGATACCCGTTCAGCGCCCGGCGCCAGCCAAAATCATTAAAAAAGACACGCACATTCACCTTCCCAAGGTGCACCTTGGCGAGCTTTCCGACGCAATAGCCCGCCACAGGCATTCGCACGACCGCCTAAAGCGCACCGCCAAAGGCGAGGACGAGAAATGAGGGTAAAATACGCATTTGCAGCGGTTCTCCTTCTGTCAGCCATTGCCATGGCGCAGACTGCGGAAGACGCCCAGGCCGCGATAGCTGCCGCCGGGCAGGACATAAGCGTGATGTCAAAAGCCGGCTTCAATGTAAAAATCGTCAACGACACCTACTTCCAGGCGCTTACTGCAAATGACCGCGGCTACTACGGCCAGGTCGTCCAGCTTTGCAACCAGGTCAGCTCGACAAAAAAGGCTGCGTTCGAGGCTTTTGACGTGATAAACGAGGCAAAAAACAAGGTTTATGAGGACTCCAAAAAAGGGCTTGATGTTACCGACTCCAATACTGTCCTTGCACTGGCCGACCGCGCATTCTCAAGCGCGGATTACACCGAGGCGATGCGGCTCGCCCAGGAGGCAGTTTCCATCCAGCACCAGCCGGTGCGGGCAAGGCTATCTGCCTTTTTGAGGACAAACTGGAAGCAGGTTACTGCGTTCTTTGCAGTTCTGGCGCTCATTGCCATAATAAGCTACAAGCCGCTTCATGGAAAATACGTTAATTTCCGGCTTAAATCACTCTCTGAGGAATCCAAGGAGCTTGACAATCTAATCTCAGCAATCGACGAGAAGTACTACAAGCACAAGACAATAGGCGACGAGGAATACAGGCACATGCGGACCAGCCACGAGGCGCGGAAAGCCAAGGTCCACGGCGAAATCGCAAGGCTCCAGTCCAAGAAGAGATAACTGCGCTTTTACGCAGCAGAGAATTAATTAAATACATCCTTTCCCTTCCTACTGAGGGATGGATTTACTAAAGTCAGACTTTGACACCCTGCTAGAGATGGAGCTCGAGGCCGCCTCAAAGTACAAGGGTCGGGGGGACTACAAAGCCACAATCAAGTCTATCGACCAGGAGGTCCGCCGGAAGATTACCTACCAGGTCTTCACCGTCCGCCTGACGCGGAAGCCGGTATTCAAGTACCTCGAGCCCCTGAATGCGAGGAAGTACAACATGGTCGTCCCGTTCTTTTACGTCAGCCGCACCGGCGACCGCGAGGTCCAGCTGATTACCGAGGACAGGCGCGCCGGGATTTTCAAGCCAGGGGAGAAGATATGCCTTGAAATGCCGGAGGACTCGACAATAGGCATACAGAAGATGGCTGTCGACTTTTTCTGCGAGGGCTACGCAGACAGCATGTACAGCCTCGGCGAGGCGCTCTTCCACGGCAAGCGGGCCGCGCCGATAAAGCCAAAGGCGGTGGACTGCAGCCTGACGCCTGCGCAGGCTTCCGCAGTCGGGATGGTCCTTGGGATGGAAGAAAACCAGTTCTGCCTCATACACGGGCCGCCCGGGACAGGGAAGACAACGACAATAGCCGAAATCCTGCGGAACACCAAGGGCTGGCGGGTGCTCCTCACTTCCCACACCAACGTCGCGATAGACAACGCAATGGAAAAGATACACCAGAGGGCTGGCGTTCTGCGGCTCGGGAGCACCCTCAAGACAAGCGCAAAGGTCCACGACCTGATGCCTGAGCAGGAGGACGACAAGAATTATTCTGAAGTGGTGGGGCGCGAGCTAAAGCAGTGCAAGGTAATGGGCGCCACGCTCTCAAAGCTTGGGCACATGTACCTTGCGGGGCTTCTTGACTGGGAAGTGCCGTTCTTTGACCTTGCAATCATAGACGAGGCAAGCATGGCATCATTTCCCCTGAGCCTCTTAGGTTTGCTCAACGCCAGGCGCGCAGTCCTGGTCGGCGACCACAAGCAGCTCGAGCCCATACTCCTCTCCGCGCGGGACAGCGCGCCGTTCAATGCCAGGCTCAACCAATTCGCGAAAAAATCGCTTTTCGAAATGCTCATGTCAAGGAAGGCGAACAGCGTCCTCCTCGACACCCAGTTCAGGTCGAACAAGAGGATTGCGGACTTTATCTCCAGCGAGTTCTATGAAGGGAAGATAAAAACGCACCCCTCTGTGGCGGACAGAAAGCTGTCGCACACAGACAACAGCGACCTCGGAGCCGTTACCTCGCCGGACGAGCCAATCGTCTGGGTTGACACTGCAGGGGAATCGTCAGGAAACTGGCGGAAGTACGGGACAAACTACTCCTACTGCAACCCGCACGACGCGGCGGTTTGCGCGGCGGTCTACTACCACTTTGTCAGCGCGCTTAAGTACAAGCCGGAGGACATGGCAGTCATTGCGCCCTACCGCCTCCAGACCGAGCTGATAAAGGAAACCCTCCGCGAGATGTTCGGGGTAGGCTCGTTCGACTCCATAGAATTCATAAACTCAAAGACGGTCCATTCCTTCCAGGGCAGGCAGAACAAGGTGGTCATCTACAACCCCGTCCTTGACCGCGCCTTCTTCCGGACCCGGGACAGGTTCAAGATATTCAAGCCCAACCTGCTGAACGTCGCGATAAGCCGGGCGGAGTCAAAGCTCATCGTCATCGGCTCCAAGGACATAGCAAACGAGAGGGAGCTCCCCAACATAGCCCACCTTTATGAGTACATAAAAAAGAACGGCAAGGTTTTCGACTCCGGCCCAGTTGCCAAGGACGTCCCGGTGGACAAGGCATACCGGGAGCTGCTGAAGTAAACTATTTATAGAAAACTTCTATCCTTAGCGCATGCCAAGGCGCCATGCTGCCATAATCGCGCTTATTGCGCTCTTTCTTATTTTTAAGGTTGCAGTAATCCCGTATGCCCACAACGTGGAGGACGACGCAAACCTCTACGCCTACATGGCGCGGCTCGTTTCCGAGGGCGAAGCCCCGTACCGGGATTTTGTTTTCGCCAGCCCGCCGCTGATGCTCTACCTTGCCGCGGGGCTTTTCGCGGTTTTTGGCGCCTCCTACCCCGTTGCCCTCATCATTCCCGTTCTGGCAGGCGCCGGCACACTGCTCCTCACCTACCTCATAGGGGAGAAAATGAAGAAGCATCTTGGGATAGCCGCGGCAGTTTTGCTATTCTGCTCCCCTGCCTTCCAGGAGACAACCCACTGGTTTGGCGGCGCTTCCCTGAACACATTCCTCCTTGTCCTCGCGTTCTACCTGACGATTGAGAAAAAATTTGCAGCGTCCGGATTCAGCCTTGTGCTGGCAGGCATTGCAAGGTACACGTCCTTCCCCGCGATGATTCTCCTGCTTGTTCACAACCTCTACAAGCGGCGCGCCGGCTTCTTCAAGGGCGCAATTCTGGCGTCCCCCCTTGTAGCGATGCTCCTGCTCACCCCAAACTTCCTGCGGGACACCGTGCTCTACCATTTCAGCAAGCAGGGCAGCCCACTTGGCGTTGGGCTGTCCGGGTTTTATACAATACTGGCTGGCCAGCCTGCGTTGGTGCTGTTTGGGCTGTTTGCAGGGGCGCTTTACTTGCGCAGCGGAAAACGGAACGAGAGGATGGACCTTGTATGCTTTGCTGCGCTTAGCGCATTCCTATGGCTTCTGCTCCCTACCGAGGTGCTGTCCTGGTACATATCCTACTCGCTGCCATTTTTCGCACTCCTTTCTGGCTACGCAATTTTCTCCATGGTCGGCGGGCTGAAAAGCCGCAAGCGCGAGGCAACCGTACTTATCCTTCTCATCATATGCATCAGCCTTGCTTACCCAATGCGCAGCATCGTTGGCTATAAGGACACAGATACATTCACCCCTTTCTACCAAATCCTCTCCGTCCAGCCAGAGGATACTCTTTATGACACAAGCGCCTCAATCGCCGCACATTTAGCGCTGCTGTCTGGGGCGGAAATTGCGGACAACCTTGTCGATGTTTCCCCACGAGCTTATGCCGCCGCCCTTATTGACCCAGAAGAGGTCGCATCGCGCGTGCGCGAATCAAAGCCAAAATATATTTTCGATGCCAGATACTCTGCCGACCGCGGGGTTAGCAGCGACTTTTTCTGGAGGCAGTCAAGCCTTAGGGACTTCCTCCTCTCGAATTACTCGCCGGCAGCTGTCCTCTACCGCCCGTCCACTGCAGAGCTTATTATCGCTTGGGGGCCTCAGCAGGATGGGGTCTATTTCAATCCTAATGAAAACCCCGCGCTCTACTCTGTTGAGTACATCGCGTCGTATTCTAAAACCGAGGGCGCGCTAAACACAAAATTCAGAACTGAGCGCGCGGCTGCGACGCGCCAGTCGCTTCCTGGCGACCTGCGCCCCTCCTCCAAGTTTGTCGGGCACCTTAACGCCATGAGCCTTGACGGCAAGCCCCTGCTGCTGGAGGACAGCTGGGCCCAGCAGGGAGCATCATCCCATTGGCGCGTGTCTGAAGGGCATGCCGCCTCTGAAACATGGGTTCGCGACGTGCAGGGCACGTATTACATATTCACTGAAACCTCTTATGATGGCGTCCCGACTGCATTTATAATAATGGACTACTCTCCTGAAGTAAACGCTTGGGTATCCCTGACGGCATATCAGCACCTAAGCGGCTCGTATGTTCTCCTGTACAAAGAGGGCCTTGTTGCATACCAAAATGGATAAGCACCAGCTAATCCAGGAGCTTCGCGCCGAAGGCTTTTCAAAAAATATACTCTTTGCGATGTCGAAAGTGGACCGCGCGCTTTTCGTGCCCAAAAACCTCAAGCGCTCTGCTTGGGACAACATCCCGCTCCCCATAGGGCATGGGCAGACGATTTCCCAGCCGCTGATGGTGGCGGAGATGACCGAAAAGCTTGACGTCCGCAAAGGGCAAAAGGTGCTTGAGGTCGGCGCCGGCTCTGGCTACCAGGCAGCGGTACTTAAGGAGCTAGTTGGTCCCAAGGGATCAGTCTTAACCGTCGAGCGCATACCTGAACTGGCGGAATCTGCCGGAGAAAACCTCCGGAGCGCAGGCTATGACGTTGAAGTCATTGTGGGCGATGGCACAATAGGCTGCCCAAGTGCAGTCCCTTACGACAGAATAATGGTCACCGCAGCATCCCCAGACATACCTCCGCCCCTTGTGGAGCAGCTGAAGATAGGCGGCAAATTGGCGATACCTATTGGCGCAGGCTTCCAGACCCTTGTCGTTGCGGAAAAAGTCAGCGCGGGAGCGCTTGAGAAGACATACTACGGCGGGTGCATTTTTGTCCCGCTTCTGGGCGAGTACGGCTTCCGGCATTAACCTATTAATACAACTTTAGCTTCTGCTTCTTATGGTCACTATAGTGCGCACCCATGCTTGAGCCAATCTATTCCTCGCTGTATCTGCTAAGGCACCTTCGGAAGGGCTACTCCGGCATTAAGGCGGAGCGCGAAAAGCTGGAAAAGCTGAAGTCGCGGTTTCCAAATGAATACTCTGAGTTTGTCCGGTTCCTTGCCCTCCGCGGCGAAATCATGCAGAAGGGCAACCCTTATTCCGGGCACGTTTCTGATTGGGAAAAGCTCCTCTACCTGAACAACGCCGGGCTTGACGCAAAAATAAACAAAAGGATGTATTCAAATTTCTCTGCGGTTGCCAAGGACAACGTCCAGAAAATCCTCTCCTCCGAGCTGTTCGGCCTTGACACAATTAAGGAGGCAGTCTCCCTCCAGCTGTTCTGCCCAGACCAGCTCCACATACTGCTAATCGGCGACCCAGGGACCGGAAAGAGCGACATACTGCACGCAGCGTCAGAGATCTCGCCAATTTCCTCTTTCGGGCTCGGCTCCGGGACGTCTTCTGCCGGGCTCACTGTAACCCAGCGGGGAAGGGAGGTCATGCCTGGCATCCTGCCAATGGCAAACGGCGGAATAGCGTGCATCGACGAGCTGAACCTGATGAAGCCGCAGGACCGGGCCGGGCTCTACTCCAGCATGAGCAAGGGCTATGTCTCATACGACAAGGGCGGCTCGCACTTCCAGTTCCCTGCCCGGTGCTCCATTCTCGCCGCCGCAAACCCCATTGGCGACAAATTTGGAAAAAATATGCGGAAGCAGATACCATTTGACCCGGCCCTGCTGACCCGATTTCACCTTGTTTTCGTCCTGCGCCAGTACTCCGTTGAAGACTTCATGAAAATCAGCAAGAAGGTCATCGAGGGCAGGCGCGCAGCGAACCAGGATTACGGCTTTTTAATGGACTACATAAAATTCTCAAAGTCCTGCCTGCCGTCATTCTCCACTGCGTTTGAGGAGCAGATTGAGAAGTTCCTCTACGAGGTAAAAAAGCGCGAGAAGAAGTACTTCGTGGAGATAACCCCCCGCTTTGTGGAGGGGATAATCCGCCTGTCCAAGGCGTCCGCCAGAATGCGGCTTAGCAATACCGTCGAAGAGGCCGACGTAGACAAGGCAATACGCGTCGTCCGCGCTTCCCTCGAATCCTGCACGACTGCTTAATTTTATATCCTACCTCCTATTTAGGCTAACCATGATTGACCCAAGGAAGGTTGCAGCTGCGGACAGGCTTGAGTCCAAGGGGAAGTGGGAGGACGCCCTCTCCCTCTGGAAAGACGTCAACAAGTGGGACCGCGCCATTGCCGCGGCAAAAAACCTCTCCGCGGCAAAGGCGAAGGAAGTCGAGCTGAAGGCGCGCAAGGAGGCCGGGCTCTACCAGATACGTGAAAAATGGGCGCGCGCAGCCGAGATTTGGGAGCAGCTTGGTGAGGATTCAAAGGCAGCCTACTGCTGGGAACACGCAGGGCATTACCTGAATGCCGCGCTATCCTACCGAAAGCTGGGCGACCGGGAGAATTTTGCAAAAGCGCTCGCGAAGGTGCGCGAACGGGCTGAGCGGTTTGAGGGCGACGGCAAATTCTTCTGGGCTGCAATGTACTGGGAGAAAATCGACGAGTGGTTCCGTGCAGCCAGAAACTGGGAATCGCTAAAAAAATGGGAAAAGGCAGCCTCCTGCTGGGAGCTTGCCGGAAACTTTGCGGAGGCCTCCAAATGCTGGGCGCTTGCCAAGGAGGACTCCAAGGCGGAAACTGCAAAGCAAAAGGCGCTGGACGAGGCGGAAGCCCTGGTCAAGGCGAACCATTTCTCAAAATCCGCGGCAATATTCGAAAGCCTTTCGCTATGGCAGTATGCAGCTACTGCATGGGAATCTGCGATGAATTGGGGCCGTGCAAGGGCAGCCTATCTCAAGGCAGGCGACGGGGAAACCGCAGCCGAAATGGAAAAAAAGGCGAAGGAGGATGCTAAATTAATCAAGGAGAAATACCCTGCCATTGCTGCCAGCCAGCTTCTGGAGATTGGTGACATGGACGGCGCATCCCACGCATGGTCCTCCAAGGAGTGGGCAAGAACAGCAATGCACCTGGAGGCAAGCGGGAACTTGTCAGGCGCAGCCAAGGCATGGGAGAGTGCCCAGGAGTGGATTACTTCGGGCGACGCATATTCCAAGCTCGAGGAATGGAGCCGCGCGTATAGGGCATACGAGCGCGCAGGTGACCTGGACCGGATGCACCAAGCGGAGCGCAAGGCGGAGGAGTCTGCTTACATGTCAGAGAAGGCAAGGGACTGGGCAGCCGCCGCCAAAAAATGGGAGGACCTCAGGCGCTGGGACAAGGTCGCGGCTGCCTGGGAGAGCGCCGGCGACATAGACAAGATGCGCGTCGCGATGGAGCGGTTTGCAAGGGTTTCCCAGGACCAGGGCGACTGGATAAATGCGGCAATCTACTGGAAGGAGCTTGGCAAAGTTGAGCGCGCCATAAGCTGCTACGAAAACTCAAGCTATGCAAAAACGCCGCAGGAGCTTAGGTTCTACAAGGACATACTCGTCAAGGAAGACGTCTATGAAATATTCGTCAAGAAGAAGCGGTACGGCCTTGCAGCCTACAAGCTTTTGATAGACGCTGCAATAAAGAACGACTTCACGAACAAGATGGAGCGGATGGAATACCTCCTCCGCGATGCAATAAAGGACGGCGACTTCTACATAATCCGCCAGACTGCGCTCCCCATAATGCTGTGCGCGTACTACTCAAATTCCGTCGAAAAGCTCATCACAATAATGGAGGAGCAGACCGAATACTACCTGAGCATCCTTCAGTCCATAACGCTCCCCGAGACAAGGCTCCTTATAATCGACCTGATACTTGACCTGTACCGTGCCGCGTTCCTGGTCGCAGGCGAGCTTGGGGAATCTGAGAAGCAGAAGCTTGCGGTTTCCAGCATCGAGGAGTTTACGAAAGAGTACCTTAAAATCTCCCACAAGAAGATAACCTCAAAGAAGTTTCTCGCCCATTACCTTGCCTACTCCTTCCTGAAGGAGGACTACTCACGCATACCCTCGACAGTGGGCGGAATGCGGCAGTCCGCGGATTCTGAAATTGTGGATGCCATATCCGATCTTGCCCAGGACATGCAGACCGCGACAGCCGTCGAGGTTGCCTACATGTACTACAACTATATCGCGCTTAAGGGCGTGCCCCTAAGCTCAAGCATGAGCATCGGGCAGTTCCTCGACGGCTTCGACCTGCCCGTCCTGAAATACCTCTCGCCGGAATATTTCATAAGCAAGATAGTCGGCTCCAAGATAGAGCTCCGCGACGAGCTCTACGACCACTACCGCGACGTCCTAAAGCGCGCAGACAAGGCGTTTGAGCTTACGGACTACCGCACTGCCGTAGACCTTTACGAGGAGTTCCTGAACTTCTCGGTCACCCTTGCAGCCAAGACCCGCACAACTGGGCGCCTTAGGGAATGCCTTTCCCACCTGAAAGGAGATCCAAAGTACGATATCAAGCTTAAGAAGTACGCCTAGCCGGAAAGCTTTTTGCCCCAGGTCTCCCGTTTCCCCTTTTCAGAATTATCGCGCGTATACTTTGCGATTATCGACGCCGCGGAAATCAGCGGGTCGAGGTCGTCGCCTTTCTCAAGGAAGTTGGCGTCTATTCCCTTCACCGCCCTCCCGTCTATGAATACTTCGCGCCCCTTGCCTATGCGGAGCATTATCTCCCGCACTGCCTCTGCCTGTATCATGTCCATGTTCTTTCCGGAGGTGCGGAGGCGGTCAATCTCATCCGAGCGCACGACAACGGCATGCGAATCGAGTGCATTTTGCATAACAATCCGGTAGGCTGCGCTTATGTCCCCTGTCTTCTTTGAGTCCCTAACACGCCTCAGCTTGTTCCTGTCGCCTAAGACGCCCGCGACCACCAAGCTTCCGAAGTCTTCCCCGCGCCCCGCCTCATCTATGCCCACTGCGGTTTCCTGCGTCGGGAGGCTGGCGGTAAGCATGTCGTAGACCTTTAGGTAGCCCTCGCCCTGTATGAGGAGCTTGCCTGACGAATAAAGGGTTACCACGCATTCGCTGATTTCCACCCTGTTTATTATGAAACTCTCCTTGAACTCTTTCTGGGGATACCTTGAAAGCACCGGCTCGAACAGCCCTATTTCCTCTGCCCTCAGGTGGATTATCGTCTGCATGGAAATGTTTAATTACCTGCTGTTCTTATTGTTTGCTCTATGAAAAAAGTTGCCCAGGGCGCGGAAGCCATACTGTGGCGGGACGGGAAGAAGCTCGTCAAGGACAGGATAAAGAAGGGCTACCGTCATGAGGCCATAGATGCCAGGCTCAGGAAGCTGAGGACTGCATCTGAGGCCCGCCTCCTCCGGCGCGCAAGGGCGGCTGGGGTGCTGACCCCTCAGATTCTTGCAGAAACGCAGTACGCAATCAAGATGGAGTTCATCGACGGCAAGCGCCTCAAGGACGTCCTGGACGCCATGCCTGCGGCAAGGCGGTCGGCGCTCCTAAAAAAGCTCGGCAGGGACATCGCCAAGCTGCATTCCGCCCACATAATACACGGCGACCTGACAACGTCAAACATACTCTACTCTGCTGGCAAGCTCTATTTCATCGACTTCGGGCTCGGCGAGGTTTCTCCGTCAATAGAAAAGATGGCGACCGACCTGCACCTGCTCAAGGAGGTTTTCAGGTCGACGCATTACCGCCACTTCGAGTCGTTCAAGAATGTAGTCTCCGGGTACAAGTGGGAAAAATCAAAGGATGTCCTCACGCGGATGGAAGAAGTAGAATCCCGCGGAAGGTACAAGTAACTAGTGTATAACTACCATATCGCTTGAGCGCCTTTTCGGCTTCTTTTTAGGCGTCTGCACGATTGTTTCGGCCGGCCCAGGGGCATTCGATATGCCGTCGAGGACGTCGTCGTACTTCTCCTTCAGCTCGGCAACGTCCTTGCTAAGGACTTCCCGCTTCCGCTTAAGGGACTCAATCTCGCTCTCGACCTCTTCCTCGATTACCCTCTCGGTGTTTATCTTGCCTTCAATCTCAGCCTGCTGTTCTTTTAGCATGGTGTAGCTTGACCTTATGGTTTCGACCTGCTTTGCCAGGCCCCTCCTGTCGACGTCCATCTTGAGGAGCTGCTTCTCGACGCTCTTCTTCTCCACAACCTCTGTCGCAAGCTTTCCCGCGACCGCCTCCAAGTCCTTTATGGTGCTCTCAAGCTCAGCCACTTCCTGCTGGAGGCTCTCGCGCTCCATCCTGAGCATCTCAGTCGCCTTGGCAAGGGTCTGCTTCTCTGCCTCTTTCTCATTGACCTCCTGCCGCCCGCTGACTATCCTTACGGATAGGCTGTCTATCTTGCGGTTCAGCGAGTCGATTGTTGTTGAAAGCGTGCCGATTTCCGAGGCAAGTGCGTTTCTGTTCTTGGAAAGCGCCTCCACTTTTCTGCCGTAGTCTGCAACCGTAGCTTTCTTCGACGCCGCAGAGGAAATGAGCCTCTTGTATTCTGCTCCCGCCTTTTCGAGCTTAGGGCGGATTACCTGGAGGGATTTCTTTATCCTCTTCCTCTCCGCCTCAAGCCGGGATATCTCCGTCTTGTCCGAAGCGCGCGTTGCTTCCCTGAACTGCTTTTCCTCTGCGAGGCTGACAAGCCGCTTCTCAATGCGGTCAAGCTGCCTTTCAGCAGCTGTCCTGTGTGATTTTAATGCCGTGAGATCCGCAGTTATCCGCTTCTCCTCAGAAACCTCCACGTGTATCCTGTCCTCTATCTCCCTCTTTTTCTTAGACAGCCCGGTTACTTCTGCAGAAATCTGCCTCTTGGTGTCCACGAGCCCGCGTATCTCCTCCGAAATGCCGTCTATCTTCTTTTTCTCGCCGCTGACGCTCGCGCTTAGCGCCTCAATGGACTTCTTTAGCTCCTTTCGCTTCTTTCTGAGCTCCACAAGCTCAGCTCTCGCCTGCACAGCGCGCGCCATGGGCGGAGCCGCAGGGGACCGGGGCGCGGGGCGCCTGCCAATCTCGTCAAACTCCCTCTCAAACCGCTCCTCTGGGATGTTATACGCCGATAACGGCTGCTTCTGTAGAACCTCAGGAGCCTGCTCTTTAATCTCCGGCTTTTCTGGAGCTGCCTCCTCCTCGTGTGAGCCAGCCTTCATGCCGGCTATTTTCCACCTTAGCTTGTTCAGTATCCCCATCTCAAAGAGTACAAATCCCCTCCTATTTAAATATTTGTGTTATAATAGCCGCCATGGAGCTGTTTTTTGCAACTTCAAACCCAGGAAAGCTGCGCGAGGCGCAGGCAATACTCTCTGCGCACACAATCAGGCAGCTTCCCGTCGGCTATGATGAAATCCGCAGCGACTCGACCGATGATGTTGCGCTCGATGGCGTCAGGCAGGTTGTTTCAAAGACCGGCAAGCCCTGTTTTGTTGAGGACTCCGGGCTTTTTGTCGACGCACTGAAAGGGTTCCCTGGCACCTATTCTGCTTTCGCCTTCAAGAGGATAGGGTACGAAGGCATACTGAAGCTCTTGACAGGAGAGAAAAAACGCGGCGCAAAGTTTATAAGTTCTGTTGCATATCAAGAACCTGCTTCTGAGCCGCGTGTTTTTCGTGGAGAGGTTGAGGGATTTATATCTGAAACTCCCCGAGGCACAGGTGGCTTTGGATACGACCCCATATTCATCCCGAAGGGGTACAAAAAAACGTTCGCTGAGCTGGAAACCAAGGACAAGATATCGCACCGGTACCTGGCTCTCAAGCAACTAGAGGAGCACCTTTAATGGCTGCAAAAAAAGAGGCAAAAACCGAAGCAAAAAAAGAAGCGAAGGCGAAAAAGCCCACTGCCAAGTCTGCAAAAAAGACTCCGCTCGCTTCCGAGGGCGCGAAGCTTGACATCCAGAAAACTGCTGCAGACCTCTACAAAAAAGGCTACAGCCCAAGCAAAATCGGGATTGAGCTGCGCGACAAGCACGGGATACCGTCGGTCAAGAGGGCGACCGGGAATAAGCTTCACGCAGTCCTCAAGTCAGAGGGCATCTCCCCTGAAACGCCGGAGGACCTCGTAAACCTGATCAGGCGGGCTACCGTTGTTTCACAGCACCTCTCGACAAACAAAAAGGACAATGTCTCCCGCAGGGGCCTTCAGCTTACTGAATCGAAGATACGGCGCATTGTAAAATACTACAAATCAACCGGCAGGCTCCCAAAGAGCTGGGAATACGACCTGTCCAAGTCTAAACTGCTCATCGAATAATGGCAACAGCAAAGACCGTCAAGGACCCATGGAAGCTTAAGCAGTGGTACGACGTCAAGGCACCAGATGCCTTTGGCGGCTCGTACATCGGCCAGACCATCGCTTCTGACCCGAAGCTCCTCGTCGGCAGGATAATTGAGACGACCCTTTCTGACCTCAGCGGAGACGTGCGCGACTTCAAGAAGCAGAGGCACAAGCTCTTTTTCAGGATTCTCGAAGTCAAGGGGGATGTCTGTTCAACTGACTTCGTCCGCCATGAGATAACCCGGGACTACGAGCGCTCGATGGTACGGCGCAGGGGCGACAAGTTCATGCAGTTCTCCACTGTCCCTTTCGGCGACAAGAAGCTGAAGGTCAAGGTCATTACGACAGTTTCAAAGCGGATAGACGTAAAGCAGAAGAAGGCGATAAGCAGGATAATCGACGAGGAGATGCAGCAGGCTGCGAAAGAGGTCTCCGGCGGCCAGCTGATACAGGACATAGTCTTTGGCAAGATTCAGGCAAAGATAACAAAGCGCGCCTCAAAAATCTACCCCATAAAGATTATTGCAGTCCGGCGCTGTGACGTCCTTTAGGGCCATTTTTATTCTTTTCACTATTGAAAATAATTCTGTTTTTAGCCAATTCTACGAAACACGTATAAACAATATTCTATTTAGTGTTAAAGCCGCGTTAGGTAATATGGCTCAAGGCTTTCGGGTTTTGGTCCATAAAACTCCCGTTGGTTTGGCTTCGGCCAAGCTTAACAAATCTTCGGGTTTGCATGGGGTGTTGGGTTTCGCATCCTTCGGGGTGCGTTTAATAGTGGAAAACGGCCTTCGGGTCGCAAGTACATTCCCTCTCATTAACGCGGCACTTTTTCATTTTTAGCCGCCCACCCAGGAGTCCAAAAACTGGCATAGCTAAATTATATAAATCTGCCCGCAGATATCTCGGGTGTTCCGGGGTGCATCAATGAAAATAACGCTTTTTGCAGTGCTTTTTGTAGTAGTTGTAGCTGGCTGCATATCCTCGCCAGTATGCAGTCCACCGTATATCCGGGTAGCCTATGACTGCTGCCTTGACCAGAACTCAAACTCAATATGTGACCGGGACGAGCCCTCACCCCCCTCGACTGGCCAGGACAGCCAGCTGCCGGACGATGGAACCGATGTTAATGTTGCCGACGATGCGCTTCCGGATGACGTGCCATCATCTGAGCCGCCTGCAGACGTGCCAGAAGAGCCGCCTGCAGACTTAGGCACATGGTGCGAGCCTACAAACCTCAATGAGCTCGAGAAGCTCGGCTTTGAAATCCACATGTACGACCTAAAGCAGTACAACTACGGCGAGTTCTATGACGAGTACAACGTCGGCGGCCCCCTTGAGATGCGCCTCAGCCTAAGGCGGACGAACTACAAGGACAAGCTCACGCATATATCTGCCGAGCTCAAAAGCAGCAGCAAGTATGCGATTACCTCCTCCCAAGTCATAGACCCAAAGGACCTCGACGATGTCTATGACTCTGACTATGTCTATCTTATATGGCGGTTAGTCCCAAACGAGGAAGGGGAATTCCCAATTGAAAGCAAGCTGACCTACCTTGCAAACGGCAAGCCGCGGACAATCTGCTCCAAGATAAAGCTTCATGCCTTCGAGAGCGAGGACGACTTCCAGCTTAGTATCATAAACTACACGGTTGCAAAGCAGGTCCCGATGATATACGACTACAAGACCTACTACGAGACCGTCATGCAGCTGGACAATGCCTTCGAGCTCGGCCTCTACCAGGGCCTTGACACCAAGGCCGCGTCGAGCGGCGGGGACAGGTACAGCGGGCTAAACTACGCCGGCTCCTTCGCTGGCGAGCCGTTCAAGGTGGAGTTCGGCAGGACAGTCTACATCCAGAGCGACGCGACCAAGATGTGCAAGGTCGGGAACCTGCTTCGCTCAAAAACTACCGGCAAAAACACATACTACTTAGAGTTCTACCGCGACTATTACGATGCTGCCTGCGTGAGAAGCCTCTGCGGCTATCCGGCAAGGGCAATAGTTGAGGTTGCCCACGACGGCATGAAAAAGACAGCATACACCAGCGTCGAAGTCTCAAAGTGCCCATCCTAAGCCTATACTGCCCGCAGCTCTAGCAGCACCAGCTTCTCAAAGCTGAAGCGCTCCTCTGCCACGGCGCTTACTGCATACTTCATGTCCTTGAGCATCTTGGCGGTCTCGTCTATCCCGGTGTGGCTGCTGACGACCAGGAATATCGCGCCGCTCTCCTTAAGGTGCTCCCGCGCATCCCTGGCAAACCTCCAGATTACCTCCTGCCCGGTCTCGCCTCCGGTCCATGCCGCGTCGTTGGACCGCGGGTCTGCGTCCGCGGGCAAGTACGGCGGGTTGAACAGTATGACGTCAAACTGCCCAGCCACCTTCTCAAAGAGGTCGCTCTGGATTACTTCTATATTTCTGGCGTTCATCCGCCTGCAGGCGCTCTTGGTGTACTCTACTGCCTCATGCGACTTGTCAGCCGCGACAACCCGTCTCGCCCTTCGCGCTGCCTCAATCGCCAGGAGGCCAGTGCCGGTTCCCATGTCCAAGACATCTGCGCCAGCAGGTATCCTCATGCTGTTGAAAATAAGGAACGAGTCCTCTCTTGGCTGATATACTGGCATCAGACTATCCCTAAAATGCTTACTACCACAAACAGTATCAGCCCGACTATAAGCACCTTGGAAATTATCTCAAAGAACCTGAGGGAGAAGAGGAATGCCACAAGCGCGATTATGCCTAGTATTGCGTAAATCTGCGGCTGCGTGAGCCCAAGGGATGCGAACTGGGCGTTTACCCATACTATCGCAGCGACTATGTTGTCAAATACGTTAAGCAGCTTGTCTATGGTGTTTAATGCCCCGGATATCGGGCCTGGCTCGGTGGTGGTCTCATTTCCCGCCATCTTTTCCTCCACGATACCCTGCCATCACCCATTTTACAAACTCATCCACTGGGGTGAACTTGCACAGCTGCTTCCAGGTGAACAGCGGAAGCGCGAGCACGAGCAGGCCAGGCATGGACCTGATGAAGACAAAAAGCTTTCCCGTACCTGCGACAATACGGTAGAACCGGATAACGCCGATTGCGGAGTTCAGCAGGAATATGTAGACAATGACCATCAGCATGGCGGTTCCGGCTATGAGCAAAATGTTCTCTGCCTTCCTCACCGGCCTTTTGAGGGTTTTCCAAAGCTCCCGCTTGAACTCAAAATAGTGGTGCAGGACTATGGACAGGTAGGCGAAAACGCCGAGTTCCGCAACCAGCCCGGACGCCTGGAGGAAATTATTATACGCGAACACATAGCTTGCCAAGAGGCAGATAAGGAAGCCGAACGTGCTTACTATCGTGCCGGCAACAAGCCCGTGGATGTCGAACCTATCGTGCGCTTTGTCGAGCGTGTTTACTACAACGAGGCTATAAATTTTTTTTGCAAAGCTGTCCTCTGCCATAAAAACACAAAGGGCGGAGTGCTTAAATATCTTATTATTCAGAGGGTCCTGGCGTCCACGAGGCTTATCATGTTCCTGTAGTCCTTGCTCCAGGATTTCTCGGCAGACTTCGCAAACCCCGTTGACGACACCATTATGACCGGGAGCTTGTCCTTGACCGCGCTGTCGAAGGCGGCTTTTATGTCCTTCGCCCCAGCCTCCCTCTTGGTTTCCTTTATCACGATGACCAGGTACTTCTGGCTCCCAAGCGGCGTCGGCACGGACGCCGTGAACCTCCAGTATTTATCCTTCTTTATTTCCTCTACCTCCCCAACCTTCGCCCCCTGGGACTCAAGCCATTCGACAACAATATCAGCATAGCTTTCTCCGCCGATTATCTTGGCTGCCCGCTGTGCCGGCTTTGGCAGCGGCAGCTTGACCGGCTTCGGCAGGCTGGCCGAAGGCGCCAGCTTTTCCGCCTTTGCCTCGGATTTCGGCTTGTCCGATTTCCCAAGCCGCCTCTTTAGCGCATCAAGCGCCTCGGATGAGCTAATCTCGAACCACTTCCATGCCCTCTTGTCCCCGAAGTCAAACTCTTCCAGGAAATCTGAGAACTCCTCAATCAGCCTATTCTGGTAATCGCCCTCCAAAATGACCTTCTTGTTCTGGAGCTCCTTAAGGAAACGCTGCTCCCGCTCCTCCATGCTCTGGAATATCCTTATCCTCGCCTTGTCCGCCTGTGAGGGGGTGAAATAGAGGTTCTGGCTGCCGACATTCTTCCGGCTCTTCAATATGCCCTTGCCTATAAGGTCTGCAGTCACTGCGGAGGCAATCATTGAGTTGAGGCTGAGCTTCTGAGCTATCTCTACTGGAGTGCATGGCCCGTGTGATTTGACATACTCCAGAATCTTGTCTTTCATTGAAACAGCTATATCCCAATAGAATTTAAACTTAACCCACACCAGTTCCAGCTTGCATGAACCAGGATATAGCCGGGACAATCAGCGCCCCCATCCACCTTCTTTCAAAAAGAAGCTGGACCAAGAAACCACAACGCAGCCGGGACAATCAGCGCCCCCATGAGGTGCATCTTCCTCACGCCGGCGAAGTGCGCCGCAAGCCCCAGCGCGGTTGCCGTCAGCAGAACCGCTATTCCGAACAAGCCGCTAAGCGCAGCGACTATAAGAAAAACCCCTGTAGCGACAGCCGCATTCAGCTTAGTGTAGTCTATCCTTCGTATTGCCTTAGGGAACACAACAGCCATCTTCATCCCCACTGCCAGCGAAATTCCTCCGGCCAACAGCGCGGCACCAATTAGCAGGAGTGTTGACTGCATGTCGATGCCTATCAGCCGGCTTATTCCCGCAACTGCGCCGCTCCGCGTCTTGCCTATGGTCAGGAACGCAACCAGGGTGAAGAGCATGTTTGCGGTGTTTATCCCGCCAAGGGTGACGAGAAACTCCCTGTCGCTTTTGTTGCCTACAAGCGCCCCTGCCATGACTGCCGCCTGGCTCGGGCCAAAGCCCGGGAGAAAGCCGACTATGGAGCCTGCCAGCGTCCCGCCAAAAATCCCCCGCGCGAGGCTTGCCTTCGCTATATCGACGCGCGCATCCACTTGCACAGGAATCTGCACTTTGTTTCTCAGGTTTAACAGTATCAGGCTGAACCCGAAAAGCCCGGTCAGCAAGGGCAAAAGGGGCTCGCGGATTTGGAGCATCCGCATGCTCGCCATCCCCAAGGCGCCGGAGCAAAGGAAGACTGCCGCCGCCCACAGCCTCTTGTCGCCCCCCTCCGACAAAATCAATATCACCGAGCACGAGACCAGTATGTAGCCAAGGTGCGGCTCGATTGCGCCGTAGACTGCAGGTATAGCCTTAAGGTACAGCGGCATGAGCGCTGCCCCAAGCGCAAGGCAGGCAATGCTCCCTATGAGCGTTAGCTTGATGGCCTCTGCTGCCCTGCCTGCGAGGACCATCCTGTGCGCAGGGAGTATCGCAAGCGCAGTGTCCTCCGAAGGGACCCCTAGCAGGACGGATGGCACGAAGTCCAGGAACGTGTGCGTTATTGCAACTGAGAATATGAAAACCGAAAGTAGGAGTGGGTCATAGCGTAGCCTCGCGCCAAGGAGCGCTGCCACTACCGTATTGACATGGATGCCAGGGACTAAGCCAGTGAACGTCCCGACACAGATGCCTGCGAGAACCGACAGCAGCGCCTCAAAGAGCATAAGCCGCCGGTAGGCGGCAAAGTATATAAGCCTTACATACAACGTATATACCATGCCCCAGATGATATCCATGAAGCTGGAAAAAAAACTGTTGGCGGAAATCGACCAGGAAACTAAGAACGGGCGCTACGCCTCCCGCACTGACTTTATCCGGGATGCGGTGCGGCGGCTGCTGGGCGAAATAGAAACGCAGAGGCTAATTCGGAGCCTGGAGTCACGGAAGGGTAAAGGTCCTGGTCTGCCTCCTTTGTCCAGTGAGGGGCGGCAGAGGATATTTGAGGAATACCTTAAGGAGCGGGCTAAAAATCCTCGGGCATTCGAGCTCCCACTCCCTCTGCGTGCAAAAGATGCTGGTCGCGGCTCACGAGGATAGCGTTTGCCTTTTTTGAAAGAACGATATGAACTGCGTCCGGAAGCGGGATTCCGGTTCTCCCTGCAATTTCAGTTGCCACTAATTTGTTGTAGCCCTTCACATACTCAAGCTTGTTTTTCTTTTGAAGCTCCCTGAAAAACGTTTCAAAAACCTCCGCGTCAGGCATCCCGCAGTGGGCAGATATCTCGTAAACTACGAGGTCGGAATACACTATAACAAATTCACATCTAATCGCCCTCTTAAGAAGCTGGAATGCGAATTCCCCCAAAGGACGGATGCCTTCGTGCCTGCCTTCCCAGTAATCAATATAGATGTTTGTGTCCAAGTAAAGCCTCATAACCTGCCGGTGGGTCCGGCTGTTTATAAACCTTTCAGTTTTTTGATAAATTTTCCCTCGGTTTGAGCGTCCACGTGTCTTCCAAATCCTTTGACTGCCGCCAGTACAAAATCTCCGTCGGCTTTATCCCGACGCCGTCGTCCTTTTTCTCGTCGACAAGAATCTCCTTCACTTCGCCTACGAACCAGGTGTGGTCGCCAATTTTGTATGACCCAGACAATCTGCAGGCGATGTTCACAGCCGCGCCCTTGAGAATCCAGCCAGCCGGCGTTTTCTCCGGCTTGAGCTTTACCCCTTTATACTTGTCAGACTTGTGCCCGTGGCTGTGCCCAAGGCGGTCTGCGTCCTTCGCAATGTCTTTTGTCACGGTAGAAATTGTAAACTGCCCGGACTCCGCTATCTTTTGGTGGGTGAACCGGCTCTCGCCGATTGCAACCCCGACCATCGGCGGGTCGAACGAGACTGGGCTCACCCAGCTCGCGACCATGGAGTTCGGCTTCTCGCCAGCCGTGACTATAACCGTGACCCTGGGTCCGAGAAAATAATGGAATCTAGATAAGTCTGCCTTTTTCATTATAAGAGGGTGAGGAGGAAAAACATCACTGCCGGCACTGCGAGCGCCCCGAGCGCAAACCGCAGGTTGTCCCTTGCGGCTTCCTTGTGCCTCTCCTTGAGGAGGTGCCTCTCAACCATTATCATAGACACCAGGGAAAACACAAGGAGCGAGTAGAGCGCTATTATGTACCTGTCTGCAAGGGTGAGGTACCCTATCGGCGGTATTGACTCTATTATCAGTATGTGCAGGACCACCGCAGACAGAAGGGCTGTCCCCCCAAGCGCCAGCTTTGCCTCAATCTTGTGGACCGGCAAAAGGAAGCATGCCCACGCGGTTATTGCGACGAAGAGTATTGGGAGTATAATCCTCCAGTAGGCAGACGACGGCCTGCCCATCCTAACCTCATAAGTGTACCTGCTGTAGTTCTCCTTCCAGTTTGGGTAGTAGTTCTCTTTTACACGCGCTTCTGCGTCTACTATGTCCCAGTTCCTGATTTCGACTTCGCCGCTCATTCCAATCTCCTCATAATCCGGCACGTAGACCAGCTGTTTTGAGTTGTACATGCTGTCCTCTATCTTTATTGTGAGGCTCTGGGTGTCCTTCGGGTAGAGGTGCAGGTCAGGGTTTTCGTGCAGGTTCGCCCGTATCCTGTAAAAAAGATAGCCTGGCTCATCAATTATCTTGGTGGAGCTTGACCTGTCCCCGTTCATCAGCTCGAAGCCCTCCGGTGACAGCTCCCCGTCCCATTTGAACCACAGGTAGAAGTCCGCCTTGTAGGCGCCCTTCTCGATGTCGTACTCGCCTATGTTGAGTATGTAAGTGCCGACCTTGACCTCCTGCGCGGCGGCAAGGGCAGGCATGCTGAACGCTAAAAGCAGGACTATAGTGCAAAAAGCAATCCTCTGTTTGCGCATGGGTAATCTAAAACGCAAGAAATTATTTAAAGCTATCCTCTGGTGGGCTAAGGTTATGGTCCGCTTGGCGCAGGCGGGCTCGGCGTGCTTGCCGCAGCCGGGGCAGTTTTTTCGGGCGGCGGCGCCTGTATTGCGTTTTCGCCCCCTTCCTTTTTGGATGTGCCGCCTTTCCCTGCTTTCTTTCTACTCTTTTTTCTTATTTGTCTTTCCGCCTTTTTCTTGTTTTGGGCCTCTTGCTGCCTTCTTGCAATCTCATCTCTTTCCTTTTGTTCTTGGTCCTCAACGGTTTCTTCTTCAACGGTTTCGGCAGCTTCCTCCTTCTGCTCCTTCTTGGTGTCCTTCTCCGCCTCTTTCGGGCTCTCCCCTTCCGCTTTCTTTGCGGTTTCCTCTTCACCTTCCCGCCTCAGCAGCTCAATCTCAATTTCAGCCAGCTTGTTTATGAGGTCCTTATTCGCCTTAAGCTCCTCATAGAACATGCCAAGGGAGTTGTAAAACGTGATAATCTCCTTCATGGACTCGCATGCCGCATTGGTTATCGCAACCAGTTCAGAGGGGTTCTTGCCAAGCTTCCTCTTCGCGAGTGCGACGCTTCCCCATTGCGCTGCCCTCTTACCGAGGCGCGCCTTTTCGAGGCCTTCCGCCTTTTTCTCCGCCTCCTCCTTGAAATACTTCAGGAATATGCCCTCCCACTTCTTCAGCCACCCGTCTGCCTCTTTTGCGTGGTGCCGCATCTCCTTCAGCCAGCCGTGGTATTCCTTCCTGAGCTTGTGCATCTCCTTTGCTATCGGCTCCAGGTTAGGGGTTGCCCCATGTTCGCTCTTAAACGTGCCCACTACATTGGAAGCCCATTCCTCTAGTGTGGCAGTCTCCTTCAGCACCCGTGCCCCTTTCTCAAGTGGCACGGCGGTTGCCGCATTCATGACTGCATCCGTGTTTGCCAGCGGCAGGGACAGGATATCTACCAGGGAGTTCCTTACCGCCTCTATGTCGTCGTCTGGCGTCCCGTCCGTACATATAGTCGACCATTCCTCCACATCAAAATCCTTTTCTTTCTTAACCCTGAACGGGTCAATTATCGCGGCAAAGAATACGATATCTTCAACAACGTTGAATATCTCTTTCTCGTTCTTTTCTCGGAGGGATGAAAAAATCTTTGCAGTCTTTTTTGTTTCCTTCTCTGCCTTGTCCGGCTCGTTTTCAGCTACTTTAGCCTCTTCCTCTGTTTCTTCTTTGGTTATTTCCCCCTCCATCTTCAGCTCTTTGCCGAAGGCGCCTATCCGCTTCTCCGCGTCACCGAGCCTCTCGGTTATGGAGCCGATATACTCTTTTATCGTGCCGTGCGAAAGCTTTTCACCCACTTTGTCAGCCGCTTTCAAGGCGCGGTCCTTCCCTTTGCCCGCTGCCTTTCCGAGAAGATTAAAAAAATCCTTTGCGGTCTCCGCGCCGCCTATCTGGGTGACCTCTTTCTTCACTCCGCCGCCCCGGCTTACTACGTAAGCGACTCCACCAAACACAGCAATCAATAGCCCGACGGTTATTGGGTCCATGGCTATAATTATCCCCCTTCCACTATTAAAACCTTTTTACCTCAAGTTTAATATACTGTATCGCCCAATAACTAATAAGTATGGCACTTCCGAATTTCGTGTCCGCCATAATAGGGTTCGTCCAGAGGATTATCGGTTTCTTCCGCCGCGTAGCTGAGCGCATCAAGGGAGACAGCCCAAGCCGCGACAGGATTAATCCGGACCCCAAAAAGGAAAAGGACCTCCCGGATAACCTGCGGTCTGACGAGGCGGAAAAATACGGCCCTGCTTTCCTGAAGGAGCTTACTGGGATTGAAACTGAGCTCAAGGATGTCTACAAAGCCATAGGGGGCGACTTCGAGAAGGCGGTGAAGGACGACCTTACCAAGGAAGTTGACATAATCCAGCGCGGCGCCCCGGTTTTTCTGGACAACCCAGCGGACAAGGTGGGGCGGAAGAATGAGCTTGGCATTCTCATGAAGCAGAACAAGCAGATAGCCGACTACCTCAAGTCGGACTCGGAGCGCGGCTACCGGCGCCTTGATTTCATAAACATCCTCGCCAGCGACAAGGGCGTAATCAGCAGCCTGATAGACCAGGTCGAAGAGAGGAAGAAAACATCCTCCAGTATGTTCTCCCTCATGCCGTCAAAGAGCGAGTTCGAAAAAGGCGAGACTGCGAAAATGCACAGGGAGCTCCTCAAGGAGGTAGACGCCAACCTGGTGTCGCTAACCGACAAGTGCAAGAAGCTGAAGGCGCGGCAGGGTGATACTGTTCAGCGGATAAACCATGCAGTCGCCGCCTCTGCAGAAGGGGAGAGCGCAGGCGCCTTGAAGCGCTACCTGACTGAATATTTTGGCAGGGTCCACCCGCAGGTTATGCAGTACTTCCATAACGACGTTGAGCTCTCAATAAAATACGTGCAATCCATGAAGAAGTCCTACTGCGACTGGCTTGTCGCATCAATATATGAGAAAAAGAAAAACGTGCCTGACGAATTCAGGGAGTTTTCCGGGATGTTTTCCGACGTTGACAAAAAGCTCGCGCTTAACCTAGCGTACGGGCTGGTGAGGGACACCGTTTTTCTCAAGTTCTACTACCACTCCTTCCTGAACATGCTCGAGCTCATCAAGTCAGAGGTAAGTATCCTGGGCGCGTCTGACCGCGCGCTTGCCGGTGGTGAGGCAAATGGTTGAAACAGTCCAGACCGCGAAGCTGAGGGGCGTCGGTGCCCTGAAAAGCAAGATTGAGAGCGCAGTCCATTCCGACAAGTACAACCAGCGCGGCAGGGTGGAGCTGATATGCGGCTTTGCCGGCGACTCTCTCAAAGCCCTAAGCAATCTTAGCGGTGACCACTGCACCTTTGTCCAGAGGCAGAAGCGGAGAGAAGAAGGCTGGATGCTGCCTTGCCTGATATCTGACGCGATAAACTGTTTTGGCTACCACAAGGACGGCAAGTATGAGGAGTTTGTCGGGTCCTCTGCAGCATTCGTGTCGCGGCTGAGCCTACTGCTCGAGCGGCTTTTCTATGAGGAGCGGACTGAACACATACGCCGCCGCCTGCGGCAGAGGATAAGGCGCGTCTTTGAGGAGAACGAAAAGCGCATCGAGAATGCGGTCGAGGTGCTGGCCGGGGACGAAAAAGATGAGTCGTCCGCGAGCCTTCTCTCCATTGAGAAAATCGAGGGCAGGGAGCCAATCCTCAAATCGACAACCGGCGCCGAGGCGCGGTTTATCGAGCAGTCAATAGCGCTTGTGTGCACTGACCTTTTCTATGCCCTCCCAAAGCTCCAGAGGAAGCTCTCGGATACGTATGGCATTAAGCTGCCAAACTTGAGGGTGGTAATAAGGGATGAGCGTAAGGCGGTCGGCCGGAGCATGTTAAAGGACAAGCCCTGCCGCAAGGTGGACAACTTGCTTACTGACAACGACTTATTCAAGAATGTTGATGAATTCATAGCCGGTGAAAGGCATGCAAAGGAGTCAGCTGCGCTTGAAAAACTTGAGGAAGACGCCATTGAAAGCGTGTCAAAGCACCTTGACAACCTCGTCACTGTCCTTTTTGTCCAGATAATTGCGCTGGCTTACCACGTGTGGGCTGAGAAAATCGCAGAGCAGCTCAAAGACAAGGGGGTAGCCGTCTCCAAGGAGGAAATAGCCAGGCGCGCCTCCCTGCTGGTGCACCTCTGCTGCCTGGAGGAGATGTCCATAATAATATACCTCGCCCGCGACATAAAGGGCAATTTGGTCCAAGCCAGGGACGCACTTGCTAAAAGCCAGCCAACCGACCCCAAGGGCAATGTCGCGCTCCTCAACGACATCATAGCGCAGTGCGACGAGATTGACAGCCTTACCAAGATTCTCCGGCGCATGCGCTACGACCTGAACAAGGGTGTTGTCAGGGAGGCGGTGATGGAGTTCGATGAGGCGGCGAGGGAGCACAAAAAGGCAATGAAAGAGCTGCCTTCTGTGGCTGCCGAGCTGAAAGCTGAAGTGGCACTCATTGACGAGATTGCGAAAATCCGCGCGCACAAGGACCGCCTGAAGTCCAAATACACTCCAAAATGACCCAAACCGCGTTAATAATCATTATAAACTAGTTCCACCGATATTATAGCCATGGCTAGCTATCTTGCATATGCCATTACTGGCACAGTCGTTACCATCGGGGGCTACATCGCGATTGCTTACGTTTTGCGCTCTACCGGGGTGCGCCGGTACGGCCACGGAACTGGCGCGGACGACATATACGAATTCCTTGTAGAATCCGGCAAAGAGCTGGCAACCGGCACTGCAGCCAAGTCCGTCGACTGGCTTCGTAAAAAGCTTGAACAAACTGCAGAGTGGTGGGGCAAAAAAGTCCCCCCGAGCTATATCCTGCGCACATGCTACTTCTGCCTTAACGAGCTTGAGGCGATATCCAAAGGGCTTAGGGAGGCGACGAAAGTCTCTGAGGATCTTGAAGTTGATCTTCCTGCGATTGCAAAGGAGTTCCTAGAGGAGGTTCCGGAATAATGGCTGACGCGGACGACACAGTTATAGCCGGCGCCGAAGACCAGGGAGCGACTATAGCCGAAGATGCCAGCCAGGCGCAAAAAGACGACAAGAAGGATGAGGCTAACCTTGAGGAGAAGCGCAAAAAGGCAATAGGCCTGTTCTACAACATAACTGAGCTCGACAAGATAATCGCAGCGGAAGTCGGCAGGAAGGGCCTTGACAAGCTTTACAAGAATTTCTTCCTGAAGATATCCGACATGAACCAGCACCTCGCACTCTTGAATGTACGCTCCGTGGCGTTCCTTTGGTACCTTCTCAGGCCGCCAAGCTACTGGCAGTATTTCTTCAACAAGGACTCCTGGAAGGAGGCGTCCGAGCAGGTTAGCGCGATAAAAGAGGGCGAAATTGGAAAGATTGAGCGCATTGTTGAAGGGATACCTGTAGTCGACGTCATGGAGATGTGGAGTAAGGTAAAGAAGTCCTATGGGGCTACCGGGCCTGACTTCGCGGAGTTCCTGAGCCAGCTTGGGCTTGCGGTTGATGGGCTTTCTGAGGGGAAATACCTTACGGCCGAACGTAAAGCGATATTGAAGCCTGTTGAAGACCAAGGCGTAAATATAAAAAAGTTCATTGAGCGGAGGAAGGTGGTTGGTCAAGACGGCAAGCAATCCACGAAGCTGTTCAATGTTTACGACTTGGATGCCATGCACAAGGCGTGGGCGAAGAAAGTAAGCGTCGAAGAGACTACAAGCCAAAAAATCGAGGCTCCTGGCTATCACGACTGGCTCGCTGGCATGGGGCTAACTGCAAAGGACCTATTCGAGGAGAGGTACCTCCGCGCCACAAGCCCAAACGCCAAGGACTTAAAGGACAAAGTCGGCTCGGACGTAGTGCTTGAGCAGACTGAGTACACGCTCCCCAAAGAAGAGGCAGCAGTATACGATATTGAGCAGCTGGCTAGCCAGTACAATGATAAAACAAAAAAGGAGCTGAAGGCAGAGGCGAAGGACGAGAAAGCCGCTAAAAAAAAGCTTCTTGACCAAATATTCTGGCTGACCGAATCAGATTATCTCGCGTACTTTGGCGTTTCCATCAACTCAGATTTTAGAGACAAGGATCCCATACTCCGGCTTCCCGATGATACTGGCGAACGAAAAGACACTGAATTAGTGATACTCCAAAATCTGGGGTGGCTCGAAGCAGATCAGACCACGATTGGAGCCTACTGCCCTGACGAGTCCATTAAAGATGTCAAAGCGCTGAGAAAATACTTCAACAAGAATTTTGTTGAGAGGCGCAAATTAAAATCAAAAGATAAATCCGCTGCAAAGAAAGAGGGCAAGCAGCTAACCATGGACTTTATTATTTTCGATGAGCTGTACGCCGCACACGTGAAAGCTCGCGCCAAAAAGCTCAAGGCTGAAAACATAATCTCCCGTGCGAAACTTGAGAACATAGTCTTGGAAGACAGGTATGTGCTTGTTTCCAACGCCGCAGCTGAGTTGACCGAGTATTGTATAACATACGGGCTTGATCTTGGCAAGTCTAGGACAAAGAGAAAAATAAAGACCACAATAAAAGTATACGACTTAGTGGACATCCACGGTGACGCCGCCGTCGAAGGAAACAAGCAGGTCACCGAGACGGTCTACCGCAGCGCGAAATTTGAGCAGTTCCTCACCGAGTTCCACCTGCACCGGAAAGACCTTTTGGAGGACAGGTACGTCCCGCTTTACCTTCTGAACAGGGCCAAGGCCAGGGGGCTCCAGCTCAAAATAATCTGGTACAAGCTTCCAAAGGGGAAGGTGACTGCCGCCCACCAGATACACAAGACTGCCAAGGCGATGTCTGCCGACTTCGAGCAGGCAATCGAGAAGCGCGGGGCGGAGGACCTCGACGTGCCGGAGCGGCTTATGGACGTCCTTGGGATAACCCTCATGGAGGCTGACCGGAGGAAGGTTCTCAGCCCGCAGGACTACAGGGAGCAGCTGAAGAAGACGTCCGCGGAAGTAGAGCTTACCCTGAAAAAATATGTCTCAACCGAGCAGTACATGTACAAAATCGGCGAGACTGCTTCCATAGATGACATACTGATGAAGGCGAACGAAGACCTGACCTACCTCAACGAGGAGATTGAAAAGCTGTCAGACGGGGACGACTTTTCAAAATACCAGGAAATGGTCTACAACTGGCATAACCTCAGCCGGATAACCTACACCCATTACATACTAAGCGACGTCCGCGGGATAAAGCGCGCCGACGAGAAGACCAATGGGCTTGTCAAGCTCCTGATGTGGCACTTCAGGGAGCATGCCGAGAAGGCGGCGGACCTAGCCGACCTGCTGCATGACAACCTAAAACAGTGGACCGCTCTGTTCGAGTCTGTTTTCAAGGACCTGTTCGGCTTTGATGCCAAGGATGTCCGCAAATGGTCTGTCAGCGACTGGATTAAGCTCAGGTCCCTTCCGGACATACTGTGGTACGACACCCAGGGCTGGACGATAGCTGCGCACAACAAGCTTTCAGACAAGCACGCATACGGCAAATTCAAGCGCCACGCAGTAGAGATAAAGGACAATATCCCTGAGCTGTGGTACAACCTCGAATTGGCGCTTGACCTATACACCCGGCTTGTTGCCGGCTTTACCATACTTGCGAAGCTCGAGCTCCTCCGCGAAAGGCTGACCAAGATACCATCCCTCTACCTAGCGCTCATTGTCTACGAAAGCGACGATGTCTCATACGAGGTGAATGGGGCTACTAAGTCCAAGTTCCCGCACATGGGCTATCTCGGCCTCTACCCAAAATCCAACGTTCCAGAGCTCTCATTGAGCATGTTCAGGGAATACGAGGCGTACAACAAGGAAAAAATAAAATCCATCCCTCCTAAGGAGATGCATGAGATAATAGCCGCAATATGCCTGCTTTCCGTCATGGAGCGGCGCCCTGCCCTGCGCTATAACGGCGCGCGGGAGGAAATGGCTGATGCCAACGATAAGCGCCTCTCCGAACTATGGGCGCACTGCATACAGCGCCTGCACGAGGTTACCCGGACTGGCACTGATGACCTTGTTAAGACGGCAGTTGATGTTCAGCAGTTTTACATCAAGTTATATGGTGCAAAGCACAAATTCGAGCCAGAGGAAATAGAGCGCGCCATGCGCATGCACGAATTCATACACTCGGCTAACCGCGCAATAGTCCCGAAGGACTCCAAGGCAAAGAAAGACGAGATATGGCCCCACTCCATAATACAGCGGCCAAACACCGACGCCGTAGTCCTCCTGATGGCAGCTAGGGCGTATGGGAAAACTGGGGGGTCCTTTGCAGGCCTGTCCCAGGCTATCTCGGACGACATTTCTGCCACAGCCGGGGGTATTGCCTCCAGGGATGCCATTATACAGTCAGACCTTATCGATTCTGGGTTTACCCGCATCTGGGGATTCCTCGAAAGCAGTGGCTACACCGAAGGGGGTGCTGGCGCATGAGCAGCTCTGTCCTTGGCGGCCTGCTCCACGAGCGGCACGGCTCAAAAATTGACGAAATAGCTGCGCCTCCAGTAGAGCACATGAAGAAGGTTGCGGACGTTGCCAAGATCCGGGGCGAAATCGACAAGATGTTCTCTGCTGCGAAGCACTCAATCTCCAGCGACCTTACTGGCAAATACAAGGCTCAGATTGTACCTGGCGAGTTCACGCAAGACGACTATCCGGACGACACAATGGAATCCAATAAAATGTTCGGCGGCAAGCTTGACAGGCGGGACTTGGAAAATCAAATTTTAGACGACATACGCATCCGGGATCCACTTACGCAGGAGGACTATAGCTCCTTTGCGCGGCTCTTAGTCCGGCTTTCAGACAAGGACACTGACCCAGAAAAGCTCGCAGACCAGTACGAGAAAAAATTCCTCCCAGAAAAAGTCGAGCGGGCGTACAAGGCAATACCTGGGCGCCTTGGCAGCAAGCCCTACAGCAACCCGCTCGTTGTTAGGCGGATGTTCCGGGAGTTTGAGGTTGTTGACCCCCACGTCGGAGTGTACTCTGCGTTTAGGGGCATATTCAAGATGGGTTCCGTTGTTGAAGGCTTAATCAAGGAGCTTCCGAAGCTGAAGCACTTTACCATGCCCCAGCTCTGTTCCCTTATACACTCCCAGCTGACTGAGGAAGCCAAATACAGGCATACTCCGGATGACATACAGAAGCACATTGCGAAATCAATACTCAAGCTTAAGGCGAAAGGCATAAACATCTATGATTTTGAGCAGCTCTTCAGCGTACTAGAAGAGGTATTCAAGGACGTCGAGAAGCAGATACGGACAAAAAAGGAAGCCCGGGACAAAGTCATTGAAATCCTTAAAACGCTTGATATCGAAGAGGAGCTGGAGGGCATGACTTCGGACAAGCTTGCACAGCTGCTTAAGCAGCATATCTTCAAGAGCCTCTCCCCCTTCTCAGAGCGGCTGTATGTCCGGCAGCTAAAAGAGGACATTAAAAAAGAAATGACGCTGTTAAACATAACTGACCAGCACCTTGCCCAGATAGAGTCGTTCCACAACCTGTTTTTGGAGCTCCAGGGCAGATTCGAAACGAGCGGGCTTCTCAACTGGTACTTTGGCGCGAAGGACGTGAAAAATCGTTCAACCGAGTTTAAGGCAATCCTTGGGCTTACTAGAATCCAGCTAATCAAGGACGTCCTCGAGGCTGCCGCAGGCAACAGGAAATCATACCCGTCACTCAACCAGGTTGCGGAGGTCTTGGCAGAAGTCTGCAATGATTACGCCGAAGAGTACAAGGGGGCGTTAGAGAAATTTGAAAAGAAATACAAGCGAACGCACAACGTTGAGCTCGATGCTGTTTTCGGCCTCCCTAATCAGAATGCACCCAATGAATTCATCATAGTCGAGATGTTCGAGGATCTCGACCTTATCAACACGAAAATCTCCGACGACGACCCATGCAAGGAGATGCGTGAAACATACAACGAGATTCTGAAACGGATGACTGCGGAAGTCTACTTTGGATTCCGATACAATGCCCTATACTCGCGCGGGGGCGGGGTTGTTGCCGACATGCCAAGGCTGCCGCTTTCTCAAGTTATGCTGTCTGCAGTCCAGCGTTATGTAGGATACCGGCTGTAAGCTTCAATAATTTACGGCAGTTCAATAATTTACAGCAATAACAATTTGCGGCAATACAAGTTTCACGTATAGTACGGCGTAGACTAAACAAGAAAGAGGGGCCGGTAAACACCACGAACCGGCCGTGCAGGATGGATGTTCCTGGAACACTCTTTATAAAATTATCGGGGTTTATAAATTTTTCTGTCAACCCCTGCTTCCTGTGGAAAATTTCTCGAGGAAAAATTAAAACCGCTACTCTGCCACTTTTTCCTGCCGCCTTTTCCGCTCAAAAAATTCCTCGCGCCTTTTGTGCACGACCTGCTTCAGCTCGTGCTTTATTTCGTCGGCAGTCATGAGCCCCCTGTGCTCAAATACCAGTGCGAGGTCTGTCATGTCGAGCCCAAGCCCGACCGCTGCCTGCCTGAGGTCCAGCTTGTCCGCCTTGAGGTCCTCAGCAGCCTTTTTGAGCCGCTCCATACCTATCCTTTCGGCAATCGCGTTCACTATCTTTCCTATTATATAGTCAAACTGCCTCTTCTCGAAGCCAAGCGCGTCGTCAAAGCCCTGTGCTGAGAAGCATCCGCGCGCCTCGAAGACCGCAATCATCTCGTGGAGGTCCTTTTCCTCCTCCTTAGCTGCCTGCCGCAGGCTTATTTCGCCCTTCTTGTAACGCTCCACAGTGTCCTTCTTCTTTCCCCCAGTCTTGCTCACCTGTATCCCTCCGCTATCTCTATCGCCTTTACCATGTACTTCTCATACTCGCCAAACATCCTCTGCAAATCCTTGACGTCCAGAATCCTTTTCTCAAGCTGATGGGAGAGGTTTGGTATCTCCGAGAACCTGAAAATCTGCAGTATCCCCTTGATGAAGTCTATCAGCTCCATCTTCTTTGACAGGAACATCTCGAACAGAAGCCCGCGGGTGTTCAGGACGAACAGGCTGACATTCTGCTCGTTGTGCCACATCTGGGCAGCGGTGAAGAGGACAAAATCGTCAGTCACCAGCTCTGCCTCCAGCCGCCTCGCGGCGACCACATTTGGGACGTCGTCAAAGTGAATCTTTATGTTCCTCTTGTGGAGCTCGAAGTAGGTCCTCTCAACATCCTTCTTGTCGCAGGTATAGACCTGGACCTTTTTTGCGTCTATGGCTTCCTGAAGCTTGCTTTTTGCCGGCTCCTTTGAAACCTCCCTGTGGACTGAAGCCGTGACGTAAAGCTTGCCTGGGTAGGCGTCCAGGACCTTGTCAAGCGCATTGATGCCTTCAAGCCGGATTATGACACATGCATCCAATATCTTTATCATGCGAAACCTAATAAACAGTATTGAGATAAAAAGCTTATGATAGAATACCTCTCGCTAATTCCGTTCGAAATACCCTTCGGCTGGCTCACTTACTGGGCGTACAAGACATTTCAGCTCATCGTCCTCATAATCGGAATGAAGATTTTCCTCCGCATTGAGCGGAAATCCTTTGTTTACTTCGACAAGAAGATATACGACTTCCCTGACCACACAGCCCACGTCATACAGCGGGCCATAACCTACGCAGTCTACTTTGTGGTTTTCCTGGTTGCCTTGTCGGTACTCGACCTGAAGTCCCTCCTTGTCACAACTCTCGCTGGCGCTGGGGTCATCGGTCTCGCCCTGGGTTTCGCTGCCAAGGACGTTGTCGCGAACGCAATTTCAGGTATTTTCGTCACTGTGGACAAGCCATTCAAGATAGGCGACTGGATATCCGTCCGCGGGCTCGAGGGGACCGTGACAGACATCAGCTTCCGGGTCACGACAATCTCAACTCCTGACGGGAAGGTCATAACCATCCCGAACCAGATTCTTACCCAGGACATGGTCATCAACTACTCCCGCCTGAAGCGCAGGAGGCTGGACATCCCGGTCGGGATATCTTACGACTCTGACTTAAGGAAGGCAGTGAAACTCCTTGAGGAGATTGCTGAAGAAAACCCGGCAATAATTGCCGAGCCTGAGCCGGAGGTGCTTGTCCGGGCGTTTGGCACGTCCTCCGTTGACCTCGAGATGAAGGCGTGGGTCGAGTCAAAGAGCGCGGTTGAGCGCAGGAAGCTAATCACAGAGATTACTACTCTAATCAAGGAGAAGTTTGACGCGCACGGCATCGAAATCGCCTATCCCCACCAGGTCATTGTCTCGAAGGGTGAGATGAAGCACCCGGCGCTCGTTAAAAAAATAAAAAAGATGCAATTGTGAGCTAGTCTTTGGTTATTACTGTAATCACGTCGCCGTCCTCGAGCCTGTGCCTTATCCCGACCTTCTGGTTCTCGAACTTCGCAGACTTTCCGTTTACGGTTGCGTACCTGAACCTCTTGACAAATTCCTTGTGAAGCAGCCTGCAGACGTCCTCGACCGCCGCGTTCCTCTTTACTATCAGCGGCTCGTCGTAGTCCGCCTTGCCGCCCTGCGGCTTCAGGTATACGCGCATGAAGTTGAGCTTCCGGAATATCTCTGCCCTGAGCTCGTCGAGGCCAGACTTCTTCGTCGCAGAAACAAGGACGCTATCTGGAATCCTTTTGACGTGCCCAGCCAGGTCTGTCTTGTTTATCACGAATATGCCGGGGACGTACGACCGGTTGCCTGCTGCGGCGTCTATCAGCTCGTCGAATGTGAGGCTCCCTCTGATGAGCACATGCGCGTTGTGGTAGCCATATTCGTTCATGACGTTCCTGACATCTTCGAGGTCAAACGGGAGCTTTCGGACAGTGCTCAGGCTTATCCCCCCGAACGCCTTCCGGGTAATCTGGACGTCCGGCGGCTTCTTGTTGAGGCGTATTCCGCCGTCGTAGACTTCAGTCTTTATTTTCTCAATCTGCTCTGGCTTTGCCGCCTCCGTTACCATAAGGACGACATCCGCGCCCCGGATAACCGAAAGCACTTCCTTCCCGCGGCCCTTGCCCCTGCTGGCGCCCTCCACCAGCCCGGGGACGTCTAGGAGCTGGATGGTCGCGCCGCGGTACTTCATAACCCCAGGCACAGTGTCTATCGTTGTAAACTCATAAGCCGCAACTTTGGACTCCGCATTTGTGAGTGCGTTCAGTATGCTTGACTTGCCGACAGAGGGGAACCCTACTAAAACAACGGTTGCGTCGCCGGTCTTCTTTACCGCATATCCCTTGCCAGCGCCCCTGCCCTTGCCTATGGAGAGCTGCTGGTCCCTGAGCGTGGATAGCTTCGCCTTGAGCTTCCCGATGTGGTGCTGGGATGCCTTGTTGTAAGGCGTGCTCTTTATTTCTTCTTCGACTTCTGCAATTTTTTCGTCAATTGGCGGCATTCTTTCTTTTTCTGTCCTGGCTCGCACGGAACGATGACCATGTGCTTCCTTATCTTCTCAAGCGCCTTGCTTATCTGCTCCTCGGTCGGCGCCTGCCTCTTTTGCGTGAAGCCTGCGAGCTCCTTCTTCAGCCGCTCAAGCTTCTCCTGGGAGCGTCTGAGCTTGCTGTTTGCAGTCCTGAGCAGGAAATCAAGGTACTTCCGGTCAACCATCAGCCTGCCGCCCTTCCCAAGGGGCAGCTCCAGGTGCTCTGTGCTTGTTATCTCGACCATGAATGATTTGCCCCCGCTTTTTATCGAGGAGCTCTTGAAGCCTGCCGAGTATGCCGCAGTCAGGAGGCGCCTTGCCGAATCGAAGTTTGAGCATACTACATGGAGTATCGGCGGCTCGGCCTTCAGCCAGAGCTCATTTGCCTTGTGTGCGCGCGCGGCCGCAAGGAAAGCCTTCGGGCCGACAGGTTCGTGCCACTTGCCGAGGATGTTGAGCGTGCCCTTTTCCCCGAATGACTTTATCTCGAACAGGTTTATCCTTCCTGCGCAGGAGGATGTCGTGTGGTAGTCGGCAAGCTCGTTCAGCCGTCCGATAACCGGCATCATCTGCCTGTCGACCTTCCCGTCGCTGACTGCATTCTCAAGCCTTTTCATCGATTCCCTCTTGGACTGCACCATACTATCCACTGCGCCCTAAGTTATAAGATTTTCCAGACAAAGCATTAAATACTCCCTTAGTCAAATATTGATATTATGATAGGCGTATCCTACAAAGAGATTTATGAGGACAGTGACTTGCTTACGGAGTTCTTCAACAGCGTGTATGTGGCGGCCTTCCCGGACGAAAATGAGCGGGAGAGCCTCGAGTTTTTTATAGAGAACCTCAAGATGCGGTCTGAGCCAGAAAAGAAAATCAAGGTAATAAAGAACGTTTTTCACCCGCTTGAGGAGGAAGCCCCTGCAAAAAAGCGGTTTCACGTGCTTGTAGCCATGCACCAGAAGCGCGTCGTTGGCGGTGTAGTCTTCGACTTTATGGGGTGTGACGAGGACATATGCTTCGGCACTGTCTGGTGGACTGTTGTCAGGCCGGAATACCGATGCCATGGGATAGGCACAAAGCTAACTGAGAATGCGATAAAGGTGCTCAAGAAGGATGCGAAGACGCTTGGCTACGAAAACTTTGACGGGCTCATAGGGGAGATAAACAACCCGGAAAAGATGACCCACGAGGAATTAAAATGCGACACCATGGATGCTCACGAAAGGATAAGCTTTTGGAGGCATAGGGGCTATAGGCTAATCAAGGGCTTCGACTATGTCCAGCTTACGTCCGATCCGGAGTCGTATGTCGAATACTGCGACCTATATGTGATTCCGCTCACTGGCGGAGAATGGGTCGAAGGCAAAATACGGGCGCGCGACCTTTTGAGCATAGTCTCGCACATAGCCGTTCTCGGCTCAGGGCTTGAGAACCTCCTAGATACTGAGCCTTTCATGAAGATGGTGCGCTCTATCCGGAAGCAAGAAGAATTTATACTCCATTGACGTTCTGGATATTATGATTTCAGTAGCACTCATCACCCCAAAGTACTCTGGCAATATTGGCGCCACAGCCAGGGCAATGAAGAATTTCGGGTTTTCAGGCTTAATCCTTGTTGGGAAGGGCATCAAAATCGACAGCGAAGCAAGGAAATACGCCGTCCACGCGCAGGACGTCCTGAAGGGCGCAAAGCGCTACGGCTCTTTCGACGAGCTCAGGCGGAACTATGACTTCCTTATCGGCACGACAGGCATCCCAACCGCCAGCGACGAGCACTTCCACCGCATAAGCCTCACTCCAGAACAGCTCCGCAAAAAAGCCAGCAGGCTGAACGGGAAAGTGGCAATTGTATTCGGCCCTGAGGACATCGGCTTGACAAACCCCCAGGTGCGCAAGTGCGACCTGCTGGTCCACATACCTACTGCAAAGGAGTACAGCGTGATGAACATCTCGCACTCTGCTGCAGTCCTATTATACGAGCTCTCAGACATGCCGACCCCAAAGTTCAGGCTTGCATCCGTTCGCGAGCAGGAAGTCCTGTCCTCAGAAATCGATTTGCTCCTCAAAGAGATAGGAATCCGCAACAAGCCGACCGTGAAAATGATGTTCGGGCGGATTTTCGGAAGGGCAGTCCTCACCGGCAGGGAAGTTAATACGCTTATCGGTTTTTTCAAAGAGGCGAGAAAAAAAATAATTTCTCCAAAACTATAAAAGTAATCCTGCGTATCCTAATTCGAAATGCCACTGTCACTGTTCGGCAACACTCAGCAGGGTGGGTGGGTTGCGAACCTCATGAACCTCGTAGTAATGTTTATTCTGTTCTATTTCCTTTTCCGCCTCCAGATGTACCAGCTTGTCGCGCGGATGGAGACTGCCGCAGTCAAGTTCGAGAACATGGTCACCGAGGCGAAGTCGCGCGTCGTCGCCGACTGCGTCAAGCGCGGCGGAAAGAAAAAGAACATAAAGAGGTATGTTGACTCCCTCTCAGAATTCTTCGTTGTTCCGCCGCTGGACGCAGACCCGTACGGCATTCTCCAGAAGGTCGAGCACTTGCTCAACTCATCTGAAGACAGGTTCAAGGAGACTACACGGTTCATGTTGCCCGGCTCTGACACAGAGGGGCAGGCGGACATCTCAATGGCGCTGAAGGGCGTTGTCGGGCTCAACCAGCTCGCAAAGATAGTCAGGCACGCTGTCGAGACCGCCAAAAAAATGAAGAATTTCCAGATAGCCCTAATAATACAGATGCAGCTCCCGCTTCTTGAGAGGATGGCGAAGGGGCAGCTAGAGGGCACGAAGTCGTTCCTCAAGCGGTTCCCAATAGGCGACGGAATCGGGCCATATGTCGCAGCATCCCTGTCAAAAAAGAAGCCGGTCGAAATCGCAGAAGACATGATGCTTTCAGAGACTTCCCTCAACAAGAGAAAAGTCTACGTCCTAAAGTCCAAGGGGCCCGGCGGAAGGGTTGGCAAGCCGGGAGACGCAGTCCTGAAGGTCCTTACCAAGTACAAGATAAGCCGAATAGTAACCGTCGACGCTGCAGCGAAGCTCGAGGGAGAGCTCACTGGCTCGGTTGCGGAGGGCGTGGGCGTTGCAATGGGCGGCGGAGTAAATCCGGAGCGCGCAAAGATAGAGGAAATAGCGCTGAAGCAGGGCGTGCCAATCGACGCAATAGCAATCAAAATGTCAATCGACGAGGCGATAATGCCTCTCAGGGGCAAAATACTTGAGGGGCAGAACAAGGCGCTTGAGCTCATCGGCGAATCGGTCGAGCGGGTTCCAAAAGGCAAAAACGTCCTGCTAATCGGTGTCGGCAACACAATCGGCGTAGGCAACACGCCCGAATCCCTCAAAGGAATCCCTGCATTGGTCAAGGTGCACGACAGGAAGGCCGCGCACACGAGGGAAAAGGAGCGCAACCGCGGGATGCGGAAATACCTGCCTGAAAAATGGAAGAAGCCGAAGGAAGACGACTCTGCGATAACTCCGATGGGCATGGGGATAAACGCAAGGATTCTTTTCAACCACTACGTTCTCGGGCAGCTATAGCTTTTCCTGCACGTAATTTACGGCATTCTCGAATATCTTCAGCCCGTCGCCCCTGCAGTCCGCAGGCATTTCCTTTTTCCTTCTGGTCCAATGCGGGTGGTTTGTGAAGTCCAAATACGCCTCAGGGTGGGGCATCAGCCCGAATACCCTGCCTGTCCTGTCGCAGATTCCGGCAATAGAGCCAACCGAGCCGTTTGGGTTTGACGGGTAGTCCATCGTCGGCTTGAACCCGGCATCCGCATACTGGAAGACCGCCTGGTTGCTCTTCCAGAGCTCCCTGGCTACTGTTTCGTCCCTTGGGATGAACTTGCCCTCCCCGTGCCTGCAGACATACTCTGCCCTGTCAATCCCGCGCGTGAAAACGCAGTTTGATTTCCTGTTTGTCGTGAGCCTGACCCACCTGTCCTCAAACTTGCCTGAGTCGTTTTTGAATACTGAAACTTCCTGTTCGCCGTATCCCTTTATCGCCGGCAGGAGCCCCATCTTCACGAGTATCTGGAAGCCATTGCATATTCCGATGACAAGCTTTCCGTCAGAGATGAATCCAGTGAGTTCGTCAAAGAGACTCGTGCCGCCTGACGCCGCATGGAGAATCTTGCTTGCGAAAGCCTTGCCTGCGCCAAGGTCGTCGCCGTAGGAGAAACCGCCAGGCACTGCAAGTATGTGGTAGTCCTCAAGCTTTTTCGCCCCCGCTATCAGGTCGTTCACGTGTACGCGGTCTGCCGTGCCGCCTGCCCTGATAAAGGCGTCTGCCGTCTCGTAGTCGCAGTTTATGCCTTCTCCCGTCAACACCATCACGCGGATTTTCCCTACCATTTCAAGGTCCCCTTCCAGGATTCCTTTAATCCGCCAATAGGCGCTTTTACTATGGCTTTTCCTTTCGACCTCACGACAAAGTCCATGCCCTTAACCAGCCCTATCTCCGCAAACACATTTCCCTTGAGAACCGATTCAAACTCCTTTTTGTTCTCCGGCTTCACGGTTGCAACAAACCGCGACTGTGACTCCGAGAACAGGGCTTCAAATGCCGCCATCGTTCCAGCATTCTTAACATTGCCAATATCAACTTCCATGCCCAAGCCGCCTGCAAATGCGCTTTCCGCAAGGGCAACCGCCAGCCCGCCGTCGCTTATGTCGTGGCACGACTCAACAAGCCCCCTCTCCATCGCCTTTTCAAGTGCGAAGTACAGCCGCTTTGCCTTTTTAGCGTCAACCCGCGGGACTTTGTTGCCTACAAAGCCTTTCTTTCTGTAATACGCCGAGCCGCCAAGCTCCGGCTTCGTTTCGCCGAGGACATACACGATGTCCCCTTCATCCTTCGCGTCAATCGAGACTGCCTTCCTCACGTCCTTCACAATCCCGAGCCCGGAGACAAGGAGGGTCGGCTTTATCGAGTATTTCTTCCCGGCAATAGTCTTGTCGCTTGACATGCTGTCCTTGCCGGAAATCAGCGGCGTCCCGTACTCTATAGTATAATCATACAGCGCCCTGTTCGCCCGCACAAGCTGGGCAGTTTTGTATTTTCCGTCAGGGTTTCCCTTCTTGTCGTATATGGGGTTTGGCCAGCAGAAGTTGTCCAGGACTGCAATCTTCTCGAGCGTGCCCCCGCTTGCTATTATGTTCCGTATCGCCTCGTCAAGGCAGCAGGCCGCCATATGGTAGGTGTCAATCATGCCGTACTGCGGGTTTATCCCGTTCGAGACGGCAATCCCGCGGAACGAGCCAGGGACCGGCTTAAGCACAGCCGAGTCGCTTGGCCCGTCGTTGTCCTTCCCCATCAGCGGCTTGATGACTGACATGCCCTGGACCTCGTGGTCGTACTGGCGCACTATCCACTCCTTGGAACAGATGTTCAGGTCTGCAAGCAGTTCCTTGAGGTCGCGGGTGTAATCCTTTTTCTCCTGAAGCTTCGGCTCCTTGAACTTCGGCGCCTTCCACTCTGCCTCAAGCTCCATTTTTGCGAGCCCGCCGTGGAGGAACTCCATATCAAGATACACGAGCGTCTTTTCGCCGTACTTGACATGGTACACCCCGGAATCATTAAACTCGCCAAGGACTGCCGCCTCAACCTCGCGCTTCCTGCAGAGCTCAAGGAATTCGCCAACCTTCTCCTGTGGGACTGCGAGCGTCATCCTCTCCTGCGCCTCGCTGACAAGTATCTCCCAGGGCTGGAGCCCCTGGTACTTGAGGGGCGCAAGGCTGACATCGAAGGTGCAGCCGCCGGACTGCTCTGACATTTCGCCAACAGACGAGTTAAGCCCGCCTGCGCCGTTGTCAGTTATTGAGCTGTAAAGCCCCATGTCCCTAGCTTCTATAATCATGTCCTGGAACCGCTTCTGGACAATCGGCGCCCCTATCTGCACCGCTGTCGCAGGGGAGGCTTCATCAAGCTCTACTGAGGAGAAAGTCGCCCCGTGGATTCCGTCCTTTCCTATCCTTCCACCGACCATCACTATTTTGTCGCCTGGTTTGGCCTTCTTATCCTGGCTTGGCTTCCCGCGAACCTTGGCAGGCATAATCCCGCCGGTCCCGCAGTAGACAAGCGGCCTTGCAGTGAAACAGTCGTCAAAATAAACAGTCCCGTTGACTGTTGGTATCCCAATCTGGTTCCCGCCGTCTTCGACGCCCCGCCGGACTCCCTTGAATACCCTCTTTGGGTGGAGCACGCCCTCAGGGACATCGGTTCCATCTGCGAAGGGCGAGCCGAAGCAGAAGACGTCCGTGTTGAATATCAGCCTGCTTCCCATCCCGGTCCCAATCGCGTCGCGGTTTACCCCGACAATCCCTGTCAGCGCCCCGCCGTAGGGGTCCAGCGCAGAAGGCGCGTTGTGCGTTTCTACCTTGAAGGCGAGGTTCCAGCCGTCGTCGAACCTGATAATGCCTGCGTTGTCCTTGAAGACTGATTTGCAGAAGTCCTTTTTGCCGAGCCGCGTCCTTATGCTCTCAGTCGAGCCGCGGATGCAGGTCTTGAGGAGGCTCTGGATGCGCTCCTTTTTCCTGCCTTCCGTATAATTAATATTGGCGTTGAATATCTTGTGCTTGCAGTGCTCGGAGTGGGTCTGGGCGAAGCATTCCAGCTCCCCGTCCGTCGGCTTGTCCGAAAGCCCTGCTTTTTTCCTCCGCGCAATGACCTCCTTCCGCTTGAAGTACTCCCTGAAGATTTTCATCTCCTCAATGCCCATCGCAAGCACGCTCTTCCTGCTGATTTCAATAAGCTCTTCGTCAGAAACGTCAAGGTCAATTTCCCTAATCTCCGGCAGGTGCGCCATTTTCACAACAGGCAGGTCCAGCCCGGACTCCGGCAACCATTCACCCTTATGCCAGACGCCCCACCGCTCTATGAGGCTGTTTGCGACGAGGTCCCGCGCTATCCTCTCGACAATTTGCTTTGTGAGGCTCCCCCTGAAAAGGTACTGGCGCGACGTGTAGACCGAGCCCTCAAATTCCCGCTTGACTATGTCTGCGACGGCCTCCCGCGCAGTCCTGCCGACGTTGTCGGTCACCCCTGGCTTGAACCCTACTTCAAGGAGGAAATCGAAGTCCTTCGCCAGGTGGGCGTCCACTGCGCACTCATGGACAACCGGGTCAGAAAATGTCCGCACAGCCTCTCCCAGCTCCTCTGAAGAAAGCTCTATGTCAGTCGAGTATACATCTATCGTCCTTACAGAATCAAGTTTTATGCCGAGGTCTTCAGCGAGGTCCCTGCGGATTTTGTCGCCCATCGGGTCGGGCAGGCCGCCCTTTATAGTAACCTCTATCCTGTGCAATTTGAACCCCGCAAACCGTATTCCTCCCAAGTATAAATAAATATCCGGGGCAGGATTATCCTGGAAACAACCACGAAAATACGCATACAGGGTTCTGTCGCGTATGCGGCTGACGGCAGGATAGGGAAATACGGTGTCGCATGCGACTGATGGGGGCGATTGTATCTAGAGTAATCGAAACAGACTATTTTGGCGCATAAGGAGGTTAGGTGCAGATTTTATCAAACTTATTAAATAGCTCCAAAGCTAGTTTAATTGTAGCTTCGGATTCTATTTCTGCCTCTCTTTTAGATTTGGTATCTCCAGAATGTCCACCAATATTTCTATCAAATTTTAACTTAGAAATTACTAACCAATCT
>JBDRCC010000001.1:0-83331 GCA_043822065.1 archaeon | reverse complement strand
GAAAAAATCAAGCGGGAGCATAGACATTGCCAGCCTGGACAAGATAAAAGGATTTGACCCGACCCTCCTTGGCGGCTACGCCAGCAGGTTCAAGCGCCTCGGCTTCCAGGCGTCCGAGCTCGGGCGCGCCTGCGAGCTTGTCGATGAAATAAAGAAGGAAAAATGCGCGATTTTCCTGACCTGCACCTCAAACATGGTCTCGAGCGGGCTTAGGGAGATTATCGCCCAGCTCTGCGAAAAAAAGCTCATTACGGCAATCGTTACCACAACCGGCGCAATCGAGGAGGACGTCATCAAGACCATGAGCCCATTCCTTCTCGGGGACTTTGAGGCTGACGACGCGGAAGTCAAGGCAAACTCCATGAACCGCCTTGGAAACATCTATGTCCCGGACAAGCACTACTGCGACTTTGAGGACTGGCATAATGCCTTCATAAAAGAAATATACTCCGAAAAAAAGCTGATTCCTGCGAGCGAATACATCTTTAGGATGGGCAAAAAGCTCACTGATAAGCATTCTGTCCTTTGCCAGGCATCAAAGAACGGCATACCAATCTTCTGCCCGGGCTTTGTCGACGGCGCGATGGGCGACCACCTGTTCTTCTTCAACCAGAACAAGAAGGAGCCGCTGATTGTCGACACCACCACCGACCTGAACCGGTTCTACCAGCTCGTGCTGGGCCCTGACAAAATCGCAGGCGTAGTCCTCGGCGGCGGCATTTCAAAGCACCACCTAATCGGCGCAGCCATCCTGCGCGACGGGCTCGACTATGCAATTTACCTCTCGACAGGGACGCAGTATGACGGTTCGCTGTCCGGCGCCCATCCAAAGGAGGCGGTCAGCTGGAACAAGCTCAAAAACAAAAAGAACAGCGTCCTCGTCGAAGCCGACGCGACGCTGACGTTCCCGTTCGTCGCAGCAGCGCTACTTGGCTGAGTCTAGCATCTCGCCGTATTTTCTCTGAGGCCTCTTCTTCCAGCTCTTCTTGTGGTAGGCGTAAGCCGCTATCAGCGGCATCGCAATCGTTGCCTCCGAATAGACCATCTGCTCAAACGCCAGGTCGACCTTGCCCCAGGAGTTTGCCTCCTTGAGAGTCGAGCCGGAGAGCGCGCCGTCCCTCTCGTCGGCGACAGTAATCTGGATGGCGTACTTGTGCATCGGGACCTCCTTTCCTAGGATGTCCGCCGCGACCGGGGTGTCCTGGGTGAAGTTCTTCGGGACGCCCCCGCCTATCATGAATATGCCGGTTTCCTTGCTCTCAATCTTTATCTTCGTGAGCTCGAGGAAGTCCTTTGCAGAGTCTATTGTCATGTGGCTTCCCGGGTTGTTCCATTGGTGGTGGACCAGGCCAAACCCTGCCGAGCAGTCAGAGAACGCCGGGACAAAAATCGGGACCTTTTTCTCGTACGCTATCCTGACGACCGAGCCCTTGCCCTTCTTGTTCTCGACGAGGTACCTTCCCATCTCGCGGATGAACTCCCTTGAGGAGTATGGCTTCTTCTGGAGCGAGTTTGCAATCTCAGCGACGGTCATGTCGCAGACCCTGAGGTCGTCCTCGTCTATGTAAGTGTCATAAATCCTGTCAATGTGAAGCTCCCTGAGCTCGTTGTCGTCGCTCATGGGCGTGCCCTTGTAGTGCTTGAACCCGAGCCCCTCAAAGAAGTCCTGATCGACTATTATCGCCCCGGTGGAGACTATGGCATCCACCATGTTGCTGTCAATCAGGTCATAGACTACCTTCTTCAGCCCTGCGCTGAAAATCGAGCCGGCAAGGCAGAGTATTACAGAGCAGTCCTTGTCAGCAAGCATCCGGTCGTATATCTTCGCCGCCCGTGACATGTTCCTCGCCTGGAACGCGGTGTCCCCCATCTCGTCGAGGAGCTTTATGACATTGTGCTTCTTGATGTCAATGTGCTTCACTTCTTCCACAAGGTAATCCTCTTTTGTCCTGTTCATCTGTCCCCCCTATTCGTTCTCTATCCTGGGTGCGAGAATATAACTCATCTGGAAGTTCTCGTCGCGGACCGAGAGCTTCAGCGGGTAGTCCTTCCCCAGCTGGATGTTCACGGTTTCCGCAATCGAAACCCCCTTCAGCATCTTCTTGAGGTAGTCAAGCGGGAAAATGGACCTCGCCTCAGAATCTGCCACGATTTTGATAACGTCGTCCGACTTGCCATCGAGCAGTATCTCGACCTTCCGCCCGTCCCCTTCCGCCGTCAGCTTCAGCTCCGTCTTGGAGGCTTCGAACGTGACTGCGTCGGAGACAATCTCCGCATCTGAGATTGCATCTGCGAAAGCGCCGGTCTTAATCTCAGCCGCAGCCGGGAATGCCAGGTCTGGCTTCTTCGTCTGCTTGTCCCCGAGGTCCAGGAGGGGTATGTTGAACTTTCTCTTGCCCATGCCTATCTCAAGCCTGTTTTCGCTTGCTAATGTCAGTTCAAGGGCTTCGTCAGCCTTCACCCTTTTGAGGATTTTCGTCAGGTCTTCCATGCTGACGCCAATGCTCAGGTCTTTGTCCAGATTGTATTTCTCAAAAGCCTTCGCATCTATGAAAAAGCTTACCATGGAGACGTTAGCCGGGTCCATGGCGGTCATCTCGATACCGTCCTTCCTGATGCTAAGTGACGTCTCGCTTATCAGCTGGGAAGCAGCATCTATGCTCTGCTTCATCAGCTTTGCCTCTTTTAATTTCGCTTCAAACATCTTATGATTATATCTTCCCGCTTGTCGCGAGGTAGTACCCCACTGCGAATCCAATCAGCACGAGGAACACCACGCTCAGCTTGAGACCAACGCTTCCAGTAACTATCTGCCCAAATCCGCTGCCTACCAGTGCCGGGAGATTGGCGTCCGGCGCGGCCGAACCCTCCTCCTGTGCAAAAGCAGTTGCAGAAAGCAGAGCAGTTCCAACCAAAACCGCTTTAGATCTCATTTTTGCTCAACTCCTCAAGGGCTTTTACCTTTAAGTATTTATCTAGGTCAAGGCCAGCCATATCCTGGACAAAATCAACCTTTATCCCGCCTGCGGCGGCTGTGCCAAAAACCCGCACCAGCTCCATGTTTTCTAGCTTTTGCGGCTTTTGGGCAAAAATAAGGGGCTTACTGGACTTTTCAGCCTTCAGGGAGAATCCTCCATTGGCTTTCTCAATCCTCCCGATAATCTGGACCTTTTTGCCGTCCCGTGCGTCTGTCTTTGAATAAGCTTCCAAAAATGGCTTCATGCTCCTTCTGCTTCTTTCTTCATCAGGACGGTGTCGCCTATCACAACTGCAAGCATGCCGAGCACGATTATGACGAGCGCAGCTATCCAATCCTGCCTCATTGTCTCGAGCAGTTTGCCCGCAATCGTGAATATGAACCAAAGCACGCCTATCACAATCGAGAGGGCGCCTCCCACTGAAAGTCCGACCCAGACACTCTTGTGTTCGATTCGCCTTACCATTTTATCACCTATTATCACCTAAAGAATCTATAGCTTATAAATCTATCTTGGTCTACCGTCGCTATTCTAAGAATACTCTCTCCACGTGTTCTTGCACTGCAGGCACCTGAAGAACCTGGTGCTCGGCTCATCAAGGCTTCTCGTCTGCTCGAACCAGTAGTATGCCGTCTCGTGGCTGCACTCCGGGCATTCGGCTTTCGTTGTCGGGAGAGCCCCCTCCTCCTTGACGGTATAAACATCCTCGTTCGGGTTGTGGACTACTTCCTGCTTTATCACGAAGTCCTTTTCCTTGCCCTGCCTGCTGACAATCTTAAAGCTCTTGCACTTCCTGCACCTGAGGCGCTTGCCTTCCAGGTACATCACGCTTCCGCACTTGTCGCAAAAGACCACTCCCATTTTAGACCTTGAATCCCAGCACGTACCGCATGAACAGGATTTTTATCCAGCCGAGGTACGGCACCCGGAGGACGGACTTCCCAAGGACGCTCTCCTCGCCGACGGGCGCAGGGGTTATCCCTGAGGAAACATCATCCTGGGGGTTGTTGTCCCCCTTTGTGATGAACCTGCCATCGTCAGTCACGTTTACCACCCGGTGGACGATGGGAAGGCTTGTCCTCGGATTTTCGTAAACTACGACATCCCCGACGCCGTAGCTACTGCCATATACTACTAACATATCCCCTTTATAATAATTTGGTTCCATGCTGTCCGATACGACCGCAGTCAGGGGGACCGGGGTGTGGAACGCGAACGACATGCCCGCATAAAGCACGAAAGCAAGGCCTAAGCCAACAACAATCTCCCAAACCTCTCCAAAAACCCGCGTAGTTGCCTTGTCGACGACAACCCTCATTATTTGAACTTTGAGCTGAATTCCTTGCAGAGCGACTGGATGCTCTTAGCCGCCTCAGCCAGGACCTTCTTGGCGTTCTTGTCCTTGACAGTTATCTCCGGGCTGCTGGTCAGCGGGTGCGCCACCCTGTAAGAGACTACGGACCCCTTGCACTCATCCCTGAGCAGGTTTGCAAGCGTGTGGTCCTCGCCCTCCATCTCCACCTTCAAAATTCCATCCGAATCATCGATTTTTTTCAGTTTCATGAGATACCACCCTATAAAGGTCAACAGGAATGCGCGTAAGCTCCAGCCTGTGGTGCTCCAATGTCCTGGGAAGCTCAAAATCAAGCCTCTTGACCCAGGATACGGCGCCTCCTAATGATTTGACATGATTGTTTATAAACTTTCGGGTATCCTCGTTCCCGTCGTGGATGGTGTAGATGACTTTCGCCGTCTTCAGCGCCGCTTCCAGGAAAACAGTGTCTGCGTGCCGCTCCTTAATCCCAAATGGAGGGTTCTGGACGACAGTGTCGACTTTCGTTTCAAACTCATCGACTGGCGCGAGCATCCACTCTATCCTCCGCTCTCCAAGAGCCCTCTTCTCATTCGAAACAGCAAGCTCAATGGCGTCAGGCTCAATGTCTACTCCGTAAACTTTCTTTGCCTCAAGCAGGACTGCACCTATTGCAAGCACCCCAGTGCCGCAGCCAAGGTCAGCGACGGTCTTGCCGGCTATGTCACCCTGCATATACGCAGTATGGAGCATGTCCGCGGCAACAGAGCCAGGCGTCCTGTACTGCTCAAGCCCCTCTACCGGCTCTTCAAATCCCTCTAACTTTGAGAGTGCAATTTCAAGCTGTTTTTTGTTCATTCTCCGATAAAAACAAAGGTTTAAATGATTGGTTGCCTTGATAACGTTTATGCATTGCAAGAAGGGTCTCCTAGTAGGGAGTATAGTATTAGCTCTAATGCTCGCCTTAGTTCTTGCAGGCGCCGGCGACAGCTCAACTGCTGTCCAGCCGAACACGACCTACCCAGTGAACTATACTAGAATCACCGGCACTTCCGTCATGCTCAACTGGTCCGCCTCAGACCCGGCATATGAGCTAGACACCGGCCTGAACTACACACTATGCCTTTCCTCCACTATAGCAACAGTACTGAACAATGCCTCCTGCACCAACGTAGTCAACGAGACTAATTACACCGCAACAGGCCTCCTGAACGGGACGACGTATTACTGGAAAGTCCGCTCCTACAACGCGTCCGAATTCGGCAACATGAGCGAGTTCAGTTCCTGGAACCAGACACTCTACACTGCAAATTTCTCAGAGCCGGCGGTCGGCGACTATTTCACAGATTCTGAAAATTCTTTCGACAGCAAGTGGCAGAAGATTTCTGCCCCCCCTATAGGCAGGGACTCAACCTACGATACCCTCTGCGAGCTCGGCGAAAACTGCCCGGTGGTCAATGCCAGCATCGAGGTCCAGAACGGCTACTACAAGCTCGACATAGAGCTCTACGGCCCTGGGGAGTACCTCGGCGCCAAGGTCGACGAGTACCCAACCTGGGTTGCGAAAGCCACCTCAGCCAGCGGCTGGTCAGTCGTCCACTTCTTCAACTTCAGCGTCGAGGATGGACGGGTAACAGTTTATCTAAATGACTCAGAGTCCACCCGTACGGTCAAAGGCAGGATTTACCTTACCCGGCTCGCAGACTCCTTCAGGAAAAATGCACCTCCAAACATAACTACACTCCTCTACCCTTCAAACAGCCAGAGGGTATATTCTGAAAACGTGACACTCACCTGGGCGCCAAGCTACGACGCAGAGTCAGACCTAGTGACGTACATCGTCCACTTCGGAACCAGCTCCGACCCGCCAGTCTACAATATCGCATCTAGCTACAGCCTGAACATAACAACTTCCCCAGGGCAGACCTATTATTGGTATGTCGTCTCCAATGACTCCTACGAAAACGGCTCCACAAGTTCACTCCGCACCTTTGCCAGAAACAACCGTCCATCTACCCCCCAGCTCCTCTCTCCACCAAACGCCAGCCTTGGGCGCGGCACCCTCCACACCCTCAAGTGGATTGACGTCTTTGACTCAGACATCCACCTGATGGTTCCAGGCGAGGCGAACCAGACAGACTGGGGAATCTCCGGGAACTCTGTAAACATTACAAATCAGACAGCATTCGTCCGCGACGGCTCCTTCGGGCTCAACTGGACCGTAAGCAACGACGGCGACACCATTTCCGAGACAAACATCCTGAACCGGACCTTCCTCGCACCATTTGACGCCAGCGCCTACGACGCGCTCCGCTTCTACGTCCAGACAACCGACAAGGCGGTTTCCGGCTTCAAGATAGTCCTCTACGACAAAGAGTCCGACTGGCGCCAGTGGAATTACTCGCTCGCGGCTGGGGCAGAATACCTCCTGACAGTCAACCTCACAAACCCAACTTCCAGCGCGGGCTCTTTCAACCTTACAAATGTCTCCTACATCCAGCTCCTTGTCGAGGAAATACACTTCGGGACTGGCGACACTTCCGTCGCTCAAAATACTTCACTATACTTTGACTACTTCAAGTTCGTGAACCTGCGCAACGGCACAATAACCTACTATGTCTACTATGAAAACGGCACAAGCCCCTCATACCATTCCTCCACCGAGCAGACCACTCTTGCAGTCAGCTCAGTCCCAGGGATAACGAAATACTACTGGCGCGTCGTTGCAAACGACAGCTATGAGCAGTCGAACTCGTCCGAAACATTCTTCTTCAACAAGAGCTACTACGAGGCCTCAATCGGCGTCTACCCAAACAAGACAATATACAACCTCGGCAACAACATTGAGTTCAACGTCACCACCCAGCCGGCGGACATAGGCTTCTCAAACCTCTCAATCCCACTCCTCAGCACCACAATCCCCCTTAGGAACGAAACCTACTCCAGCTCATTCCAGCTCCTGCGCGGAAACTACACAGTCAACGACACCACCCAGTCCCTCCTAAGTGTCATCTACAACCAAACAGCGGGCGCCGAGATTGCATATGGCAACATCACTTTGTATGTAACAGACCTCCTGTCGGCAAGCATCACGCCTACCTTTGTCTATTACTCCAACGGCACAAACCTCTCATTGGCCGTCGGCATCTTCGATGCGTCCGGCTTGAGAGCCCCAGTCGCGAACCTCAGCTGCATCAACAGCCAGACTCTTGAGACAATCAACATAACTGCCAACGGGACAGACGTCACCTGCCGCTTCGTTTTGGGGCAGTACGGGCCCGCAAACTTCACAGTCTACGCCTACGACCAGTGCAATAACTCGGTCAACACATCCGTCCTCTACTACATCGACTGGCTCTACATGAACATAACTGCCAACGCATCCACCTATCCTGAAAACACAGCCGGATACGTCAACGTCAGCCTCTTCAACTCAACCGCTTTCGTGCCGGACGCCAACATAACCTGCAACGACACCTGGAGGGGCGGCGCAGGCATGGCAATCTACCGGACAAATACCGATGCAGCAGGCAACGCAACCTGCCATTTCAACTTCACTGAATCCGGCCCCCACACCATTTATGTTACGGGAACGAAAGGCAACATCTCCGTTACCGATTTCATAAATGTCTATGTCAACTCTACGATTCTCGCAGACATATGGGTTTCTTACCTGACCTCAAACCCGGCTGACCTTGTGCTTAACCGCTATGAGTATTATGGTGTATGGGTGAACCTCACGAAAGCTGGGAGCCCGGTTACAGGGATAGTGAACACCTCTGCAAATATGACTGCGAATGTCACCGTCGAGGGCGAAGGCGAGCCCTTCACAGTCACGGAAACCGCGACAGCAGGGCTGTACAACGCAACCCGCCAGGCATCCCTCACCGGCACTACTGGAGTCAAGTCAGTAGTATTCCACTGGAAGAACCAGACGTCAAACGAGAGCGCCTATGCGAACACGACGCTCAGCGTCTCTTCAAGCCTTATCCTGACAGCCCAGAGCCTTACTTCCCTCGTGAACGAGGACACTGCAAGCTACTTCTACTACATAGTCAGCGACATCCACGGCGCGGATATTGACACGTCTGCCAGCGGGGCTGTGTCCTGCAGCCCGAGCCAGTACATGACCTCAAGCGAAAAAGGCCTCGGTGCAGGCGCCCGGGTTGTCTTATGCACGATGACAATCACCTACCCCGGCACCTACAATGTCACAGTCGGCTACTCAAGAAACGGCAATTACGGCAACGGCACCTCTTCAGTCATAGTGAGCCTTGTGGAAAATGCTACAAGCGGCACTGGTGACGACACAGGCGGCGGCTCGTCATCCTCCTCAGTCACACTTACAGCAAAGCCAATCTCCTTTGACTCCTTCGAGCGGGAGGTCAACCTGACGCTTGGGGTCGAGAAGACGCTAATCTATACCGTAGAAAACGAGGGAGACGAGCTTGCGCACCTTCACATGCGAATGTCAGGCATGGACCCGGACTGGTACGAGTCAGAATCCGTAGAGGTGCCTGCAAAGGAGAAAAAGGACGTTTATGTGCGGGTATTAGTCCCGTCCACAGCAGAAAACGGGACATTCTACTACAGCGCCCAGATAAAGGCGGATGTTTGCGGAGTCAAATCCGAGAACGGGACCTACCTCTCAGTAGGGACCTGCAAAACAGCCAGGATAAAATTCCACCTTCTGCCCTACCTCGGCGAAACGCCGCTCACGACTTCCGCGTCCGAAGCGCTTTCCGCCCTTAATGCCGCGAGCAAGGCGCGGGACAGCTTAGTGTCATGGATATTCAGCCTTGAATCCTTAGATTTGTCCACTGCCGAAGCCAATGCCTCCCTCGAGGGGGGCGATGCTCTCCTTTCCCAGGCAAACAACCTATACGGGGCGTCCGACTACCCGAACGCAAAATCCAAGGCGGATCTGGCATTCTCCAAATTCAATACTGCGATAAGCGACTCTGAAGCGCAGGTCGATGAGCTAATATCCCCTCTGTTGGACGACGTGGAAAACAAGGTCTTCGCGCTTCTCGGGAATGTAAAGGGCGAAGACGTGACTGCTGTCAACGAGGCGAAGAAACTCCTCCAGCAGGCAAAGGTGAAAGAGGCGGAAGGGGACTACGCCGGAATGAAGCTCCTGCTAGATCAGGCGTATGCGCTCATCAAGGACATACCAATCCCGGAAACGCTTCCGCCAGAGCCGGTTGAAGCAGGAGCAGCCGCCCCACCATTTGGGGTAAGCCTTACCTTGATTGCGACCCTTGTCACATTCTGCCTGCTTGCCGGGTTTGGCTACTACAAGCGCGAAGTGATAATAATAACCGTCCAGGAGAAAAACCTCCTTGCAAGGCTCCCGCCAAGCCTTGTCAGGCGTATACCTGCAAGCATCCAGCTGATGCTCCGCCCGCCGGAAAAAGTCTGCGTTGCTGGCACGGAGGCGAAAGTCACCCTTGCGAAATACACCTGGCCGAAGCAGCTCGTCAGAAACGCCCAGAACCAGATTGCAATCAACCTTTCAATCCGGAACGAGTCCGACAGCCCGATGAACAGCGTAATCGTCCATGACACCCTGCCGCTCGGGTTCACACTGCTTCCTGATTCGTTTGCCGGCGTAGACCCGCGCCTTGTGCCGCAGGTGGAGAAGGTAATGGAGGGGACGCGCCTTGCGTGGAGCCTGCAGAACATCATGCCTGGGCAGACGCTTCAGCTCGCGTACAAAGTGATGATAATCCCAATCGAGGGCCAGCTGCACCTCAGCCAGGCGAGGATAAAGTTCACCTACGAGTCAAAGGAAAAAGAGGCAACAACACCAGTCCAGGTCGTGCCTGTGGTTGGCGGATAGCCCGCTGCTTATTTTGAGAAAACAGACGTGAGCTTGAGGGTCGGGCTCTTTTCTTTCATCATGGAAACAAGCTCCTCGCTCGCCTTTTTCATCGCGGCATCAAGATTGTTTACGGGGCCTCCGCCGGTGGCTTTGTCCTTGCTTCCGCCGCCTCCGCCCCCGAGGACTTTTGAGACGTCCTTCATGAGCTCGTTTGCGTCCATGCCCAGCTTGACTGCGCTCGGGCCGAATGCTATGAGGAACTTTGCAGAATCCTCGTCAAAGCCGCTGAGGACCGCAGCCGAATCCGGCTGCTTTTGGATTATTTCGTCTGCTATCTTCGAAAGCTCCTTTACATCGGCATTCCTATAGCTTCCGGACACCAGCCGGTACTTGCCAAGCTTCTTTGCGTTTGCAAGCAGGTCGAGCGCCCGCGCAGTCGCAAGCTCCGAGTAAAGGCTTTCCAGTTCCTTGCCCCGCTCCATCCACTCCTTGAAGAACCTCTTTGCGGTGCCCCCTATCATCTCCCTCGGGACCGAGAATGAATTTGCGACCTCGTCTATAATCTCCTCGTTCTTCTGGATGTACCGCAGGGCGGATTCGCCGGCAGTGAACTCGAGCCGTATTACGCCGTCCTGTATCCTGTCCGCTTTCAGAATCTTTACCAGCCCTATCTCGCCGGTGTATTTGCCGTGCAGCCCGCCGCATGCCTCAATATCATCTATTTCGACAACCCTTATCTTGTTGCCAGGCACTGCGCCGCCCTGGTAAAGCCGGAACCCGTACTTTTCTTCGGCGTCGTTCCTGCCCATCCAGGTTATCTTTATCGGCCGGTTCTCGGTAACAATCTTGTTTGCCTCGCGCTCTATGCGCGTTAGCATCTCCGGCGGTATCTTGTCATAATGCGTTATGTCAAGCCTCGAGCTTTCTATCCCCTTCTGGGCTCCTGTCTGCCACACATGCGGGCCAAGGACATTGACGCACACGCCGTTTATTATGTGGGCCGCGTCATGCGCCTGCATGAGCAGCTTGCGCCTGTCCCAGAATATCTCACATTTGACCTTTTTAGGCAGGCGGGCTTTCTCCTTTAGCTCATGGACTATGACGTCCCCATACTTCTGGGCGCTTAAGACTTCCTGGCCGCCTATGTGCCCCTTGTCGGAAGGCTGGCCTCCCCCCTCCGGGTAGAAAATCGTCTTGTCTAGGACCACAAACTTATCATCTATTATCTTCAGGACGTTCGCCTCGGTGCTCTTGAGGTACTGGTCCTCGTAATAGAGCGGTACCGTCGGCTTGAGGCTCTCCACAAGCTTATGCATTGTGCTCTTTTCCTCGACTTCCTTGCGCTCCTTCGAGTGCTTCTCGCTTACCCTTATGTAAAAATCATCTGGTACCTTGAACTCTGTCAGCCCCGCCTCCCTGGCGAACTCCTTGACCTCCGCGGGCGGAAGCCCGTGCGAGTCGTAAAGCTCTATCAGGTCTGAAAGCGGAAGCTCATTCTTTCCGCTTTTCTTTATGACCTCCATTTTCCGCTCTACAAGCTTTCTGCCGCGCTCCACGCTCTCCCTGAACCGCTTGTCCTCGACCTCAAGTATCTTGTTTATCGTCCTGAGGGATTCCTCAACCTCGGGGAAGTGCTTCATGCTCTTTGCCATGTCCGTGACGATGCTCGTGAACGGGATTGAAAGCCCTATGTCCTTCATCGCCCTAAGCGCCCTCCTTATCAGGAGCCTTGCAAAATACCCGTCCCTGACGTTTGACGGGACAACCCCGTCCGCAATCATCATTGAGACCGCCCTGCTGTGGTCAGCTATCGAGTAGATGTTCTCCCACGGCACTATGTGATCTATGAGGTCCTTCTTTGACATCCCGACCCTCTTTGCGGCCTGGGAGCGGAGGGACTCGAGGTCCTTTGACGTCTCGACGTTCATTATCCCTGCGACCTTTGAATATTCCGACATTATCTTCTTGTCAAGCTTGTGGACTCCGGACTGCGCCCTTATCTTTTCGACTATGTCCCCGAAAACCGCGTCATACGCCGTCGGGGCGCCGGTCGAAAGCCAGGTGAGCCTCTCCAGCCCGTAGCCTGTGTCGACGACGGTCATGTCCATGTTCTGGTATTTTCCGTCGACAGGCCCGACAAACTGCATGAAAACAAGAGTCGCAAGCTCGAGCCCGTGGGTAAGCGTCTCCAGGCAGGGGCCTGCATTCCCTCCGCCCTCCCACCAGGCTTCCTTGAATGATATGTCCTTCGGCTTTATGCCAAAATCACAGAGGAAGTCGTAGCAGAGCTCCACGGTCCTGTCCTTGAAGTACACTTCCTTGCCCTTCTTGTTGAAGGCGTGGTGCGCCATCATCTCAAAGAGCGTCATGTGCCTGCCTGTCTTTCCGACGTTGTCTATGTCGTTGAACCTAATGCACGGCTGGCTGATTACAAGCGGGTTTGCCGGGGGGTCCGTAACGCCCTCAATGACCCACGGCTGGAAGCATGCGATTGAAGCGATTGTGAAATAAACGTCGTCCCGCCACCTTGCCACCACCGGGTACCTCTTGAGCGGGGTGTGCCCCTCCTTGGCGAAGAATGAGATGTACTCCTCCCTGGCTTTGTCAAGGCTCCTCTTGGAGACAGGGGCTTTGCCTATGAATGAGTACTCGTCGCACGGCGAATCGCCGCAGGTCTCCCTCTTCGGGTCAAGCGTCCAAAAATACTCTTCGCACTTCGGGCATTTCTTCCTCTCAAAGCCCTTCTGCCTGAAAAGTTCAACCTCGTAACTAGGAAGCTTCATTGCTCAGTCAATAAAAGCTGTTCATTTATAGCTTTTCCCAGAATACTATCCGCTAGAACTGTCGTTCCTGGAGTCTTCGGGACCGTCATCCCTTATGAGTCAGGTCTAACCAAACAGACTTCCAAGACCTGCCGCTGCTTCTTCGGCTTTCTTCTCGTCTTCCTTTGCGGTATCCTCTTTGGCAGCTTCTTTCACTGCAGCTGCTCCGCCACCGGCGGCTGGCGCTGCTGCGGCAACCTGGACGGTTGCGGCCTTCTTTATGGCGTCTTCAATGTTTACGCCGTCAAGGGCTGCTACCAGAGCCTTTACCATGGAGTCGTCCTTCTTTACACCTGCTGCGTCGAGCACCTTCCCAACGTCGGCTTCTGCAACTTTCTTGCCGGCGCTGTGAAGCAGCATCGCGGCGTAGATGTATTCCATAGATCCGCCCTTATTCCCTGCTTCAGCCATTTTGTACCTCCTTTACAATGTTTAACTGTTGATTAAGACTGCTTGCAATTGCGTTTGCCGCCCCCAGCATGCCTTCGACCGTTGCCGGGATTATCACTCCGCCCTCTTTGGCGACTGCCATGCTCTCTGAGTAGCACTTCGAGAGGAGCACCTCAATGTTGTCCCTGAGCGGGATTCCCGCCCCGACTGACAGGTCGAATGCGTTCCTGTGCGCAGTGACGAAGTTGTTGAAGTACTCAGCCTCGTCTATCGCGAGCACGCCCTTTCCGAATATGAAGCCGTTTTCGTATGCTGCGGTGAGGTCAAGCCCTATCTCGAGCGGCTCAATCCCGAGCTTGTTGAGTATGCCTGCTACCTTCGGCTCTATTACCTGGCCCGTCCTTACGATTGTCTTTGTCTCCCTTACGACTATCTTGCCCTTCTCTATTGCGACACTAAGCCCTGCTGACTTGAGCTCCCCGAGCATCGGGCCTGGCAGGAACGGGGTGTCGCCCTTCTCTATGGTTATGTCGTTCGGCGCAATCTCGCCGCCCTTGCAGGCTGCCGGCGCCCTGCTCTTCATTATCTGGGCGTACAGCTTGAACGGGTTGTCATTTGTGAATACTAATGCCGGCTGCCCCTCGATGTTCTTTATGAGGTCAGCTATCCCCTTCTTGTCGCTTCCCTCGAGCGCCCTCTGGATGAGGCTCTTCTTGCTCATTACGACCTGGGCGTCCATGCTGTTCTTTATTTTCTGGAACTGCCTCGAAGGCATGTTTTTTACGTTGAGGATGCCGACTACCTTGTAGTCTGCCATAATCCTCTTCAGCCGCCTCATGGTCGCCTCTTTCAGTGGCGTCATTCTACCCTCACGAGCTGGCCCATCGTGGTCTTGAAAAATACCCCCCTGATGTTGTCATCGCCGTTTGGCATCCTGCGCTTTACGGCGGAGAGTACTGCGTCCGCGTTCTGGGCGAGCTTTTGCGGATCCATGTTCTCCATGCCAATCGTCGCCTGCACCATGGGCTGCTCCCTGAGCTTTATCCTGATTGCCCTCCTGAACCTCTCGTAGAAAATCGTCGGGTCGGAGCCTGGCGGTATCGGCTTCGGCATCTTGCCTTTCGGCCCCATCGCCATGCCGAATGCCTTACCTATCCTTATCATGAAGTCCGGCTCGGAAATGAAGAAGTCGTGGCCGCCCACTATCTTCCTTACCTGTCGTTTGTCCTTCCCAAGCTTCTCGATGTCCCTGTCGGGTATAATTGTTAAATTCAGGCCCTTTGCCTTCTCCGCCATTTCTGCGGATGCGAATATGCCTATCTTCGGATCCTTGCCGCGCCCGTTCGGGAGGACAACCTCCTCGACAAACTTTGATTCTGTCTTCTTGAGGTCGATATCCTTCAGGCTAATCAGAATATCCACACTCTGGACAAACTTCCGCTTCTTCGAGCCTTGTAGCGTTTTTTCAATCGCTGGTTGCAGATCCAAAATTCTCCCTCCTGCCGAAGCAGTCTCTGGGTGACTACTCCTTATTCAAACCCATTTATATAAGTTTTCCAATTACTATTCCTATGCAGCGCAATGAACCAAGTGGATACCTCCAGCTCATAGTTTTTTCCATCTTGGCAGGGTCGGTTGGAGTCTTCGTAAGGATGATAGAGTCCATGACTGCATACTCGATACTATTCTTTAGGGCAGCAATAGGCGTCCTCTTCATTCTGATGATAATACTCTTAAAGAAGAAAACGGGGGAGCTAAAGCTCGTTTATCCTGCAAAGACATTCCTCGTAGGTCTTTTTCAGGGTCTTTCAATACTCCTCTACTTCTACGCAGTTCTTAATACGACAATCGCAAACTCAGTTTTTCTGCTCTACACCGCTCCCGTATTTTCAGTAATACTGGCAAACTCCATCCTGAAAGAGGAAATACGGAGGGAGACGCTAGTCGGCTTAACTCTAACGCTCTTTGGGATAGTACTCATCCTTGACCCCACGAACTTTTCAATCAACTCGAGAGATACGCTTGGCGTCCTCGCAGGTATCGGGAGCGGCATCTTCTATTCCGCTATGGCAATCACAGCCAAGACGGTCTCAAAGAAAGCCTCAGGATACTATCTTGCATTTTGGCAGTATCTTGTAATATCTGCGCTCTTTTCATTCTCCCTCATTAACCAGTCAATTGAGGTCGTCAGCATGAATTTTCCGTTCTTGCTGTACCTTGGAGTCTTCACATGCGGCATAGCCTTTATCTTGTTCATGGAAGGAGTCCGGAAGGTAAAAGCACAGAAAGTTTTCATTGTGACCGCATTAGAGCCTTTAGTCGCAACGTTTCTCGCCTTTTTTGTCATTAAGGAGGTCCCCACTGCTCTGACCCTTGGAGGGGCATTCTTTATACTCCTCGGCGTCTATGCAGTCGTCCAAAAGAACAGTAAGCCTAATTTCCAAGTATCTTCGTGACGTTTGAAGTCGTTTTTTCTATTATCGCCTCAAGCGTCTTGTCGAAAGTGACGTTGTCTATAACCGGCACGCCCCTGCTGGACGCCTGCTCATTTATGAAATGCTGGATGTTCCGTATATTGTCAAACCGCTTCAGGTACTCCGTGCTTTCCCTTGACGAATACACCCCCCTTTGGGATATCCTGAGCCTGTGCTCGTCCTTGTTGTTTACCGTCAGGACGACCGTGCTTATCGACAGGTCGTCGCGCTCGTACTTGAACATGCCAGGGAGTATATGTATGCCCTCAATTACGACGTCCTTTCCCTCCTTTCTTGCCCGCTGTATTATGGCATCTATCCCGACGCTCACATGCTTGACTTGCTCTATATACCCAACTGCAACCTTGTCCTCGCCCGGTGCTATCGGAATCTTGACCGCCTCCCATGCGTCATAGGTGCTCAGGTAAATGTCCGGCAGGATTGTCTCGGAGAACAGCGTCCTCAGAACCTCCCTGACGTAGTCTGTGCCTATTACGTTTCTTATGCATAGCCTGTGGGCGACCTCAAGGGCGACGGACGACTTCCCTGTCCCAGTCCCACCGCCAATTAGTATAATCAACGGGGTCTTTATCTCCCCATTAGCCCGCCTGGTCCTGAACTCGTGCCAGACCTTGTACCTGCCCGGGAGCTTGGGGTCGACCGCATCAAGGCTCTTCTCAATGAGCTCGGTTATGTCGTGCGGGCTTACGAACCGCCTGCCCTCCGCCTTCAGGAGGTCGCCGACCTGCTTTGCAATTGTGTGCGCCTTCTCCGGGTGTATCCCCGTGGGCATAATCTCCTGGGTCAGAAGCCAGGGTGAGAACGGCAGTACATAATCCCCAGACTTGACGAAAATATTCTCTTCAGCCATCTTTGAGATATTGAACCAGACCCCCTATATAATCCCTTGCCGCCTTCATCGTCCCGTACCTGTCCGGCCCGCACAGCACGACGACCTTCTGCGGGGCTATCCACATATCCCTCTTGTAATGGATGTAGACCCCAGCCTTGCACTGTTCCTCCTCCTCGTAATTCAGAATCTCCCTGACCAGGGTGCCAATCTTGTCCGGCGCGTCCGGCCCGCCAAGGACCACGATGTACTTCTCCTCCTTTTTCCCTGAGACGTCGTCCGGGATGACCCTGTTGTACCCTATGTTCTTGTCGTCCAACCCACCTCTCAGCGCGTTTCCCAAATCCCAGTCAATGTAATTCGCAAAGACCGTCACGGTAAAGTCCTTTTTGCCAGATGGGCTAGGTGCAGAGGGGCTGTCCGTTGCACCAGGCGTCTCCCCTATCACCAAAAGCGCGCTCTGGTTTCCTGCCGACGTGTTGAGCTCAGACATCCTAAGGGCAGCGCCCTTGAGCAGCTGCTCATCGCCGCCCTTCAGCGTCAGCTTCTTGATGGAAAGGGTGCCTTCTTCGACCTCAATCACCGCCCCGTCCTGCGTGGCGTTCAGGAACTTTACAATATACCTTGAAAACTCCAGCGTGTTGTTTGCCCGCATCACCCGCTCTATGTAGTCACAGTCCTGCGGGCAGGTGTCAAAGTCCTCGCCAATTTCGCAGACTATGTTCCCGCAGTAGTCAACAAGCGGCTCAAGCTTAATGGAAACCTTCCCGTCGTTGCTCACCGAGTTGAGCGTCATGCGCCCCATGTCCAACTCGAGGGTCTGGCCAGACCTTAGCAAGTCCGTGCTCATATCCCCATTCCTTCTTGTTATATTTACCTGCAGAAGGTCGCCGAGTATCTGAATGTGCCTTATCCTACCTCCATTGAAGCTGATACTTTCCCCAATACCCACAAGGTCGCTCCTGGTGCTGATTGTCGCGTTGCAGTCCGCCTTGCATATCCGCGGGTTTTCATAAAGCGAGCATAACCTGTCGCCGCATATTCCATACGAATCAAAATACTCGCCGCAGTTCACGCAGCGGAGTGACCTTGCCTTGAAGACAATGGTCTCATTGTCCCTGTTCTGGTCGCTGGTCACATTCATCGCCGTGATTACTATACTCCCGACCTCCAGCGAGTCATTCGCAGCGAAAGCCCTGTTGGCATACACGCCCCGCCCGTACACGTTCATGTAGACCGTGTCCGGCACGAACTGGGACTTGTACGTCATCTCGTAAGGGGTAATCCTCAGCCCCTCCAACAGGAGCCCGGTCTTCCCGACCTCTAAGGTGTATACATCACTCTCAGCAAAGGCTCCTGCCGCGAGCAGAACCAATAGAACGAGAACATGCCCTTTCATCACTTAATAGCTATGGCTAATGTCTTTTATGTATTTCGCTACGCCTGAGCAAAGCAAGCGCACCAGTGACTGCAACCCCCGACGCAACCAGCGTCGTGCCGGCTGCTCCGAGCATCCCATACTCAGGTATGACCGCAGCCCCTATAAGTATCTCCACTGCAAGCACCATGACCGTGAAATAGCACAGCTCCTTTGCCATGCCCATCCCCTGGAGTGATGCTGCTACCAGCTTGTATATCCCTATAAAGACAGTCGAAAACGCCATTATCCTGAGCGTCGCAACCGTCTGCGCCCACTCAAGCTCGGTCAGCTGCGGGTTGAACAGGATTTTAATGAAGAACTTCGGCAGCAGGATGAGTACCAGCACGCCAAGTATTATCACCACAGATATCTGCGCCGCCTTCTTGGTCAGCATCCTCCCGTCCTTCTTGCTCGCGGAAACCTTCGGGAGGAGGACGGTCGCAATGCTGCTGAACGCGACCATAGGGAGCCCGGCAATCGGCCCGGCAATCGAGTACATGCCTATCACGGTCGCTGGGTACCATATCTTCAGCATGAGCAGGTCTATGTTCAGGACGAACGCGTCGATTATCCTTGTCGCAGATATCGGGACCAGGTACCTCCACATCTTTCCAAAGTGGTCGCCGTCGCTCTTCTCCAACTTTACCTTGGGGTACAAGTAAAACGCAGGAAGCGACATGCCGGCGAAGAGCGCCAGTACAGCGCCAATCTCGCCAATCCCTAAGTACAATGAAAGGAGCACGAACCCGAAAAACCCTGCAGCAGTGACTATCTGCGAAATCCCAAATTCGTCAGTCCGGTGCGTCCCCTGCATTATGCCCCGGAATATCGCTGTTACCGTCCCGACCAGTATGCAGCCAGAGATTATGAGGATATATGTGAAAGGGATTTCCATGTACTTCATGACCACCGGCGAAAGCGCGAGCAGCAAAACGCTCGAGCCGAGCCCGAGGTACATGAACTTGTACGCGGATTTCAGGACAAGCCCGCCCTCAGCCCTGAACTTCGCCATGGTGGGCGGGATGCTGCTGAGGAGAAACAGCACGAACACGTCGAGTATCGTCATCGCGACCCCGACCCTGCCGTATGCCTCGAGACCCATCCCCCTGGAAATCGATATCCTGTAGCCGTACCTCAAAATCATGGCTATCCCAGCGAATATTATCAGCTTAAGGCTCTGCTTGAACATCGGGAAACTTTAGTCGGAACCAGCTAAAATAGATATCCCATGCCCGCTCTAAATCCTTAAATAGGCACAAAACAAAACATAATGGGTTTTGGATGACGACGTGTACACCCACTGATGCCCATCATGCCTGCTGCATCTTCGGGCGATGAAGAGGCGACATCGATCTGACAAAATCCACCTAATTATTTCGTTGTTAATTTTCTTCCGTAAATATATTTACGTAAAATTGTATTTGCACCTTCCGCCCGGCTTCCAAAAGCGCGCTTCGGGCGCCAAATTCCCAGGTTTTTCATAAGCGCCAGCGCCCGCCTGGCCGCGCGCGCCGCGAGCCTAACAATCAAATCTAGGGGAGCAAAGCTCCCCATATTATCGGGGGGGACGTTCATGCGGGCTGCGCCCGCATGATAGGCGTTTCCGCACCTGCGCAGCCAAGCCGGCAAATGGCGCCCGGACCGGGCGTTTGGCTGGCGTGCCGCAGCAAGAAATCGCTACTGCACTATAGCACTATAGGGGCTTAAAGGCGCATAACTACACTAACTGCACTAACTACACAAACTACACCCCCATATCCTGAAAAATAGGTTGGTGTAGGTAAAATGCTGGTGTAGGTGAACATACACCAACCTACACCAAACATACACCAAAAAATCTGGCAGCCCCAGCTGCTCACTTGCTAAGTAGCACTACTCTCGAGTCTGCCTTTTCGTCCTTAATACTATATGATGTCTCTTCCGCAAGCTTCCTTGAGAATTCCCTGAGCTCCTCATGCTTCGGCATGTTGTCCAGGGTCAGGTTCCTGTGCCTCGCCCCGCCAATCAGCATAAAGCTTTTTACCTCCACATACCTCGGCTGAGCCCTGCTGACGACCTTCGCGAACTCCCTGCCCAAGCCCATGTTGTGCCCTGCAATCATGGTCAGCCGCATCACGGTCGGGCATGAGAAGCTCGGCACAAGCTCCAGCGTCTTTTGCACCTTACTCCAGGCGCCCCGTTCCAGCGGAACATTAATCCGCTTGAATGCCTCCTCAGTCGGCGATGTCACGCTCAGGTACAGCTGGGTCGGCTCCGGTATTTTTTCAAGCACATCCGGCCGCGAGCAGTTCGTAACCAAATACGTCGTCATCTTCCTCTTATGGAACTCATCAATCATCTCCCCAATCTTCGGGTAAAGCGTAGGCTCCCCCGTCAGCGAAATCGCGGCGTGCTTCGGGCTCATCGCCTCCTGCAGCTTTTTTTGGTCAACCTTATCATTCCCCTTGAACCCGATAAGCAGCTTTTTCCGCTCCTGGACAAGGCCGTCAATAATGCCAGCCGGCTCGTCTATCTTAATCCCCTCCATATCTGCACCTTGGTTCAGCTCGTGCTTCCTCCAGCAGTACGTGCACCTGAAGTTGCAGAAGCCGGCGGCAGGAGTCATCTCCATGCACTGGTGGCTCTTTATTTTATAGAAGGATTCTTTATAACATACATTATTCTCCGTCAAACTTTTTTTCGTCCATTCGCAAACTTTTACGGCAGAATGTTTACCGAATATACCATAGTGTTGCTTTTTCAATGCTTCTTGTAACTCTCCAGCAAAACTTTTATACATCTCTTATTTTCTACTTTTGATAGGCAATGGTATTCTATTTAGGCAGTACTCCTCATAAACTTTTGGGAGTTGAATACCAGCTTCTTTAAGTTTATATAAATCAGCTTTAAACCTCACATCTATCTTCTCAGCAAGGTCTATTAACTTTTTGTGATCTTTAACATGGCACTTAGAATGTCGAAACAATCCATGAAGCGCTTTTAGTTCTTTCTCTAAAGACCCTAAAAAGTCGCCGTTAATAAATATGCCAAGCGGAAAGGCATAAACTATTTTTTCTAGGAATTTATATTCTCCTCGCAGATCAACCTTCCTCAAATATGGTGCTACCTTCTCATCTTTCGTCCATAACAGCCGAGATTCTATTCCAAGAGAATTCAGCAGTTCTACGTAAAGTTCGCCCTCTTTTTTAGTTTCGATACTTATCATATACCGTCTCAATACACCTTTGTCGAGTATCGGTGAGCCATCACCTATTAATGCGCCTCTGATAAACTCTTTCTTAAAAATGTACGCCAATTTGTCTTGAGAGCAGAGTGTCCACTTCAACAATTTTCTGAGCAGACTCACGACGAATTCTGCCAATACCATTTTATGTATCCTAATAGTAGCTATCCCCCACGGACACTTATTATTCTTAGTATCTCTAAAAGATATTAACTTAATCCTAACACCATAAGAATCTTCCCAGAATCTTCTAATTTTATCTGTCTTCTCTTCAGAAAGTTTCTGCGGAAATGACAAATTTCCGTTGTACTCAGATGGTTCTATCTCGAGTAAATCTCTCGTTAATGTCGTAAATAATTTTATTACACAAGGATCTCCATTGGTGAATTGAAACGTAGTAGTAGTCTTACATTTTTCACCATAGAAATCCTCAAAGCCAAATTTTTTGAAACCATCAGAAAAGATCAACCCACACATCAAACCTAGCTTTTCGACATCAAGGTACTGAGGAACTATTATGTATTTAAATTCCGTTCCGCGTACATGTTTAGGTTCTATGCATAGTAGTAGAGAATCGTCCAATAAACAGTAATTCCATTCTAATTTAGCTCTAGTGGAGTATATTGGCAGTGACCTATAAAGGTCTACATTACCCCCTTCAAAAACAATATCCTCACTATCAGGTTTTCTAAGTTCCAACTTTTCCATAATTGTAACATTTTCCTTTGTATCAAACATTCTACCTATCTTAGCGCTAATAGTAAATGTAAGTGATTTGCACCGTCTTTTTAACTTTACAAATATAGTCTTTTCACCGATTCTCAGCTTAAGAATGTCACCGGAGTGCAGAGAGTTGTCTACACATAATTTCTTTGGCATAACAACGCAGTAGTGCGACCTCTTATCGTAACATATTTTTGCAACGAACTGAATGGGATATCTCATAAGCTTTTAATAACTCTTTTGTTTCATGAGTTATACACGTCTCGAGATAGTAGATTGCCAGTAATACTTTAGGAAAACTCACTCTTCCTCAAGCTCCGGCTTCATTTTAGCACAAGCTTCATGCCGTCTTTGGAGGCAACCGTGTTCCTGAACACCGCTTTCGCCTCTTTCTCCAGCTCTTTGGGCTCCTCGTACCTGGGGCTGATGTGCACAAGGGCAAGCTTTTTCGAATTCGTCTCCTTCGCGACCTTTGCCGCGCCGACCGAAGTCGAATGCCCGTACTCCTTGGACTCTGCCTCCTTCTCCGCCCTGAAAGTCGCCTCGTGGATAAGCAGGTCCGAATCCCTTGCAAGCTTCTTGAATGACTGGCAGGGCGCGGTGTCCCCGGAATACGAAATCTTCAGCCCCTTCTCAAGCTTGGTCACGTCCTTCGACCTTACCTTTTTCCCGTTGACCACTATGTCCTTCCCGTCCGTCAGATTTTTCCTCAGCGGCCCAGGCTTCACCCCAAGCCCGTTCGCCTTCTTGGCGTCCAGGTGCAGCCTGTCTTTCTCCCTTATGGAATATGCAACCGTCGGGAGGCTGTGCTCGACGCCGACCGACCTGATTTCAATCTCGCTGTCGGAATAGACAAGCGCCTCTTCCTCCGGCAGCTCGTGGTACCTTATCGCATAGTCCGGCTCAAAGAAGAAGAACTTCTCGAATGCAGTTCCCATCGACTTTATGCCCTTCGGCCCGTAGATGTCGAGCGGCTCCCGCCTGTTCAGCAGGTAAAGGCTCTGCGGGAGGGAAAAAAGCCCGGCGGCATGGTCCGCGTGCAGGTGGGTTATGAGTATGCGCCTGACCTTCATGATGCTCAGGCCGTTTTTTATCATCTCGCGCTGTGCGCCCTCGCCGCAGTCAAGGAGGGTTATCTCGCCGTTCCGCCTGACAGCGATGGTCGTGTGCCCCCTGTCCTTCGATGGGATTGCAGCCCCGGTGCCGAGAAAGAATACCTCAAACATGGGCTTTTTTAGCCGTTTTTCACTTTTATAGGCTTCTATGCTCCAGCCACAGGGTTTAAGCTGATTGCCGGCTTAAGCATACTCCGGGAGAATATGAAATTCCCAGTCTCAATATGGTCCCAAAACAAGACCTCCGAGAGGCTCTACTTTGGGATTACTGCAGTCTGCCTCTTCCTCGCAGCCTCTATGTGGGACACAAGGTGGGGCGTGGGCGCATTTCTTGTCTGGCTTGGGCTAACTACGAAGTGCTATCTAATGCAGATACCCGAGCTCCCGCACACCATAGACATCCAGACATATACGCCATATTACATCGCCTTTTGGTTCGGGCCGAAATGGGCGATTCCAATCATATTCCTGAACATCTACGTTGCAAGGTGGATACAGCTTAACAACGTCGACGACGGCCTGAAGTGCCTCCTGCGGTTCATAGGATGGATAGTTGCCGTCTACGCGTTTGTCTTTCTGACCCACCACTATGGGAACCTTGTCAAGCTCGTCGCCATAGCAGTCGTCATCGAGCAGTCAATCCTCTACCTCCCGCGCTTATATCTCGGGGTCACCATGCCCATCGGCTACATAAAAAGCATTATCACCGTTTGGGTCTTCTACCCCTTAATAAACACGGCAGTCCCTATGGCGGCTTTTGCAGCCTACTACTTGCTCTAAAGACGTAGAAATTCTTAGCCAGGCTCTTGTGCACCCGCTGGTAGTATTTTTCTGCAAGTTTCAGCCCCGGCGGCGCAATCTTCTCAAGCTCAATCTCCGCAGGGCAGATTATCGCGAGATACCCCCCATTCTTCAGCAGCCCAGCCATATTCTTCAGGGAGTCCCGGTACAGGTCTTTTAGCTCGCTTCCAGTGAAGCTCGAAGACCTCCCGTATGGCGGATCGGTCACAATTGCGTTGACTTTTGGAGCCGTCAGCCTGCGGGCGTCCCCCCGCAGCACCACGCCTTTTAGCCCAAGGCCTCTGAGGTTTGTCTTGGTGCCCTCGACCATCTCAGGGTCGATATCGTACCCGACAGCCTTCAGCCCCATCATCGACGCCTCAATCAGGATTCCGCCAGTGCCGCAGAACGGGTCAAGAATCCTCTGCCCGGTTCTTACCCTTGCCAAATTGACAAGGCACCTTGCAAACTTCGGGTGGATTGAAATTGGCTTCGAGTACTCCCTGTACCTGCCCTTTCTCGACTCAAAGCTTCCCCTCTCGAACACCTGCCTGCCAAAATAAAACTTCCGCTTTTTCACCCCTATGAAAACCATCTTCGGGCTCCCGAGGTTGACCGTTCCCTTTATTTTCTTTGCAATCTCGATGTCAAGCGCCTTTTTGCCAGTCCTTACTGCAAAGTTGTCCGCCCGCATCCGCTTAAAGCCCTCAAGCCGCTCCGAGCCAACATACTCAATCTTGAAAACCCGCTTGCTAAGCGCGAGCCGCCCCCAGTCAAGCTTTCCATCTACAAGAACTAGGTCGTCCGCCCTGCCAACGACGCTGCATCCGCAGGTTTCGCACAGGGCTATTACCTCAGCTAAAGGAAGCTCGGGATGCACCTTTTCCAGCAGAATTCCGTACATTATTTGTTCTTTACTTTCTCCCAGTCTTCGAGAAATTTCTTTATGCCAGCGTCGGTCAGCTCGTGCCTGAACATCTCCTTGAGTATCTGGTACGGCACGGTTGCAATCGGCGCCCCGCACCTGCCCGCCCTTACCATGTGCTCCGCGTTCCTGACGCTTGCGACGATGACCTGGGTCTTGAACCTGTAGTTCCCGAGAATCTCCATGATGTCCTCGACGACCTTCATCCCGTCCTCGCCCCTGTCGTCTAGCCTCCCGACAAACGGGCTGACGTAGCTCGCCCCTGCCTTCGCGGCAACAAGCGCCTGGTTCGGGGTGAAGACAAGGGTGACGTTCGTCCTTATCCCGCGCTTCTCAAGCACCCTTACAGCCTTCATGCCCTCCTCGGTCATCGTTATCTTGATTATGATGTTCTTCGCTATCTTTGAGTACTCAATCCCCTCTTTCACCATGCCTTCCGCCTTCTCAGAAACAGCCTCGGCGGATATCGGGCCCTTCACGACCTTGGCAATCTCGGCAAGCCTCTTCTTGTAGTTGACTCCTTCCTTCGCAATCAGCGTCGGGTTGGTTGTAACGCCGTCGACCATGCCGAGCGCAGCCATTTCGCGGATTTGGTCTATGTTTGCAGTGTCCAGGAATATCTTCATTTCTCCCCCGCCTTCATTATCTCGACGACCTTTTTAGCTATTGCGTCAGAATCCAGCCCGTACTTCCTGAATAGCTCTTCCTGCTCGCCGGATTCTGCGAATGCGTCCCTCAGCCCGACCCTTCCGACCGGCACAGGATACTTTTCGGCAAGGACCTCTGAAACCGCGCTCCCGAGCCCGTTTATTATGCTATGCTCCTCAGCAGTCACGACCCGTCCTGTCTTCTTCGCCCACTTCACGGCGCACCCTTCGCACAGCGGCTTTATCGAGTGCATGTTCAGGACGGCAGCGTCTATTTTCTTTTCCTTGAGCTTGTCAGCCGCTTTCAGGGCTTCTGAAACCTCAAGCCCGCAGGCGATAATCGTAACGTCTTTCCCTTCCCTTAGGACATCACATTTGTCCTTCAGCTTGTATCCCTCATCATACAGATCAGGGAACTTTACCCTGCTTAAGCGGATGTACTGCGGACCCTTGACCTTAGCCGCCTCGTGTATCATCTCGCGCGTCTGGATTCCGTCCGCAGGCACCCATACTTTCATGTTCGGCAATCCGCGCATTATTCCGATGTCCTCAATCGCCTGGTGCGACACGCCGTCAGGGCCGACGCTTATCCCGGAATGCGTCGCGACTATTTTGACATTCAGGCTAGAATAGCAGAGGGTGTTCCTTATCTGCTCAAAGCACTTCTCCGCCGCAAACATTGCAAAAGACGAGGCAAACGGTATCTTCCCGCAGAGGCTCAGCCCGGCGGCATATCCTATCATGTTCGCCTCTGAGATTCCCATATTAAAGAACCTCTCCGGGTAAGCCTTTCCGAACTTCTCAGTCTTCGTCGAGCACGAAAGGTCGGCGTCAAGAACGACTATGTCCCTGTTTGACTTCCCTAGCTCGACGAGGGTGTCCCCGTAGACGTCCCTGATAGAGGTCTTCGTGCCCTTCATTTCAGATCCTCCAGCGCCTTTGCAGTCTGCTCCTTGTTCGGGGCTACGCCGTGCCACTCGGGTTTGTTCTCCATGAACGAGACACCCTTCCCCTTGACAGTCTTTGCAACAATCATCGTCGGCTTTCCCTTCACCGTTTCAGCATCATCGAGCGCCTTTACTATCTGCCTGACGTCATGCCCGTCAATCCCAACGACATTCCAGCCGAACGCCTTCCACTTTGCAGAAATATCGCCCAGGCACATCACCTTGTCCGTGAACCCGTCAAGCTGGATGCAGTTCCTGTCAAGGAAAACGCATAAATTGTCGAGCTTGTAGTGCGCCGCCGACATCGCGGCTTCCCAAATCTGCCCTTCGTCGCATTCGCCGTCCCCGACCACGGCATAAACCCTATAATCCTTTTTGTCGAGCTTTCCGGCAAGCGCCATCCCGCACGCCTGCGACAACCCAGTCCCGAGCGAGCCGGTCGAAGCCTCGACGCCTGGCGTCTTGTGCTGGGCCGGGTGCCCCTGGAGGTGCGAGCCAAGCTTCCGCAGGGTCTTCAAGTCATCCTTCGGGAAATAGCCAGCCTCCGCAAGAACGGCATACAGCGCAGGCGCGCCGTGCCCCTTGCTCAGGACGAACCTGTCCCTGTCCTGCCACTTCGGCTCCTTCGGCCTGTGGCGCATCTTGTGGAAATAAAGAACCGTAAGAATATCAGCTATTGACAGCGAGCCGCCGGGGTGGCCTGAGCCGGCTTCGGCGAGCATCCCGATGATGTCGCGCCGTATCTCTCTTGCCTTTATCTCGAGTTCCTCAACCCTCATTCAGCGCACTCTTTAAGCTCTAACACCGCCTTCCGCGGGTCCTCCGCCTTGAAGACAGCGTTTCCGGCAACGAGAATGTTTGCCCCAGCTTCTACACATGACTTCGCATTATTAATATTTATCCCGCCGTCCACCTGGATGTCGATGTCGGACCGGTTCCTTATCTCCTCGACCTTCTTCAGGACCTCGGGCATGAACTTCTGCCCGGAGAAGCCCGGCATGACCGCCATAACAAGCACGTAATCCACCTCGTCAATCACATTCCAGAGCGGCTTGACCCCCGTATTGGGGTTGAATACCACCCCTGCCTTCCTGCCAAGCCCGTGTATAGCAGCTATCGGCTCTGAAAGGTCCTTGCACACCTCCGCGTGCACGGATATGTAGTCCGACCCCGCCTCCGAAAACGGCTTTAGGAAGCCCATCGGGTTGCTTATCATCAGGTGGGTGTCAATCGGCAGGTCGGTAATCCTGCTTACGCTCCGCACCACAGGTACGCCGATTGATATGTTCGGCACAAAGTGCCCGTCCATCACATCGACATGAATCCAATCCGCCACGTCCTCGATGCGCTTTATCTCGTCCTCTAGCCTTGCAAAATCCGCTGATAAAATCGATGGCGCAATCTTTACTTCCATGTCCCCGCAGGTAAGAAGTATCTGCGCTTATTTAACGTTTATCCCTCCATGCTATTCTTTTTATAGCCCTTGGTACAAGTATATTCTATGGATCCGTACATATCCTACAGCCCCTCACTCACAAAAGCAACTAGCAGGTACTGTTACCCAATGGGGCTAGAAGAGGAAATAGTCACCAGAATAGATCCATCTGAAAAGGATGACATCCTCTTTGAAATCAACCCAAATGTTTTAGCTCAAATAGAACTTGCGTACTCCCTGACCGAGAAATTTGCTAAAGTGGGCGCCCTTTCCAAAATCTGCATTTTTGACGATAGGCGCTATGACTCCATTTTTTCGGAAAAATTGAAGTCCGATTTCAATAAAAGAATAGTTTTTTCGCGTTTTGATGAAAATGATCTAAACAAAGAAAAATCAAAAAACTTTTCACAATATCTTAACCATACAAATGTAGCCGGTCAAGACCTACTAACCATATTCCAACCTGCTTTTCCAGGATATCCTCGAACTCGCTTCTTGAAATTAAAAAATGGGAAACGGATTTATTACACCTACACTGCCAAACAGCGCGCTCGTCTTATGGAATTTGCTTATCCAAATCATGCAAAGCTTGCGGATTACATAGTTAACGATTTTTATGACTACCCCAAAAAGTCTTGGGTAAGTATAGGTACTGAATTTGGCGTTCCAGCTATTCTACAAATGGCGTATTCTCTTTTAGATGCCCTTTGGAAGAAAGGCTGCCATGGGACTGGTGATGCTGGGGACCTAAAATATTTTGTAGCCTTAAACCGCGATGCGCATAATGCTATACTCAATGTGATGCGAAAGTCGGACTACAACCGGGCAGCTTATGTCAACGGGACGATAAACTTTATGAAAGAGGATAATGCATCTGGCCACGAAATCAAATGGAAACCGCAAAGGTTTTCTGATACTCTTAAGGAGGTTATCGAAAAAAGGCACAGGCATGCCACACATATACTAGTGGATTACCCTAGCTATTCTGATTTCAAAGCAAACAGATCAGCACTAAGTTATTCTAATTATACTGACCTTTGCAGGGTTCTCGAGGACGCCCTCTCTATTTTTTTAAATCTGCCTCGCGAAAAAATGCATAACGCTAAACTTCTTATAGGAAATCGCAAAAATCTCTTGTTGTCCTCTAAAGATGGTTCGCTTGAGCTGAGGTTTAGTACGGACGGTCGCAGGGCTTTGATAGATGACGAGCAGAAAGAAGGCGCCAAATATTCCCTTAATATCCCATCAGGAGAAGTCTTTATCGCACCGCTAAAAGAAAAAACAAATGGCAAAATACTATTCGATGAGGTATTCTACTTTGGAAAAAAAATTGAAGGTCTGCATCTTACTTTTAAAAACGGAAAGGTAGCCAAATGGTCTGCAGCTCGCAATTCTAAAGTGGTTGCGGAAATGTTTGACCAAGCAAAGAGCTTTGGGGATACTGATAGCTTCCCGTACATGGGTGAGTTTGGCATAGGTTTCCTTGGCAATAGACCAATTGGCAGCCCATTACTCGATGAAAAGCAAAGAAACTCATTCCATATTGCACTTGGTCGGAATACAAATTTTTACGGTGACATCTCTTGCAGTATGCATATCGACTTGGTCTACAACACAGTCGGAAAAGGAGTATTGCTCAAGGATGAAGACTCACAAGAACTGCTAATCAACTTTGATAAATTTTTTAATTGAATCGCGTAAAACGCCTAAATCCATTTCGCAAGTGCACTGTTTTTAATAATATAAAATTGAGGGAAAATATGTGGGTACTTCTTTATCAAATCCACATATTTCTTACTCAAGCCACGGACACTAGATACGTCTGACGAGTGGCCTACAAATATTAAATTGTTCTTATTGCTCTTATAGATGTCCGACCCAGAGAGCGGGCTGAGGAAATGAACTTGTGTAGAGCAACCCCGTTTTTTCATTTTCTCCGCCATATCAACCGTTTTAGCGATTTCTTTCTCAGTTTCACTAGGAAATCCTATTATAAACGACACAATCTGTTCTAAACCTAGCTCATGGCACTTCTTAATATTTTTTCTGGCATTCTCCAAAAATCTTTTATCACCCTTTCTTATTTTTTTCAGTATTCTTACCGAAGCTGACTCAACACCATAAAAAATACCGTTACACCCACTATCCTTCATAAGCTCAAGCATATCTTCATCTATCGTGTCTACCCTTGAAAAGCAAGTCCACGTAACTCCCTCTTTTTTGAACTCTCTACACAAAATCTTGAGCCGTCTATTATCTACTGTAAACGTGTCATCCTTTATTGAAACATGGTTCAATCCCTGCCGTTTTCTTTCCCGTTTAATCTCCTGCATAATGCTGCGTACACCCCTACATCGTAATGTCCTTTTCCACATTGTTGAGACCGAACAGAAAGCGCAGTTGAAGGGGCACCCACGTGTTGTTATGAGAGGGATTGCGTCTAAACCGTACTTCTTTACTTTTGGTATCAAATGATACGCTGGCAAAGGAAGACAGTCAATATCCTCAATGAATGGGCGGTCTTTCGTTTCAATTACGCGGTTGCCCTCTCTATACACAATACCTCTCACCTCATTGAATGGTCTGCCTTCCTTAATGGCGGTCAAGAGTTCAATAAATGTTACCTCTCCCTCCCCCTTCACAACAAAATCTACCCACTTGAACTCCTTTATCGTGTCGTAAGCAGTATGCGTTGCCTGCACACCTCCAAAGATTATTGGTTTTTTGATGAACCTCTTTATATTCCGTGCTAGCAGTATATCAAAAGGATAATCCAGGCACCGTGTGGTTATCCCAATCACATCTGGGTTGTACTCTTTGAGAATCTCTCTAACCCTAGAAAAAGTCATATTCTCCTTGTTTTTTATCATTAAAAAAGGCAGGTCTATTATTCTTACCTTATGTCCTTTTTTTTCAAGATACGCTGCGAGATATAGTAATCCAAGACTTGGGTATGGAATAATCTCAACTGCCCTATTAAACGTCTGGACTGGGGTTATCAAAGCTATTCTCATCGTATACTCTCTTATAGCTACATTTATTTAACATTTGCCTCAAGATGAAGTGTTCGTATTCTGCAAAGTAAGCTATATAAATCCCCTATTGGTACTTCTAAGTGCACAGACATGGTCAAGAACTTTTTGGAGGACGTATGGAAACTAAGCCGGAGGGTCTACCCCAAGTGTTATAATTTTTCAACTGCAAAAACAAAATTCTATTTTAAAGAACATGTGCAGATTCCCGTTCCAGCCTTGTCAGTACGCCCTGGGAACATTACCTGCCTTGAAAGCCACTCATCAAGATCAGCTTGGTTCTATGTCCCGTGGAGATCTGGGGACCAATGGTATCCTGGAATAGAATACAAAGGGATTGGTTTTGAGGGGCAAAAGATACGGCTACTAAACCGGTTTGCATGGGGCGGAGTTGAACTCCCCACAGCATTAGCAGAACATAATCTCTCTAAAATAGCATTTAACGCAGGGGTCTTTTGCCAGAGGCCAGTTGGTTGCTACGATTATGGTACCTTCGAGGGGAAGAAACTAGCAGTTATTGCCAGAACATTCGCTTCTCCGTTGCGGCTCTCAGACTTCCTCTTCGAAACAGATATACTAAACGCCTATCTTGCGATCCGCAAACAAACTGAAAAGGAATACTGCAACTATCTCGCAAGTACCCTTGGCAAGAGCATAAGAAAAATGTTTGATATTGGGCTATACCATGGTGCTATGGAATTAAACAACATAACGACTGAAGGGGAAATAGCTGATTTTGAACCTACGTATGGCGGTACCTGGGAGGGCGTAATGCCAAATACTGAGCCTCGTTTTAGAGTGTTGGCGTTATATCGCTTATTTTCAGATATCGACCACATTCTCCCAAACAGAAAAAAATATTTTATAACTTCCTTTGCACGCGCTTTTTTACAGAGCGATAGACCCATCCCAGCTAAACAATCAGAAAAGAAGATCGTCGAGGCGTATATTGGAAAAAAGCTGACGAAAAAAAATCTGTTTATAGAATTTCCCCCTCGTGAAAACTTCGATACTGCCATCCAGATATTGAAACACGAGTTGGCTCAATCAAAAACAGAAACACAAAGACAAAGAATAGCGTATCTTATCAATCAACTCTCTTAGCCACTACATAGATCACTTATCTGTTCAATAAACTCATTAGCCTCTGCATCCTCCAAATGCAAGTTCTTCAAGTTTGAAACAATCCGTTCTACATCCTTTTTTAATAGTGGGTGCACTACTGAAACCATCAATAATATAATATGGCAATAGGATATAAATATTGTCAAATACTATTTAAAGTTAGGTAGGTACTACACTTCAATGGCTGCGCCTAAGATATACAAAAGCGTGAAAATATGTTATTCTAAGACAGTTCCTTCAAAAACAAAATCCAAACACTTTACTATTCCCTACGAATCGAACAAGTACATAATTTATGTCCCAAAAAAGGGAATACTTGCGCTCGTAAACAAGGAATTTGTAGAGCAAAGAAATACTAATCACCGATTAGTCACAGGATTTTTCAAATTCGTTGACTCCCAAGATACCGTGCCTACCTTGAGGGCGGCGTTATCTACCATACCTACTGTAACTCTCCTATTGACTACTGATTGCAATATGCGCTGTACTTATTGTTGTTCCAATACTGGCAGTACTACGGTTTATTACATGCCGTGGAGCATAGCAAAGACAGCAATAGACTACGGAATTAAAAAAAGTGACAAAACCTTCCTTCTATCGCTTTTTTCTGCAGGCGAACCCAGCCTTGCGTTTGATTTAATGAAACGCTGTTACTCTTATGCAAAAAAGGAGTGTGATGCACGAGGGATTGAACTCAGGGTTAGCTCTACCACTAACGGGACATTGAATGAATCGCAGGTTAAATGGTTTAAAAAAATCGGCGCGCATGTCCAGCTTTCTTTTGACGGTCCCCCCTCTATTCAGAATGCACAGCGGCCTTTGCTGTCTGGAAACAAATCATACCACTCCGTTAGACGAACTATAGCCATGTTTAATAAATACGGCGTTTCCTATGGGGTATCTGCAACCTTTACAAAATACTGTGAGGGGCGTATGATGGAAATTCTTAAGCATTTTGTTTCCCTAAAGATAAAGCGGGTTTCTTTCGCTCCATGCCGGCAGTTTGGCAGGGCATCTGCCTTGCAACTACCTGATCTTGAAAAGTTTGTGCACGAATCATTGCGCTGCATAGAGTTTGCTGAGAAACATGGCATCTATCTGTCGGGTCTGCAGATGAGCCCATTTGGGTTGACCATTTATGGATGCAACTCAAGTGGCCCTTTGTTTGTGGTTCACCCCAGAGGTAAAATACTCTCTTGTTTGGTTGCATCCGATCTTACCGATAGCGTATGCAATACTTTTGTTTATGGCTCAATAAACGGCAACAAGGTGCGCATAAATCCCAAGAAGCTTAATTTAATACGAAATATTACTGTCCATCGTATAAATGCCTGCGCTTCCTGTTTTTGTAAGTACATATGCGCGGGCTATTGTCCGTATAATAATCTTAGCTTCACAGGATCATTATTCAAACCGTCTAAGGAGATATGCACCCCAATGAAAGACGTTGTGAAATATTTCCTCGGCAGACTTCTTACCAAACCCATAGATATAGCCGAGTATGACGTGCTAATCGAGGATACCCTGCCAAAAATAAAAAATTGCTACTAGCATAAAGCCAAGTAGCGCGTAAAGCGTATGTTACTACAACTATCCTAACTATTTCTGACCCAGCATGTTCGGGTTGCCTTTGCAGTCAACAATATTTGTGTCGGCGCCATCTTTCTGTTCCTTTATAACCCCACGAATAGCCGTTATTGACTCTGGAGCTAAATTCACTTTCCCCATGTTAGTCACTATTTTGTCAACTGTTGGCGGATTAAGTTTTTTAATTTCTGGCATTTTATACCTCCCTCCGATACAAACTATCTCTCTTTATATTTAAATACCTTTTTATGTTGCCCGGGGCGTACCTCAGTTTTTCATACTCGAATTGCTTGCGTATCTCCCCTTCAGTCAACCCCATTAGAGAATACTGCGCAAAAACAAGCTGTTCTTTTGTTATAGGCGCGGCCCTCTTGCGCATAACATCTACTAAATATGACTTGCTGGGCAGTATCACCATCCCTATCTCTTCATACAAATTAGGCGATTTTTGCTTTAATTCCCTCATTGCGCGCAACTCCTTTCCATTAAGGCGATATATTGTCCTATCTTTGTTTATTAAGCAAGGCGTGTCTTCTTTGTTTATTGTTATGTATTGTGCATTTAGGCCGATCCCAGGTATCCCCTTACCATGATACTTACTCTTCGCCCTAATACTGCCAGCTACATATCTCGCAAGTGAGATCCATTTTAGTCTTACTGAGCCAGTGTCCGCATCCCCTACGCGTTTATTGATACTTCGTATATGAGTCATCCTATCTAGCGCCTTTTTTAGGTCCGCATTCTCATAATCTAAACTCCTACCATACTGCTTTCGCAATTCAGTTCCAGCGTAAAACTCAACCTCTTGAAAGATTTCGTTTAACGGGATATAATACAGTCTTGGATCTTTCCAGACTGCGCAATTTAGCATCATTCTAAGATTGTATAAAAATTCTTCCCGGGTTATCCAGGGTGAAAACGGAATAAATGCTAGCAATTTAGGTATCCTCAAATCATCTAAGTAGTCGAGCGCAGATATTATTTTGTCACAGGTCAAACCTTTATTAAATATTTTTAAAATCCTGTCGGAAAATACTTCTATGCCTATAAGAAACCCGTCCAATCCATTTTTTTTTGCGTAGCTTATACTGTCTTTAAATCTTAGGATCTCATCAATCCTTGCCTCTAATGTAAATTTAAAATTTAGCCCTCGTTTTACTTTTTCATTTATAATGCTTTTTAGCTGATAAAGTGCCCCTTCCGTGACAAAATGGACTGATTTTACTTCCCTTACCCTAGCTACTGACTCAATCTCGTCAAGAATGTTTTTAGCCGATCGTGTTGCATAATGTCGCCCATTATAAAACGCCCCAATACTGCAAAATGTGCATTTTCCCCACGGGCAGCCCATCGACGATATAATTAGTATGCTGCTATCCGTAAGCTCCTTGCATTTTGGGTATATCTGCCTATCTGGAAACGGTAAAACGTCCAAATCTTTTAATGGCTCCCGTCGTCCAGTATAAACTATCCTATTATTCTCTAAATAGGCTATTCCTTTAACTTCATCAAAGCTTTTTCCAGCGTTTATACATGACACTAATTCTTTTATGGTAATGAATCCCTCACCAACAACCACGATATCGCACCACGTCCCATCTAACAATTGCGTATAGGTGAACGTTGGGTAATGCCCACCTAAGACTATCTTGCACGCTGGGTTTGTCCTCTTGAACTTTTTTGCCAATTTTACTACTCTCTCAAATGATTTTTCATAAGATGTAAACGCGACTACCGAAGGTGAGAACTTTCTAAAGTTGTTCAAAATTTCAATATCGGTAATGCTCTTCTTTCTTTTAATACTAAAGTATCCGCTACTATCCGTTGGGGGAAACGAGCAATTTATGAACTTTATATCATGCCTTCTACCTATAACTGCGGCTAGATAGCCTGCCCATGGTGACTCCAACTCACCATTGTCCCTGTAGTCCCGTTGGGACACGTAATTTGATGTTTGTACATTGGGCTCTATTAGCAGAATTTTCATAATGGCTTATATGCTTTAGTTTCTTTATTTAGATTATGCATTCCTACTTATTCTTATCCTTCTTTGTAGAACTTGTAAAAATCTCCTTTCTTCTTGAGCAACGCGTCGAAGCTTCCATCCTCTACTATTTTCCCGTCCCTCAAGAAGAGAATCCTCTTCGCGCCTTTTGCAGAGCGGAGCTTGTGAGTTATGTACACCGTCGTCTTGCCTTTGGTCACTTCCCGCAGGGCGCTTTCTATCTTTTTCTCAGACTCCGGGTCAAGCCCGGTCGTTACCTCGTCAAGTATGTAGATGTCCGGGTTGTGCAGAATCGTCCTCGATAGGGATATCCTCTGCTTTTGCCCGCCGGAAAGAAGCCCGCCGCCAGGCCCTACTACTGTCTCGTAGCCTTCCGGCATTTTTTCGATGAAGTCCGCAGCCTGCGCAGTCTTCGCCGCCGCCTTTACCTCCTCCATTTTTGCGTGCGTCTTGCCAAAGCGGATGTTGTCGGCAATCGTGGTATTGAAGAGTATCAGCTCCTGCGAGCCAATCCCCAGCCGCTCGCGCAGGGAGCCAATCTTGATTTTTTTTACATCCATGCCGTCAATGAGCACCTGCCCCTTGTCCGGGTCGTAGAACCTGAATATCAGGTCGCCAATCGTGCTCTTCCCGCTCCCGCTGGCGCCGATGAGATAAGCCTGCTCGCCAGGCTTTATCCTGAAGCTTGCGTTGTCCAGGATGACCTTGTCCTTGAACTTGAAGCTGACTTTCTTGAACTCTATCTCCCCCTTCAGGGACTTGACAGCCACGCTGTCAGGGGCGTCCACTATCTTTTCCTTCTTGTCGAGGAACTCAAACACGCGGTCCACGGACGCAAGCGCGCCCTGGAGGGACATGACCGAGGAGTTCAGGCTGTCAATCGGCTCGAACAGCTTGCCGATATAAGTGTATATCGCAATCATCCCGCCGATGGTAAGCATCCCCTTTATCACCTGGTAGCCGCCAATCCCCAAGATGACAAGTAGGGGCAGGAATGTCACAAGCGCGATGAAGCTTGAAGCCAGCCCGCCCGTGAGCGACGCCTTGACGTCCAGCTTGAGCATCTTCTCCGCCCGCCTCTTGAAGTCCGCCTCGGCATACTCCTCCCTGTGGAACCTCTTGACCAGCTTGACGAAGTTTATGTTCTCCTCAAGGAAGCCCAGCATGTCTGCGCTTTGCTCCCGCAGCTTCCTCCTCTGCTTCCGCATCAGGTTGCCGTAGTACTTCTCAGCCCAGATATAAAACGGCACGATGTAGAGGGAAATCAGCGTAATCTGCCAGTTGATTGACATCGTTATTGCGAATATTATCACCAGGGTTATGATGTTCAGCACTATGCCGTTCATGAACGTCGTTATGTACGACTGCACCCCATAGACGTCTGTCATCAGCCGCGACACTATGTCCCCCGTCTTGCGCTCCTTGAAGAAGCCGAGGGACATCGACTCAATGTGGTTGAACAGCTGCCTCCTCACGTCAAGTGCAATCCGCTCAGTCAGGAGCGTGGAATAATAGCTGAGCGCGATGGTAACCCCTATCGCAATCACCATCACCACAATATACGCGCCGAGCACGTATGCAAAGAGCCTGAGGTTTCCGGCGACGAGGACGTCGTCGATTAATATCTTCATAAGGTACGGGTTGACGAGCCCGAGCGCCGTGGCGACTATCATAACCAGGAAGACAAGCGCCATCAGCCCTAGATGCGGCTTTGCGTAGGCCAAAATTCTCTTTGTCTTGCTTGCAGATATCCCTAGCAACTTAATATGCTAATAGAGCACCGGTTTAAAATTCTATCTTGCCCTCTAAAGCATTAAAAACGTGCTGAGCTTATAGAGGCTCATGCGGTACTCCGAACTGGCAGGCTTATACGGGCGCCTTGAGTCCACGCCAAAGACTTTGGAAAAGACTGCCCTACTGGCTGAGTTCCTAGCAAAAACGCCTTCTGCAGTCCTCGGCTCGGTAGTCCTCCTCTCCCAGGGCAGGGTCTTTCCCCCGCACTCAGACAAGGAGATAGGAATCGCCTCAAAGCTCGTCGAGAAGGCAATCCTCCGGGTCTCGGGCGCGCCAAAGGCAAAGTTTGACGAAGCCATGAAAAAGACCGGGGACCACGGGCTAACCGCGCGGGAGCTCCTTAAATTCAAAAGGCAGCAGACGCTTGCATCTGCGACCCTTGACACCGCAGGCGTCCACTCCGAACTGAAACGCCTTGCTGAAATCTCCGGGGCGAAGTCGGTGGACAGGAAAATGGCTGTCGTCTCAAAGCTCCTCTCCTCCGCCAGCCCGGCGGAAGCATGCTACATAGTGAGGACGATACTCGGCACCCTGAGAATTGGGGTCGGCGAGGGCATAGTCCGCGACGCCATTGCAAAGGCGTTCGAAGTCTCGCCGCAGGCGGTCCAGCACTCATACGACATCCTCAACGACTTCAGTGAGGTCTCAAAGATTGCAAAGTCCTCAGGGGAACCCGGCCTCCTCAAGTCCAAGCTCGAGCCAGGCAGGGCGCTCAAGGTAATGCTCGCCCAGAAGGCAGATGGAATCAAGGACGCGGTCCAGCGCATAGGCAAGGCGCAGTACGAGTACAAGTTCGACGGCGCCCGCACCCAGATACACATCGTTGACAAAAAAATCACAGTTTATACCCGCCGCCTTGAGGATGTGACAAAACAGTTCCCGGACATAGTCAAGATGGTCTCGCACGGAGTCAAGGCAAAAAACGCAATTATCGAAGGCGAAGCCGTCGCCACCGACCCAAAGACGGGGAAGGCGCTACCCTTCCAGATGCTTTCAAAGCGGATAAAGCGGAAGTACGACATCGACGAGGTAGCCAAGTCCCACCCGGTCACCCTCCACCTATTCGACCTCCTCTACCTCGACGGGAAGAACTACCTCTCCGAGCCGCTCAAAAGGCGCAGGGAAGCCCTTGAAAAGATTGTGTCACAGTCAGACCGCCTAAGGCTCTCCACAAAGATAGTGTCAGACAATGAAAAGGAGATACAGAAATTCTATGACGCCGCCCTGAAGGACAGGCAGGAGGGCATAATGGCGAAAAACCTCGACGCCGGGTACAAGCCTGGCTCGCGGGTCGGGTACATGCTCAAAATCAAGCCTACAATGGAAAACCTCGACCTCGTCGTCATCGGCGCCGACTGGGGCGAAGGGAGGAGGACGTCCTGGTTCGGCTCGTTCTACCTTGCCTGCCGGGACGCCCAGACCGGCGAGTTTTTGGAAATCGGCAAAATGGCGACGGGACTGTCCGACGACCAGTTCAGGGAGCTGACCGCGCTCCTCAAGCCCCTGGCAATCTCGGAGAAAGGCCAGAAGATTGAAATCAAGCCGGAAGTTGTCTTTGAAATCGCTTACGAGGAGATACAGAAATCTCCGACATACTCGTCAGGCTACGCCCTCCGCTTTCCTCGGCTCGTCTGCCTCAGGGACGACCGGAAGCCGGAGGACTGCAGCGACCTTAGCTATATCGACCAGCTGTACTTAGGCCAGAAGTAAACATTAAACTTTATGTCAAAAAGTTAGATTATTCCTCGGCCTCTACGTCGTACTCTTTCGGTGTTTTTCCTCTTTTAATCGTCCATCTACCTATCCTAGAGCGCCGTCCTGAGACAATACCTTCCCTTTTAAAACGCTCCATGGCTTCCTTTGTTTTTTTATTTTGCCTAAGGAAAAACGTAGCTAACTTGCTAGAATTACCGTTTCTAGCTTGCGCTATTGCATCGTAATACTGTCTAACGTTTTCCGAAAAGAAAATCACTGGCATGAAGTGGTGCTCAATTAGTATTCTATTTAGCAGTAATCTCCCTACTCGCCCATTTCCATCTTGAAATGGGTGGATTCTCTCAAATCTCCAATGGAATTCAAGAGCTAGTTGAGGAGGATATACCTTGTTATGTTCCCTGTTGAACCAGTAAAGTAACTCTCTAAGTTCTTTTCTAATTTTTTGCGGTTCCACGGTATTGTACAGTCGCGTTCGCGTCGCATCACCAACCTCCACCTCCCGTATCCTAAATTTTCCGGCCAAGGGGTCATCCGGCAATATCTTACTATGAAGTTTTTTTATTGAAGATACATTCCACTTCATTTCATTAGAAACTGAAAACTTGAGTGCATCCAGGGTATTTGTGACCTCTTTCTCTTCGAAGGTGACTACTTTCTTCCGGGAGTCACTAGTCATGGCGATAATATCGTCTTGTCTCATTTTGGAGCCCTCTATTACATTTGTATGGAGCGTAAATAGTATGGCAAATAATGACTGATACGTAGAATTTTGATCCTCAAAAAGATCGTAATTGTTAATAAAATAAAACCACCATCTATCCCTTTCTACTTCTTTAATATCCGGTCCATTTCTGAAATATGTACGTATGCCCTTACCAAGGTTACTCGCAGTAATTATCGCCAAATCTTCCGCCCGCTTCATTAAAAAGTTTTTTAGAACAGACTCTGACGGCAAATACTCGCCAATGTACTTGCTGTACAGATACGGCTCCTTTTTTGGGTCTATCGACGCTAGCTTGAGTTGAAAATAATAATACTCGTTTCCGCTAATATTTTTCTTAACTATGTGTCTCATCGTCTTTTTAATAAGATTAATTGTTTTGTATACAATTTAGTATACTAATTTATATATTTTTTCATATATCGATAGTATACAAAATATCTATTTTTTTAGAGTGTAGCGTTTATTTAGGATGTATTACTATAAAAAAACGTGTGATATGTTTAGTATACTAATTGTCAGAAAAATCCTCTCATTGCAGTCGACTAGAACTCTCAAGCAGTTTCGTTGCCCGCTCTATGCTGATATTTTTCTCCTTAATCATCAGCTCTGCAATCCTGTCTATGTCCTTCCCCTTCGCGCCGGCCGTGGCGGCGACATTCCTCGCGTGCAGGCCCATGTGCCCCCGCTGGATGCCCTCGTTCGCCAGCGCCCTGAGCGCGGCCAGGTTCTGTGCAAGCCCAAGCGATGCAATGACCTCTGCCAGCTCGGTGGCGGACTTAACCCCAAGAATCTTCATGTTGACCTTCGCGACAGGGTGGACCTTCGTCGCCCCGCCCACTGTTCCGACCGCCATCGGTATTTCGATATACCCCTTAAGGTCCCCGCTTTTTGTCTTTTCATACCTTGTCAGCGGCATGTACTTCCCGCTCTTTGAGGCAAAGGCGTGCGCCCCGGCTTCGATTGCCCTGAAGTCGTTCCCGGTTGCGATTATGGCTGCCGAAATGCCGTTCATTATCCCCTTGTTGTGCGTCGCCGCCCGGTAGGGGTCTGCCTTTGCAAACTTGTACGCCCAGATTATCCCGTCGACAGAGTCCTTTCCGCCGAGCGCCTCCTTGCCGAAGACTGCTTCTGCGCGGACAAGCCTTTTGTCAGCATAATTCGACAGTATCCGGAGGTAGACTCTCCCGCCGGACAATTTCTCAATCAGCGGCGAAACCGCTTCTGCCATCGTGTTTACCGCGTTCGCGCCCATCGCGTCCCTGCAGTCCACAAGCAGGTGGACAACGAGCATCTTCTCCTTTTCAAACATCCTGACCTCTACGCCCTTGCACCCGCCGCCGAACTTGACGAGCATCGGGTCCTTCTCGTTGCAGGCTTTGATTATTTCCGTTTTGGATGCGAGTATCTTCCGCTTCGCAGCGGCAAGGCTCTTCAGCCCGGTGACCTGGACCTGCCCTATCATCACGGGCGCGTCAGCCTTCGCCTTGAACCCGCCATTTGCACTGGCAATCTTTGCAGCATTCGACGCGGCTGCAATCACGGACGGCTCTTCAGTCGCCATTGGGATAAGGTAGTCCCTGCCGTTTACTGTAAAATTCACTGCAACCCCGAGCGGCAGCGGGAATGAGCCAAGCGCATTCTCCACCATCCTGTCCGCAGTCTCAAAGGGAAGCGCCGACGCCTTCGCCAGCAGCCCGGCCTCCTCGTCAGACAGCCCGGCAAACTCCTTTACAATCCTCAGCCGCTCCCCTATTGGGAGCTTGTAGAACCCGGATATTTTTGAGGACTTCATAAGAAAACTAACCCTCGTGGGATTTAAACCTTTTTGGCGGCTTGGAGGAGCCCCTCTTTCCTGAAGTAATCATCAGTCTTGATTTTGGCGACTGCCCAGTAGAAATCCCAGAACTTCTGGACGACGGGACTATCAAGGTTCAGTTTGTACATCTTTGCGTTCCCGACCTTCCTCGTCATCTTCACTATTCCGTTCTCTTCGAGGTTCTTCCAGAACAGTTTTAAGGTGGCGTATCCGATTTCAGAATACTCGGCAATCTGCGTCATGGAGTAGTCAAACCCCTCATAGGTGACTAAAAAATCAAGCACCCTGTTCATCGGCGAATTGCCGAAGGTTTCTATGAATATTGATTCGGGCACTTCACTCATGCTTCATACTTAGGTTTCAGAATTTATAAGCTTTTCTATTTTTAGCCCGTAGCGGCTATTTTTAGAAAGTCTCTTCAGGAAACTTTAAATACAAACAAACCCGCCAGTGATTTTATGGGAATCTCGCCAGAGAATTACAATGAAATCCGGAAGGCGGTCCTTAGGAGGCTTTACCGCGAAACGGCATGGGGGAAAGGTCATCTATTATTCGAACGGCTCCAATCCGGCATTGATGCGCACCTGAGGGGCTATGTAAAGTACGTCCTTCACGACCTGATGCAGCAGCGTCTTGTCTGCTGTTATGGAAAAACCCGTCACGGCGACGCCTACTACCTCAATATGTCGAAAAAGGCAGAAATTGAACGAATTATCTCTCAGCCTTCACGATGAAAGAGTTCCCCTTGGGATCGTCGATTATCAGGGTAACTGTCTTTTTTCCAGCCCTTACGTCAGCCATCATCTTCTTCACTTTCGCCCCGCCCCTCCTGCTCCCTATCGCCTCTTCTATCCTGTTCAACACACCCTCCGCATTGCTGACGTATCCTTCAGATGCGGGGCCTGAGCTGATGTCCACCCCGAGCTCAGGGATTCTGACGTTTCCCGTGCTCGATTTCACTATCCTAGTGTTCAGTGTCTTTTTCGAGACCTTCAGCTCTCCGTGGTAGGGCGCCTTTTCATCAGTTGAGATGGCGTCCGACGACTTGTACCCGCACTTGCACTTGAGCAGGGTTATGAGTATGTTTCCAAAGTAGGGTATGTTCTCTTCGCTCCAGCTGTACTCAAGGTCGCTTCCGCAGACCGGGCATTTGCCAGCAAGCTTCATTTTATTAGTCTTTTTCATTGTACCACTTTGTGAGCCACTGGCCGAAATCCTCCCTGAAAATGCTTTTGGCATCCGTTACCATCTTCGCCTTTTTTGCGTCAAGGTGGCTTGCGATGCCTTTTTCCTTCCTCAGGTAAGCCTTAAGGAAGGCGTCAGCCTCCTGGTACTTCCTTTCCCTCAGGACGACAAGCCGCTTTCCTTCCTTTTTCACAGACTTGTACTTCTTCCGGAACCTTGCGGTGTGCTCCTTCATCTCAAGCGGGGGGCCGTAGTGCTTGTACTTCTTTGGAATCCTTGCAGACTTGAGCCTGAACACAAGGACGCAGCTCCCGTTCGCCCAGGCGCCCTCCTTCAGCACCTCAAACCCGTTAATCATGAGCGCGGTGGATATCTTCTTGGCAGTCGACCTCATCTGCGGGTAGATTATGTCGTCAAGCACCTTTTCCCGCGGGAAGACGACAAACATGCAGCCCTTTATTCTCCTTGGGCTCATGGGCTCAACCCTTCCCTGGAAAAAGAACTTTTCAGACGGCTTCTGCCTGTACCCCTTTGCAGCTTTTATCAGTTTGAGCAGGTTCTTCCTGCTTAGCACCGCGGCAACGTTCCTGTTCAGGTCGACAGGGTCTATGGCTATCAGCGGGGCCCTGAACTGCTGCCTGAGCTTTTCGGCTTCGTCCTTGAGGTAATGCTCCTCAATGTCTATTATCTTGCCCTCCTTCCACTTCGAAATCGCGTCGATGCAGTCTGAGAACGTCCCGTACCTGAGTATGAGAATCTCGCAGAGGTAGCCGGAAAGCCCCTCCGTCTTCAGCTCGGAGCCGTATATCTCCTGCCCGCGGCAGAACTGCTTGAGCAGGAGGACTTCTTTCCTCTGGGGCTTCTTCAGCCTTTTGTTGACGTAATGCGTGTGGAACGGCGTCCGGTCCACCGCGCTCTTTATCTCGACCTTCTTGAGCTTGTAGCAAGGTACAATGTCCGCGCCTATTCCCCTTATCTCGCCCTTGACGTAAGGGTGCTCGGCAAACCCAATCTCAAAGCTCCCCCCGAGCTTCTTGAATATTTTCTTCCCGAGCTCCAGGCCTTTCCTTTCTAGCTCCTGCTTTGTCGTCTTCTGGCTGAAGAAAACAAATATGTCGATGTCAGCCTCGCCTGAGACCCAGGTCTCCTTCGCGATTGAGCCCATCACCTCTGCATGGTAGCCAAGCTTCCGTATCTCCGCGACCATCTCCTGCGCAAGCCTGTGGACCCTCTCCCGCTCCTCTTTGGAAGGGGTAATCTTATCTAAGACTTCTTTCATACTACCCTATATGGGCGCTGGATTTAAAAGCGAAACCGGGGCAAAGATAAAGGACAGGGTCACCAAGGAAGAGATACTCAAATGGCTTGACAAGCTCGAGCCCCTGCTTCCCGGCATCGAGCCGATGGGGGAGAAGGGCGGCGAATTCATGGCAAACATATTAGCCTACGTCCACGACTGCAAGCACTTCATGGAAAAGGGCGATTACGTAAACTCATTCGAGGCGATAATCTGGGCATGGTCCTGGTACGAAATCGGCCTCAACAACAGCATTCTCAGGCAAAAAGAAGAATAATCCCCGCGCAGATTAGCCCGACAAACACCATCTTAAGCCCCTGTGCGACTGCATTATCCTTCGATAGCTTGGCAAGGTAGACGCCAAGTGCGAAAATCATTGCAAATGCAATTCCAATGGAGCCGTACACTGCCGTAGAAATCTGGACTAAGCCCGCTGCGTTCAGCATGATTGGTATAAGTATGATGACTGAAGCCGCTGCCGACGATGAACTGTTTATGAATGCAGTCCAGTAGTACGCAAAAACCGATGCCCTGCCGTGCTGGGTGTCCTTGAGCTTCGTGAGCATCGCGCGCTCAATCCTCCTGAGCTTGAACCTCCGCTCCGCCCTTTCCGTGAAGAACGCACCGGATGCCCCAGAGAGCGCCATCGCAAGCGCCCCGCCCAAAACTGCGCCGATTATGAGATACGCGTCATGGACACCGGAGAAATACGAGCCCATTATCACGCCAAGCGTCACGAGGGCGCCGTCGAAGCCGTTCATAACAAAGTAGCGCCTGGATATCTCGTCAACTGCTGAAATCTTCCTGTACCGCCTCATCTTTGAGAGGCTTGCCTTAATGAAGTTCATGTATAGGTAGAAAAGAATATTAAGTATAAAACGGTTACCTGCACGATGGAATTTGTAGAGTTCCTCATTCTCATCCCCCAGGGGCTTTGGAAGGTCTTTGTTTACGGCCCATACGACAACCCGGAGATGCTTTGGATACTTATCCCAGTATACCTAAACTGGATTGTCAACGACTACTACCAGGAGCGGAGGGGGACCGACTTGGGCAACGCCGCCGCAAACGGGCTTACTGCCCTGTGGGTAGGGATTGACTGGATTAGGACAATGTTCTCGCGGCTCAACATCGCCAGGATAACTCCCCTCGTCGCGTTCAAGGTCGGCGTTGCAGTTGCAATGCTCATCTACGGGCTAATCATAATGCGTATGGCAATCCAGGGGCGTGAGGTCGCGAAGGCGATAGGGCGAATACGCGAGGTGTCCTACTTCCTGATAGTGTTCACCCCGTTCATTTACTCACCCTACCTCATCCGCCCGGTAGACACGATACCGACCCTTGTCGGCATCCTGCTTTTCTTCGTCATTTTCTATTTCGGCGTGGAGTTCATAGTGACCAAGGTTCTCCCGGCTCCAAAAACTGAGGAGCCGTTGCCAGGGGCAGTGGAAAAAGATGACTTTGGTAGCTTCGGCGGCATGGACGAGGAGGAGCCTGAAAAGGCAAAGCCTGCACCTACTGAAAAAAAGCCGCCAGCAAAAAATACTCAAAACACATTCGGCGCCTCTGAATAAAATAAGCGCTCCGGGTGGGATTCTCACGGCCTTTTTCTTTTAGAAAAAGAAAAACGTCGACGAAAAAGAAAACTACCTTAGTCTTCGCTCCGCTCAGAACTATAAAGTGGCGCTCCGGGCGGGATTTGAACCCGCGGTCTTCAGCTTAGAAGGCTTGCGCCGGATTTGGGTTTTTCCAATTTCCGTTGACGCCTTATCCAAACTAGGCTACCGGAGCCTAAACCGACTAATCAATTCTGCAGTTTAAAACTTTTCTCTATAGCCCCGTAATCAAATCAATCAATATGCCCTTCTGCCCGTGCAATCTGTTTTCAGCCTGCTCGAAGACTATCGAGTTCTTGCTGTCGATTACCTCGTCCGTGACCTCCTGCCCCCTGTTGGCTGGCAGGCAGTGCATGAAAACGTAGTCGTCCGGAGCGCTTTTCGCCACTTCCTCGTTCACCTGGTACGGTCTCAGGATTTTCAGCCTCGCTTCCTTCTCCTTCTCGAAGCCTGGGTTCACCCAGATGTCAGTGTATATCACATCTGCATCCTTTGCCGCCTTCTTGAGGTCGTGCTCGATTCTGAAGTTTATCTTGCCCTTTATCTGCTTCTGGACCCAGCCCTTGGTCTGGTATTCCTTCGGGCATGCGGCGGTGAAGTTCAGGCCCATCATGCCGCAAATGAGCGCCAGAGAAGTTGCCATGTTCTGGTCGCAGTCCCCAACGAAGACGAAGTTCAGCCCCTTCAGCTTGCCAAAGTGCTCCCTTACGGTGAGCATGTCGCATATCGCCTGGCATGGGTGCTCGACGTCGTCAAGCCCGTTTATTATCGGGATTTTTGCGACCGACGCCCACCTCTTCAGCGTCTCGTGGCTGTAGGTCCGTATCATTATCGCGTCGTAGAACCGCTCCATGACATGCGCAGTGTCCTCGAGGCTCTCCCCCTTGCTCATCGCCAGGGTGCTCGGGCTCAATTCCATCGCATGCCCGCCGAGCTCGGTTATCGCCAGGTCAAAGCTTATTCTCGTCCTGGTCGAAGCCCGCTCGAAAATCATCGCCAGGTTTTTCCCGGGCAGCGCGTCCCTGCCTGCAAGTCTCTTCCGTCCAGCCTTAAGCTCGGAGGCTTTGTCGAGTATCTTCTCTACCCTCTCTTTGGTCATGTCGTTTATAGAAAGTAAATGCCGCACCATTTCGCATGGTTAATAAAGAACGAAGCTTTATATTTTCCCATGGGTGAAACTATTGTTATCGCGCTCGGCGGAAATGCCCTGATAAAGCACGGACAGAAGGGCACGTTTGACGAGCAGAGGAAGAACCTCTCGGAGCCATGCCGCCAGATAGCGCACTTAGCCGCCAAGTACAACATTGCGCTCACTCACGGCAACGGCCCGCAGATTGGCTACCTCCTCCTCCAGCAGGAGGCGGCCCACGCCGTCCCGAAAATGCCGCTTGAAGTCCTCGTCGCGGAAAGCCAGGGCCTGCTCGGCTATCTCATAGAGCGTGCGCTCGAAAACGAGTTCCGCAAGCTGAAAGTCGACAAGCTGATTGCCACGATAGTCACCGGCGTCGTCGTCGACGAAAACGACCCCGCCTTCAAGAACCCGACAAAGCCGATAGGGCCGTACTACTCCAAAGGGGAGGCCGAAAAGCTTCCCTTCCAGACGATACCAATCCACGGCAAGGGCTACCGGCGCGTCGTCCCTTCGCCAAAGCCCCTGAGGATATTAGAGCGCGAGGAGATAAGGCGGCTCGTCCGCATGGGCATAATTGTCATTGCCTGCGGCGGCGGAGGGATACCGATGATTGAGCGCGGCGAGAAAATTCGCGGGGTGGAGGCAGTCATTGACAAGGACCTTGCGACCTCAAAGCTTGCGCAGGAGATAAAGGCGGACGCAATGATTCTCCTGACCGACGTCGACAAGGTGTCGCTCAACTACGGGAAGCCTACCGAGGTCGAGCTGAACAGCCTGACCGCCGCAGAGGCGAAAAAATACCTTGCTGCGGGGCACTTCCCCCCAGGGAGCATGGGCCCAAAGGTGGAGGCGGCGATAGAATTCCTCGAGTCAGGCGGCAAGCGTGCGGTCATCACCTCGATAGACAACCTCGAGGCTGCAGTCTCCGGAAGCGCTGGAACTCAGATTTTCAAGGAAAAGTTTAAATAACATCAGCCATATCCCTATATTCTAGTTATGAAATGTAAGGGGGTTTCAAATTGAAAAAGACTAGTGTTGTTATTATCGGTGCACTGGGTATGGACTTCCACACCTTCAACACCGTTTTCAGGGACAATGAGGACTACGACGTGAAAGCCTTCACCGTTGCGGGCGAACAGAACGTCGGAACGATTGAGGAAGCCGAGCGGAAATACCCGCCCGCGCTGGCAGGGAAGCTTTACCCGAACGGCATCCCGATGATTCCGGAGGCAAAGCTCAGCGAATTTGTCAAGAAAAACAAAATTGACGAAGTCATTTTAGCATACTCCGACGTTTCCCACGAGGAAGTCGTTCACAAGGGCTCAATAGCACTCGCCGCCGGAGCAAATTACCGCCTAATCAGCAGGAATAACACAATGGTTAAGTCAACCAAGCCGGTAGTCGCGGTTACCGCTGTCAGGACCGGCTGCGGAAAGAGCCAGGTCTCCAGGGCGGTTTACCGCTACCTCAAGGGCAAAGGGTTCAAGGTCGTAGCAATTCGGGAGCCGATGCCCTATGCAGACCTCGTCGAGCAGGAAGTCATGAGGTTTGCAGAATACGCAGACCTCGAAAAGAACCACTGCACCATCGAGGAGCGGGAAGAGTACGAGCCCTACATCGAACAGGGCCTTGTAATCTACTCAGGCGTCGACTATGAGAAAATCGTCCGCCAGGCAGAAAAAGAGGCTGACGTGATAGTGTTCGACGGCGGAAACAACGAGGTTTCTTTCTACGTGCCTGACCTGGAATTCGTGGTCGCAGACCCGCTCAGGCCCGGCCATGAGATCAAGTACCACCCCGGTGAAGTGAACGTGCGCGTCGCAGACGCAGTAATCATCAACAAGATGAACAACGCCAAGCCGGAGGACGTGAAAACCGTCGAAAGGAACATCAAGAGGATAAACCCGCAAGCGAAGATAATACGGACGAATTCCACAGTGAGCGTCGAAGACCCCCAAAGCATCAAAGGAAAGAAGGTTCTCGTCGTGGAAGACGGCCCAACCCTCACCCACGGCGGGATGAGCTTCGGCGCGGGCTATGTCGCCGCCAAGGAAGGCGGGGCTCAAATCATCGACCCAACGCCCTATTTGGTTGGGACGATGAAGGCAATCTTCGAGGAGTTCCCCCAACTGAAAGAAATCGTCCCGGCAATGGGGTACAATGAGGAGCAGCTCAAGGACCTGGAGACAACAATAAACGCCGCCAAATGCGACGTCGTTGTCGACGGGAGCCCAATTGACCTCGCCAAGCTCGTGAAGTGCAACAAGCCGATTGTCAGGGTATCCTATGACATTACGTCAATAAGCAACCCCTCAATCGAGCAGGTCCTCGACGAGTTTGTTGAGAAACACCTGAAATAAGAAAATAGCGGGTTAGCCTAAGCGGCTAACTCCCCTTCTATTTTTTTAAGCGCGTCCAGGCGCCTGAATACCCTTGGATGGGTCGAGAAAAGCTCAAGCAGCCTTGCGCCCCTGCTCGCAGACTCCTCCTTCAGGGCGCGCTGGAGCTCCGCGTCGTCCAGGACTCCGTCCCCGTTCACATCATACTGGCTTGAGCGGTTTGCCACGGCAGATATTTCCCGCCTTGCGGTTATCGGGTCCCCTATGTAAAAAGCCCTCAAGTTCCCGGTCTTCTCCGCCCTTGAAAGCCCGAGGCTTATCTTGGTAAGTGCGCTTCCGAGGTCGGACGGCTTTCCCGTCGCCTTCGCCGAATATGCGTCGGCATAATACTCCCTAAGCCGGCTCAGGGAAAGGACAAGAAGCTGTGAAAGGAAATAAACCAGGAGCGAGGCTATCCCCACCGCAATCATTGCTCCGCCCCCCTTGCTCCGCCGCCTGGTGAAGAACGTGCTCCTCCACATCATGTATGCCACCAGCGGAATGGCAGAGACAACAGTCATCAGCTGGCAGTCCCTGTGCTTCAGGTGCCCTATCTCGTGGGCGAGCACTGCCTTGACCTCATCCTTGCTGAGCGTGTTCAAAAGCCCCTGGTGGACTGCCAGCATGGAGCTCTTCACAGTCCTTCCGAAGACAAACGCGTTTGGCGTCGGGTCCGGGACTATTGCAATCTGCGGCGCCGGGATTCCAGCCTCCCTGGCAAGGTCTTCGACAGCGTTCTCAAGAAAGGCGTTCTCGCCCTTTTGGAGCGGCTGCATCTTGGTGGACCATCTTATCAGCTTGGGGCTGAAATACCATTGCGCCGTGACAAAAAATAGGCTTATGAAAAGCGCCCCGTATGCGCCAAAGCCGAAGTAAAGCGAAACAATAGACAGGAACGCAAATAGGACGCCAAATACCAGAAAAAACGTCAAAAGCATTGTCGCCTTCAGTTTTAGGGTTCCCATTAGCCACCAACGCCTGCTTCAACGCCGCTTTTCAGCATCAGCTCGGAAAGCTCAATGACATGTCGCGGCTCGTTAGCTACGATGTCCGTCGCAGTCAGTATGCCTACCAGCTCCCCATCTCTTACTACGGGCAGCTTCTTGATATTGTTCTCGACCATCAGTGCCCCTGCCGCTTCTATGCTGCTGTCTGGCTCAACCGTGACCAGTGGCGTGGACATTATGTCCTCCACCTTTAGGAGGTTGGGGTCCTTCCCTGGCGAGATGACCTTCTTGAGGACGTCCCGCTCGGTCACTATGCCGATTGCGGTGCTGTTCTCAATGACAAGCACGCAGCCGACGTGGAACTGGACAATCGAGTCTATTGCGTCTTTCACACTGGCGCCCTTTGTTATGACGACGACGTCCTTGGTCATTACCTCTTCAACGTTCACAGTTTTTCCCCCCTATACTTCTTCCCGCCAATCCGCGACCAGGTCAGCTGGAACCTCCTGAACGCAGTGTAGTTTCCTGTTAATGCAAGAAGCAGCAGGACCCAGCCGGTCAGGTAAAGCCCGTAAAATTGCCCAATGCCGTACATCAGCATGAATCCCGGCACCAGCGTACCGTACATCAGCATGAATCCCTGCACCAGCGTACCGTACATCAGCATGGCTCCCTGCACCAGCGGCAGGAACATTACTATCACAATCCGGTCCGCCCTCCCTAGCAGGCCTCCCCGTTCGCGCTTTCCGCCGCTCGCCTCAGCCTGGGTGCCTATGTAGCTTGTCATTACGGTGCCTATTATCGCGAACACTCCGAGCCCCACGTGCCCGTAGGCAGAGTACATTATCCCAAGCAGGATGACGATGTCAGAATACCTGTCGATTATATGGTCCAAAAAGTCCCCCCTCTGGGTCGTGTTCTTTGTCAGCCTTGCTATCTTCCCGTCAACGGCGTCAAACAGCGCGTTTAGGAAAACAAAAACAGCCGCGCCAACAAGCAGCCACCCGCCAAGGTAAAAGCACAGCCCGGCGAGGACTGCGCAGAACATCGACATGGCGCTGAATTTGTTGGGGCTTATGTCGATCCATCGCCTTGCAAGCGGCATGAGAACCACGTCCGCCTGCTTCCTGTAGTCGTTTAGGGGCATAATACGACTAAACCCAGCCTTATTAAATATTTACCCAAACCTTTAAATCAATAATTTGCTTAGCCAAGCCATGCTCGTTGACGCATTCCTGTTTATCATCCCTGCCTACGTTGCTAACGCCTCCCCCGTCCTTTTTGGCGGAGGCAGGCCGCTCGACTTCGGGAAAAAATTCCGCGACGGCAGGCCTATACTTGGAAAGGGAAAGACCATCCGCGGCACAGTCCTTGGAATACTCTGCGGCACTGCCGCATACTTCCTATCGGCGCCGTTCCTCGCAGCATATCCTCTCGCAAGCCAGCTTACAGCCGGCTCAGCCTTCCTGCTCGCGTCTGGAACGATATTTGGTGATATCTTCGGCAGCTTCATCAAAAGGCGGCTCGGCTTCACGTCAGGCGCAAATGCGAGTATCCTTGACCAGATTATGTTTATAATATTCGCACTTCTCTTTGTAAGCATCCGGATACATGTGAACCCGGTGCAGGCCGCTTTCCTAATCCTTGTAACCCCCCTCATCCACAGGAGCTTCAACATACTCGCGTACCTTGCCAAGCTCAAGGAGGTTCCATACTGATGCTCGCGAGGGGCTCCTCCGTAATCATCATCCCAGTCCTTGCGCTAACTGCCTCCATAGGCTTAGCGTATTACGCATTCCAAACAGCCATTTCAAGGTACATATTCTGGCTTTCTTTCGCGTTCCTCTGTTTTACAATCTACTTTTTCCGCGACCCTGAGCGCAGGATTAAAAAAATCCCTGGCTTGCTCTCGCCGACGGACGGAACTGTCGTTTCTGTTTCAAAGAACAGGATATCCGTCTTCTTGTCGCCGTTCAACGTCCACATAAGCCGCATGCCCTGTGATGGAAAGGTCCTCAAGATATCCTACCAGAGAGGTACATTTGCCCCGGCATTCTCGAAAAAATCCTCAGAAAACGAGAGGGAGGCAATAACCCTCAAAACAAAATCAGGGAACCTAAAAATCGAGCGCTTTGCCGGAATCCTTGCAAGGCGGATTGTCACCTGGGTTTCAGAAAACGATACGCTCTCGCAAGGCCAGCGCTTCGGCATGATACGCTTCGGCTCGCGGTGCGATGTCACCCTCCCTCCAAGGCTTAAGCCAAAAGTTTCCAAAGGGGACAAGCTGAAGGCAGGAATCTCAGTTATAGCTGGAGCCTAGGCGGAATATACTTTCTTATGCCGTAATACAGCGGCGCCATCAGGTATATCACGCCAGACACAAACAGGAAGTTCCACATGAGCCCCTCCTTTACATAGTACAGGAAGAACCCGATAATTATGACCAGCGCAAGAACCTGCCGCTTCTTCAGGCCCCTCTTCTGGCTTGGGTACCTGAACTCGCTTATGTTAAGCAGGGCAAGGAAAAGCAGGAACGCGGTTATGAGGTACCTCTCAAGCACTATGTGAGTATTGAAGTAGGTCACGACAAGTATCGCGGATGCCGGAACCGGGAGACCGATGAAAAGCGAGCGGTCCCCTCCTGAAACCAGGTTGAACCTCGCAAGCCGCAGGGCTGCTGCTGAAAGGAGCGCGAGCCCGACGAATATCCCGAGGAACCCGCCCACAATCGACTTGTATATCAAAAGAGCCGGCGCGACGCCGAATGAGACTAAGTCGCATAGCGAGTCAAGCTCACGCCCGTAGTCGTCAGGCTTTGAGAACTTCCTTGAGATGAATCCGTCGCTTCCGTCCGCAAGCGCGGCGAGGAGTATGAACCTGGTGCCCGTCTGGTAGTCCCCCTCTAGAATAAATATTATCGCGGCAAACCCAAACGCAAGGTTTGCAAGGGTTATCCAGTCCTTTAGCTTTATCATAATTTAGGATACTCAGAGTCATTAATAAATATGCTGGTTTCTAAACTCTGAAACCAGCCCGCATCCCCTAGCTAAGCTTTTCCCCTGCCGCCCTGCAAAACAAAAAAATTATATAACGCCGCGCTTATCTACTAGGTACAATGAAGAATGGAATCCTCCCCGTATGGCTTCTGCTTGCCCTTGTTCTTGCAATGGGCTGCACCGGCGATAGGCCGCCAGCCTCCCCTCAACCAGCAGACGATAGCCAGGCAACACCGGAGGGGGTCAGCGGGCTTATAGGCTCAAATACGCAATTTGCCCTGGCCGCGTATTCTGAACTGAAAGCCGATGGCGAGAACCTATTCATTTCCCCCTGGAGCATTTCCACGGCGTTAGCCATGGCATACGAAGGCGCCCGCGGCGAGACAGCAGAGGAGATGCTGGGCGTATTCCACTTTCCAGAAGACGACACCGCCCGCCGCTCATCCTTCGCCAGCCTTTACAACCGGCTAAATGCAGAGGGCAAGGCGTACAAGCTCCACACTGCGAATGCCCTCTGGGCCCAGCAGGATTACAAGTTCCTGGACGGGTACCTCACCACAGTCGAATCATACTATGGCGGGAAGGCAACCAATGTTGACTTTCTCCGGGAAACCGAGAAATCGCGCATCACAATCAACACATGGGTCGAAGGTCAGACTAACAACAAAATAAAAGACCTGTTTCCAGAGGGCACAATAACCCCAGACACAAGCTTCGTGCTTACAAATGCGGTTTACTTCAAGGGCGACTGGCTCAAGCAGTTTGACAAGGCGGACACCAGGGACGAAGACTTCCGCGTCAGCCCTTACAAAACTGTCAAGGTTCCAATGATGAAGCTGACGGGGGAAGAAGCCAACTTTAAATATACAGAAACGGATGACCTCCAGATACTTGAAATGCCCTACGTGGGAGAGCAGCTCTCCATGCTGGTTCTCCTGCCAAAAGATGGGGATATTTCCGCCTTAGAAAATTCACTGTCCCTTGAGAAACTAAGCGAGTGGAGAGCCAAGCTGCAAGCCGAAGATGTCGATGTTTATCTCCCGAAGTTCACCTTTGAGACCAAATACGACCTGACAAACAGCCTAATCTCCATGGGAATGCCAACGGCGTTCTCGCCAGCCAAGGCAGACTTTTCTGGGATGGACGGCACGCGGAACCTTTACATTGGCATAGTGCTCCACCAGGCTTACATCGATGTCAACGAAGAGGGAACCGAGGTCGCAGCAGCAACGGGTGTCGCAATGAAGTTTACGGGGTTTCCCATGCCCCCTAAAATATTCCGCGCGGACCACCCCTTCCTCTTTATCATACAGGAAACAGAGACCGGGAACATCATTTTCATCGGAAAGGTCGCAGACCCAACGGCATAAAAACTGAAAATAAGCGGGCCTGGAGGGATTTTCAGCGAATCCCTTTCTTTTAGAAAAAGAAAGGTCTATGCATTACCCCAAAGAAAACCACCTACAAATATTATGGCGGGCCTGGAGGGATTTGAACCCCCGACCTAGTGGTCCGAAGCCACTCGCGCTTCCAGTCTGCGCTACAGGCCCGTAATACCTATAAGACTAAGCCGGCTTAAATTAGTTTCTGCGGGGCAGTAGCCTAAAGGAGCTTTTCGACTTCTTCCCACGTGGGGAGCCGCGCCTGCGCCCCGAATTCCTGTATGGAAAATGACGCGACGAAGTTTCCAATTTTGGCTGCTTCCACTTCGCTGTAGCCCTTCTCTATGCCGGCCATAAAGCCTGCTCGGTGCGCGTCGCCTGCGCCGACTGTGTCAACGACGTCGACTGGCGGAGTTGGGACCATCCGGACATGGCTCTCGGTGTGGACCTCGCAGCCGGCGGAGCCTTTTGAGACAACCATTGTGCCCACTTTCCTTAGTATCTTGTTCTTCGTCAGGCCGCTGTTCTTCATAACAATCGGGTACTCGTGCTCGTTGAGGAAAAGGTAGTCCACCCTCGGCAGTATCTTAGCGAAGTCCTCCTTCGTGTAGAGGTATATGTCATACGACGGGTCGAACGCGACTTTCCCCTTGACAAGCCCTATGTTCGCCCTGACAAACTGCGGGTCAAGGGCGTTGAAAAAGAAGTCGTGCTTCCGTATGTCCGTCGGGACCTTGAAGTACTGCAAAAACCTTGACGCGCCCCAGTAAAAGAAGCATTTGTAGCGCTGCATTTCGTCGAAGTACATCCAGCTTTCGGCAGTCTTCTCGTCGGCTATGGTCACGTGCTCAATGTCCACCTTGCTCTTGATTAGCGACTTCTCGTATTCCGACCCCGTGAAGTCCTCTCCGGCGGTTGAGAACAGCTTCACCTTCAGTCCAAGCTTTGCCAGTGCCACTGCGACGTTTGCCCCGCCGCCGCCAAAGTGCCTGCCAAACTGGTCGACGACGCAGGAGCCGTTCAGCTCAGGAAGGACCTTGAGCCGAAAGATATTGTCGTAAGCCGTGTGCCCGCAGGAGACTATCATTTACATCACCGCCAGCGGCTCAATGCCCAGGATATTCAGGCAGTTCTTCATTACCTGGTTGACTGCCTTTACTATTGCAAGCCGCTGCGCCTCCTTGTCAGAGCCAATGACCTGGCACTTTGCGTAAAAATCCTTGAACGCCGTGTTCAGCTCGTCGGCGTAGTTAGCGATTACGTGCGGTCGGAGCTCGCTCGCCGCCTTTTCAACAGTCTCCTGGAACCTTGCAATCTTCCTGACGAGCATCTTTTCGCTTTCCTCAAGCGACTTTACCTTTGGGTCCGGCTTCTCCTTCGACTTTTCAAGTATCCTCGTCGTCCTTGCAAAAGTATACTGGAGCGCGGGGGCGGAGCTCTTGTCAAAGTTCAGCGCGTCCTCCCATTTGAAAAATATCGGCTTCTCCGGGGAAATCGAGGCTATAGAGTACCTCAGCGCGCCGACCGCGACCCCGTCCGCAATCTTGAGCATCTCCTTCTCCGAAAGGTCGCTCCGCCTCTTCTTTACTTCGGCAAGCGCCCTCTTCCGCGCCTCTGCGATTAGATCGTCGACCGCGATATATGTCCCCCTCCGCGTGCTCATCTGCCCTTCCGGCAGGGTGAGGAACTCGTAGTGCACGACGTCAAATTTCTGCTTTACGCCAAGGAGGTTCAGCGCCGTCCTCAGCTGCCCGTAATACAGCTTGTGGTCTGAGCCGAGGACATTTATCATCCAATCCGCCTGCCCAGCCTTATGGAAAAAATGATACGCCAGGTCCTTTGCGCCGTACAGTATCGTCCCGTCCGACCTCCTGACCAGGAACTCCTTTTCGAAGCCGTGCTCCTTCAGGTCCATTCCGAGGAGCTCCCCATCCTTCAGCGCATTCTTGCTCTTCTCCACGAGCTTTATCATCTTTTTTACGGAGCCGTCCCACACCTCACGGCTTTCCTTGTGGTAAGCGTCTACGGATATCCCAAGCCCCTCAAGCGTCTGCTTGTGCCCCTCAAGGCACCAGTCGACTACCTTGCTCCAGGTTTCCTGGTGCTTTCCTGCGGCATAATCCAAAAGGAGCTGCGCAACCTGCTTTTCCCCTTCCTCATTTCCCTCAAGCCTCTTGTTCCCGTCAATATAGACCTTGGCAACCCAGTGGTCCTTCTTTCCGTCAGGCTTCTCCCCTGCGTGGAAATTCATATACGACCAGAGGCAGACTCCCATCTGCCTTCCGCCGTCATTAACGTAAAACTCGGTGGACGCGTCATATCCCCCAAAATTCAGCAGCCTGGCAAGGCAGTCGCCGATGACAGAGTTCCTAAAATGCCCGACGTGCAGAGGACCGTCTGGGTTTGCCGAAGTGTGTTCGACAAGCGTCTTCTTTTTCTTTCCAACTGCGCTCTTGCCGTAGTTGTCCTTTTTCTTCAGGACATCCGCAATTAGCACGCCTGCGGACTTGTCATAATCTAAATAGAAATTCAAATACCCGGGCCCAGCAACCTCAACCTTTGAAATAAGCTTGTGTTTCCTGGTCGAGATTATGTCAAGCATATCCTTTGCGATGTCCCGCGGCTTCCTGCCGAGCTCTTTGGCAAGGACGAGCGGCGCCGTCGTGCTGAGGTCGCCGAAGCCTCCCGGCGGCTGCTCAAACGAGTCAATTGACAGGCTCGCGTCGAGCTCCTTAAGCGCAAAATTTACCTCTTTCTTTACCTCGGCTTTGAAGTCATCCCACATGATTTCCCTAAACTCCCCTATTTTTAAATAAGTGCCCGGGCCGAGATTTGAACTCGGGTCAACGGCTCCGCAAGCCGTCAGGATATCCAGACTACCCCATCCGGGCATCAGGCACCCTTTGAATTAGTAGGTCTAACCTTAAAACAATTTCCCAGCTCTCAGCAGCGGCTCATCAGGGCAAGCGCCTTGTTCTGGACGCCGGTCGCTATGTATTCGACTGATATCGCAGCCATCAGGATGCCGAAAACCTTGGTCAGTACGTTCGTGCCAGTTTCTCCCAGGAGGCGGTGCACCGGCTCTGAAAAGCTGAACAGGAAGAACGCTATTGCATAAGTCAGGAGAATCGCCGCAATTATGCTTGAATACCCGGCGTATCCGATCTGCCCCTGCATCAGTATTATGACCGTGGTAATCGCGCCCGGGCCAGTGAGCATCGGCATCGCCAGCGGGAAAACGGCGACGTCGTCGGTCGCCTTGAACACTACGCCCTCCGGATGGTGCTTGGTCCTGGGCACTCCCTTGAAGACCATCTCGAAAGCAACAGCAAAAAGCAGGACTCCGCCGGCTATCCTCAGCCCGTCAGTGGTTATTCCGTAGAACGAAAGTATGTACTTGCCAGCAAGTGCGAATAGGATGAGCAGGGCGCACCCGATGAATACTGAAACCCTTGTGGTCCTCAATATCTCGCTCTTCTTCTGGCCCGCAGTGAGCGCGATGAACCTTGGCAGTATGCCTATGGGGTTAACTATTACGAATATCGCCAGAAACACCTTGAGGAACTCTGCGTACATGCCTACCCAAGATATAATTTGTATTTAAATAATTTAGCAGCCGCCTACAGCAGCCATGCAATGACTGGCAGGGCAACCATGCTCGCGAGGGTCAGGTAGAATATCGCATTGAGCGTCAGCTTGACGTCAAGTTTCCGTTCTATGCTGTACGACAGGTTTGCAATCGCAGGCGGCATCGCGCTCTCCAGTACCAGCACCGCAAGTATGACTCCCGAAAGCCCAACCGAAACCCCGAAGGCGTAAGCAACCAGCGGCGCAACAATGAATCTGAGGGCGCCTATCGCCCCGACCGCCTTGAACGCGTCAGCCTTTTCCATCTTCAGCAGGACGCCGATGGAAACCAGAATCAGCGGGATGGTTATGCTTCCAACATCGCCAACGAGTGTCATTAGAATCTCAGGGAGGGCGATGCCTGAAAAGTTGAAGGCTATCCCAAGGATGAATGCGATAAAAAGCGGGAACAGCAGGACTTTCTTGAGCATCTGCTTTCCGCTCGCAGGGCATGCCCCGCCATAGCACTCGGAAATGTAATTCACAACCGTCGGCGAAAGAATGTTGAACGAGATTATGTACACGACAGCCGCCTCAACCCCTGCCTGCCCAAAGAAGGCTGCCATAATCGGCAGGCCGAGGAATCCGACATTCGGCAGAAGGCTGCTTATCACAAAGCTTCCCGTCTCCTGCTTCTTAAGCTTCATCATCTTGGCTGCAGGGAACGCAATCGCAGTAACTACAAGCGCCACAAGCAGCCCGCCAACCGGAAGCCAGTAAAGCCCTGTGAAGCTTTCAATATTGTACATCGCCTCGAAGCTTAGCGCAGGCATCGCGACCATCAGGACAAAAACGTTAATCTGCTTCGCAGCGTCCTCGTTCAGTATCCCCTTTAGCTGGACAATCTTCCCTAAGGCAATCAGAGCCCAAACTCCTGCAAATCCCGCAAGCACGCCCATGGCTTAGTCTACATCAATCTGGGCTTTTTGTAGTTTGCCAGAATAATCAAAGTACACAGTTTTCGTCTCGGAAAACTCGTGTATCCCCTCAATCCCGGCTTCCCTTGTGCCGTTGCCAGTGCCCTTGACCCCGCCGAACGGAAGGTGGGCTTCCGCGCCGATTGTCGATGAGTTGATGTAGGTTATTCCAGCCTCTATACCGTAAATCGCCTTGAACGCGTTCCTCATATTCTCAGTGTATATCGACGAGCTCAGCCCGTACTCGATGTTGTTGCAAACCTCTATGGCTTCGCCAAGCCCCTTGACAGGTATCATCGAGACAAAAGGCCCGAATATCTCCTCCTGGCAGCACTTCATGTCACAGGTGCAGTCGGAGTACAGCGTCGGCTTGTAGAAGAATCCAGTCTTCGGCCCGAACTCTGCGCCTATCAGGAGCTTTGCGCCCTCCTTGCCCGCTATCTCTGTGTACTTGTGGGTCTTCTGGGCCGCTTTCTCATTCACCAGCGGGCCGACATCAGTCTTCAGGTCAAGCCCGTCTCCGAGCCTGAGCTTCGAAATCCTCTCAACGAGCATCTTTTCCAGCCTGCCCTTTACCTTCTCGTGGACTATGACCCTGCTCGCGGCGGTGCATCTCTGCCCTGTCGTCCCGTATCCGCCCCATATTATGCCTTCGACCACAAGGTCGAGCTTTGCGTCGTCCATTACTATTATCGCGTTCTTCCCGCCGAGCTCAAGCCCGAGCTTCCGTATTCCAATCTTCCTTGTGATGGCTTCGCCAACCTCGTGCGAGCCCGTGAATGATATCCCCCTAATCTTTTTGCTCTCAACAATCGGGTCGCCGACTTCGCCGCCGGAGCCCGTGACCATGTTTACCACGCCCTTGGGCACGCCAGCCTCCGCGAGAACTTCGACGAACTTTGTCGCGCACAGCGGCGTGTCGCTCGCCGGCTTTAACACCATGGTGTTGCCGCAAATCAGTGCAGGCAGTACCTTCCATGATGGAATAGCAATCGGGAAGTTCCACGGCGTAATCAGCCCCATGACCCCGACTGGCTGCCTTATAGTCATCGCGAACTTGTCCGGCAGCTCTGACGGCGTGGTGTGCCCGAACAGCCGCCGTCCCTCGCCTGCGAAGTACTCTGCAGTGTCAATTGCCTCCTGCACGTCGCCCCTGCCCTCCTTGATGGCCTTCCCCATCTCGATGGTCACGAGCTTGGACAGCTCCTCTTTCCGTCTCTTCAGAATTTCTGCGACCTTGAACAGTATCTCGCCGCGCCTCGGCGCCGGGGTGGAGCTCCATTTTTCAAATGCGCCCTCTGCCGCGTCAATCGCGGCATTGACATCTTCTTTAGTTCCCTTCTGGAATGTGCCAAGTGATTTTTTATTGGCGGGATTTACGCTCTCAAAAGTCTTGCCTGACGCGCTCTCGACCCACTCGCCGTTAATGTACATCTTGTAATCCATTAAATTCACCCCAACTCCATCTTTCCTGCCTGCCCTTAAAACCTAGTGGTATATAATTTTCTCGGATACTGCTAACTATCGAATGCGTGCACAATAGTATTTATTACATAAATTATGTATAATACTATACTATTTGTTTGGATTAAAGCCGGATATCCGCTCATAATATTCAAACAAACCCTACTATTTTATATACTTCCTACCTTTTTCACTAAACAAATCATTCAATAAGTCTAAAATTAGACAAACCTGAGGAATGAAAAAATCAAAGGTATCTGACCTGGTGAGAGAACTGATAGAAGCAAAGCCGTTTCTTGTTGATGGGCTGAAGGAAGACATAATTAACCACTCAGCCTTGGCAAGGAAGCTCTACCCTGAAGTCCGCGCCCAGATAAAGGGCTGCTCGATGGAGGCAATAGTCATTGCAATACGCAGGTATGCTGAAGGCATAGAAAAAGAGCCATACGGCGAAAACATTCTCAAAGCCCTTGCCGGCTCGGCATTCTCCCTCAAGGGCGGGCTCGTCAGGATAACGCTCAAGAAAAACCCCAATTCCCTTACCGTGCTGAACACCCAACTGCAGGATGTCCGCTGGGCGGAGGGCGAAACAATGTACCTGGTCCAAGGGCAGGTCGAGACCGGAGTAATCGCCGACCAGCAAATAGCCGAACGGCTCAAGGACCAGCTCCGCCCCGGCATCCTCTACTACCAGACGGACGTTCACGCTCTTTCTATCAGAACTTCGCTCCCAGGAGCGGAAACACCAGGCCTGTACTACTATCTGTTTGGGATTCTGGAGCGGTCCGGAATCTCAGTTGAGGAGGTAATTTCCACCCCCAATGAAATCCTTCTCATTCTAAGCAAATCAGATGCACATAGGGCCTACGAGCTTGTTAGTAGTACAGCGGCCACGTGCAGGAAAACAAAAAACCCAACATAAAAAAACCAAAAACCCAACAAACCCATGGGGCTGTCGAAAGGCGGCCCCCTTCTATTCTTAAGAGCGCTTCAGCTTGGCTAAGATAAACAAAAATGGGGCCGCCCAAATTTGAATTGGGGTCTCGGCGTCCCGAACGCCGAAGGATGGACCAGGCTACCCTACGGCCCCATAGGTGCTAAGTTGATTAGTCAAACGGAATTAAAACCTTTTGGTCTGCTCCCTTTTGGCAAATGCGGTGCGCTACATACGCTACTCGAATCGGCATCCACAATACATATAAACCCCTCCTTACTATTGAGTTCTCTCCATGAGCATAGGTATAGTTGGTTATGGGGCTTATGTCCCACGTTTTAGGATAAAAGCCGAAGAGATTGCCGCGGTATGGGGCGGCAATGCCGAATCTGTCAAGGCAGGCCTCCTAATACGGGAGAAGTCGGTCGCCTCCGTGGACGAGGACACAGTCACAATCTCAGTCCAGGCTGCGAAGAACGCCTTCGCAAGGGCCCAGATCCCTCGGACGGCAATCGGAGCAGTCTTCGTTGGCTCGGAATCCCACCCGTATGCCGTAAAGCCTTCTGCAGGAATAGTTGCGCAGGCGCTCGGCTCGACCCCGCACCTGACTGCGGCTGACTTTGAATTCGCATGCAAGGCGGGCACGACAGCAATCCAGACCTGCCTCGGCCTCGTTGCTGGCGGCTATATGGACTACGGCCTTGCAATCGGCGCTGACACCGCCCAAGGCGCCCCTGGCGATGCGCTGGAATACACCACCGCAAGCGGCGGCGCGGCGTACCTCATCGGCAAGAAGAAAGTCCTGGCCGAGATAAAGGCATTCCATTCATACACTACCGACACTCCGGACTTTTGGAGGCGGGAAGGCGCGCCATACCCATCCCACGGTGGGAGGTTCACGGGCGACCCGGCTTACTTCAAGCACGTCTGCAGCTGCACCGAGGCGCTTCTCCAAAAAATAGGCAAGAAGCCGAAGGATTTCGATTACGTCGTCTTCCACCAGCCGAACGGTAAGTTCCCGCGGAGAGCCGCTGAAAAGCTCGGCTTCACCGAAGAGCAGTACCTCCCAGGGATGATAGTGCAGGACGTTGGAAACACATACTCCGGCTGCTCCCCGCTCGCGCTTTCGCACGTCCTTGACAAGGCAGACGCAAACCAGACAATCCTGATGACGTCCTACGGCTCAGGCGCAGGGAGCGACTCGTTCTACATAAAGACGACAAAGCACCTCAAGGCGGCACAGAAGCTCGCCCCGACTACACAGTACTATATCGACCGCAAGGAATACATCAATTACACTCAGTATGCAAAAATGAGGGGGAAGTTCAAGCTCGAATGAACAAGGTAGCAGTAATTGGCACTGGAATGACGAAGTTCGGCGAACTTTGGGACAAGTCGCTCAGGGACCTCATCGTCGAGGCAGGCGTCCTTGCAATGAGGGACGCTGGCGTGACCACAAGGGACATTGAGGCGCTGTACGGCGGCAACATGTCCGGCGGAAACTTCGTCAAGCAGGAGCACCTGGCGTCGCTCCTCGCAGACACGACATGCCTCCAGCCAGTCCCTTCTGTCAGAGTCGAATCAGCATGCGCATCAGGCGGGCTTGCCCTCAGGCAGGCATACCTGGACATCGCAAGCGGGATGCACGACATTGTGGTCGTCGGCGGGGTCGAAAAGATGACAGATGTCAGTGCCGAGACTGCAACCCAGGTCCTTGCGACGGCAGCCGACCAGGAATGGGAGTCATTCTACGGGCTGACTTTCCCAGGCGTCTACGCCATGATGGCAAGGGCGCACATGAACAAATATGGCACCACAGAGGAGATGCTCTCAGCAGTATCCTCGAAAAGCCACCACAACGGCACAATGAATCCCCATGCCCAGTTCAGGTACGAGGTCAGCATTGATGCAGTCCTACGTTCCGCTATGGTAGCAGACCCGCTCAGGCTTCTGCACTGCTCACCCCTTTCAGACGGCGGCGCGGCGGTAATACTCGCCAGCGAGAAAAAGGCGAAGGAGCTCTCCGACTCTCCGGTCTGGATATTGGGCTCTGGCCACGCAACCGACACAATCGCACTGCACGGGAGGCCCACAATGACCAGCCTGAATGCAGCAATCTACGCGTCAAAGCAGGCTTACACGCAGGCAGGGCTTCATCCGAAAGACATAGACCTGGCTGAAGTCCATGACTGCTTCTCAATAGCGGAAATAATCGCCACCGAAGACCTCGGCTTCTTTGAGAATGGCGAGGGCGGAAGGGCGGCGCTCGAGGGCGAAACCGCGCTTGACGGCAAAATCGCAATAAACTCATCCGGCGGGCTCAAGTCAAAGGGCCACCCAGTAGGCGCGACAGGAATCGCGCAGGTGCTCGAGATTAAGGAGCAGCTCCTCAACCAGGCAGGAAAGAGGCAGGTCGGGGAAGCTGAAATCGGCATGACACACAATGTAGGGGGTTCTGGTGGAAGCTGCCTCGTCCACATATTCTCAAGATGAGCGTTCCAAGGTTCTGGCGGGAGATACCCCAGCGGTACAAGATGATGGGCACGCGGTGCCGGGGATGCAAGGGCGTCTTCTTCCCCCCGCGCATAGTCTGCCCGGTCTGCAAGGAAGCGCTGAAAGACGGAAGGACGATAATGGAAGATGCCGAGCTGTCCGGCAAGGGCAAGATAAAAACCTACACAATCATACACGTCGGACCTCCGGAATTCGCTGGCCAGACCCCGTACGCAATGGCAATAATCGAGCTCGAGGAGGGCACGTCCATAACCGGCCAGGTCATCGACTGCAACCTTGACGAGGTAAAAATCGGGATGCCTGTGCAGGCAGTCTTCAAGCGGATATCAACTGACGGCGCGGAAGGCGTAATCTACTACGGCTACAAGTTCAGGCCGCTTTAGCTATCCCTTTTATACAACCTTTTCTTTATTTCTTCCATGGACATATCTGCAGCTGCTGCAAAGCTTGGCATTGAGGAAAAATACCTTAGGCAGAGGATACGCCATGGGATATCTGCAGTCACTTGCGGGAAAACAAAATATCTTGCGTTCAGGAAGGAGCTCCACCACATCGAAAAGGGGACTGTCATCTTCGACAACAATGAAATCATCCGCGGCGTCCCTAAAATACGCCGCATCCTATACCTGAAATCAGGGCTAACGGTCAAGTTTCCAAAAGGTTTCCACATTGAGGAAAAAATCGATGGATACAATGTCCGGGTTGCAAAGGTCGGAGAAGAGGTTTATGCAATAACCCGCGGCGGGCTCATCTGCCCGTTCTCTACAGACCTTGCAACGGCAAAAACCGCCAGCTTTTTCAGGGAAAACGACCTTGTCCTCTGCGGGGAAATAGCAGGCCCGCTCAACCCGCATGTGACGCACGACTACCCCGAAGTCAAAAATGCAGAGCTCTTCATCTTCGACATACGGCAAAAAGAGTCCGGCAAGCCAGTCAAATTCTCTGAAAAGAGGCGGCTTAGTGAAACGCACGGGCTGAAGATGGTTCCATACCTCGGCAGCTTCAAGCCGAATGAGCTTGGGAAGGTCTACTCCCTCATAAAAAAGCTCGACGGGCAGAACCGGGAGGGCATGGTTTTCAAGACGGAGGACATGTCCGAGCAGGCAAAATACATATTCCCTCGGGCGAACATCTCCGACGTGTCTTCGGCGTTCCATTTCCCATTTGAGTACGGCCATGACTTCTTCTTCAGGCGGCTTATTCGCGAGGGCTTCCAGTCCTACGAGTTCGACCGCACCCAAAGCGAGCGCGACGCGCGCGCCCTGAGGATTGGAAAAGCAGTCCTCGAGCCGATGCTCGAATCGATAAACAATGTCGCATCTGGCAAGAGGCTCACTGAGGACACTACGGTCGAAGCAGACCCGGATGTGCTTGCCGAGTTTGCAGAGCACCTCGAGCACTTAGGCATAGACTCTGAAAAAGAGATAAGTGGAAACCGCCTGACAATCCGGAAGCGGTTCATCTCAACACAAGACAGGATAAAAAATTTCCTCAACGGCGAATATGCGTCCGATTGATTATTTCTCGCTCATGTCGAGCTGGTCCTGGAGTATTTTCGGGAACCTGTTCGCAGGTATTATCTCAAGCCCCATTTTCTCTGCCCATTTTATCATGCCTTCGTCAGCCGTCACCACACCCGCGTTAAGCTCCTTAGCCAGCAGGAGGACATCAAGGTCCTCGCGGCTGTCCAGCACGCCTTCCCGGAGGGCGGACTTATACTTGTCCCTGAGTATGGTTATCAGCGGCGCATGGTCTTTTTTCCTGGACGCCTCCTTGACAGCATCTTCGGCAAGCCTGAGCCCCTTGTTCATGCGCTCTCGTATATCCCCTATATATTCGTAGAATATCTCCGAGCTTAGCTTGACCTCGTACCTGTTCGGGGTCTTCTTGATGAACCATGTGTCTAGGTCTATCAGCTGCGCCTCCTTGGCATCCCGCATCTTCAAGCAGGCGACCAGCTCGTTGTAAGCCATCGGATACGGGATATAGCAGGTTACCCCGAGCTTCACCCTCGCGTCAGCCACTATCTTTACAAGCTTCTTGGTGTACTGGAGGACGTCCTTTGACTTTTTCGGCGAAGTCGCGTTCGTGAAGGCCGTCGTGTCAAGCACAAATTTCTGCGAGTACATGGATAATCCTAAAAATAGAAGACTATATTAATTTTCCTTACTTCAATTCCAGACATGTGCGGAATAATAGCCTATATTGGGGGGCAAAAGGCTGCGCCGCTGCTCCTGAACGCGCTGAAGAAGCTCGAGTACCGCGGCTATGACTCCGCCGGCATCGCCACGATTTCTGAAAAGAACAAGATAACGATAAAGAAGGACCAGGGCAAAATAAGCGAAATTGACCAGAAGCTGAACCTCTCCGACCTGCCAGGGACAGCTGGAATCGCGCACACCCGATGGGCTACTCACGGGCTCCCGAACAAGCTCAACGCGCACCCGCACTTCGGTCCGAAAAATATCATCGTGACCGTCCACAACGGCATAATCGAGAACTACTCCGAATTGAAGTCAAAACTCCAGAATGAAGGGAGCAAGTTCCGGAGCGAGACCGATACTGAAATATTCTCCCACCTAGTGGAAAAATACCTCGACACGGGCTTTGAGTCTGCAGTCCGCCTCGCCCTTCGGCAGGTCAGGGGAAGCTACGCGGTGGCTTTCCTCTCAAGAAGGGAGCCGGAAAAGATAATCGTCGCAAGGAACTTCTCACCGCTTGTTTTGGGCGTAGGCAAAGGGGAAAATTTCGCAGCTTCTGACATCCCTGCTTTTATCAAGCACACCCGGCGCGTAATCTACCTGCGCGACGGAGACTACGCTGTCCTTGAAAAGGAAAAAATATCCATCTACTCAATCTCTTCCGGAAAAAAGGTAAACGCCATTCCGGTCACGATAAACTGGAGCCATACCCAGGCGGAAAAGGCAGGATTTACCCACTTCACACTAAAGGAGATACACGAGCAGCCTACCGTCGTCTCCGACACCCTCCGAAGCGCGGCAGAGCTCCGTGAAGCTGCCAAAAAGTTCAAAGGGATAAAGCGGCTCTACATCACCGCTGCGGGGAGTTCGCACCATGCCGGCCTGGTCGGCAAGTACCTCTTTGAGAAGTTCCTCGGCATCCCGACCGAAGTTGTCATCTCTTCCGAATTCATAAATTCTGTCGGCAACGTCTTGGACAAGAGCTGTGCAGTCCTTGCAATAACACAGTCAGGGGAGACGGCGGACACCCTTGCAGCGGTACGGTTTGCAAAGAAAAAGGTCGCGCGGACATTCTCGATAACAAACGTCCTCGGCAGCTCGATAACCCGCGAGTGCGGCATAAACATGTACACCTACGCCGGGCCTGAAGTCGGCGTCGTCGCAACCAAGACGTTCATCGCCCAGCTTGTCGTCTTCTACGTACTGATTTCACACCTCGCCAAGCTAAACGGCAAGCCTGTGAATTTTATCCCAGACCTCAAGAAGGTGCCGAAGGCGATAGAGAAGATACTCGAGCGCGAGCAGGAATTCAAAAAGATTATTGCCTCAAACATAAACAAGCAGGGCTTTTTCTTCATCGGGCGCGGGATGATGTACCCTGTCGCCCTAGAGGGCGCCCTTAAGCTTAAGGAGATAGCCTACGTGCATGCCGAGGGCTTCCCCGCAGGCGAGCTCAAGCACGGCCCTCTTGCCCTCATTGGCAAAGGGATTCCGCTCTTCGTCCTCTGCCCGCACGGCCCGATGTACGAGAAGACAAAGTCGAACATGGAGGAGGCGCTCGCGCGCGGAGCGGTCGCAATCCCGATAACTGACCCTGACAACAAGGAGCTCAAGAATGCAATCAAGATACCATTCACCAACGAATACCTCTCCCCGCTGACCTATATCGTCCCGCTCCAGCTTATAGCCTACCACGCCGCAGTCCTGAAAGGCCTTGACCCTGACAAGCCGCGAAACCTTGCAAAATCAGTCACAGTCGAGTGATTTCAGAAAACTGTATAAATAACTCTACGCATGTTAATCTTCCATTGGTGCTATGAAATACTTGATTATTACCGGTGGGGTTTTGAGCGGTCTTGGCAAGGGTATTGTCTCTGCTTCTGTCGGCAAGATACTGGAATCCAAGGGGTACAAGGTCACCACGATAAAGATTGACCCCTACCTCAACCAGGACGCCGGCACCATGAACCCAATAGAGCACGGCGAGGTATTTGTCCTCGACGACGGCGCAGAGGTCGACATGGACTTTGGCCACTATGAGCGGTTCCTGGACGTCAAGCTCACCGGCGAGCACAACATCACTACCGGCAAAATCTACCAGTCCGTCCTGGACAAGGAGCGCCGCGGGGACTACCTCGGGCAGACCGTCCAGGTAATCCCCCACATAATCAACGAGATAGTCGACACGATAAAGTGCGTCTCCAGGAAGTCCAAAGCAGACATATCAATCGTCGAGCTCGGCGGCACGGTCGGCGACATTGAGTCCATGCCCTTCGTCGAGGCAATCCGCCAGATGAAGTCGCAGGAGCCGGGAAACGTCATGGTCTGCCACCTGACGCTGGTCCCCCAGATGGACGTCGTCGGGGAGCAAAAGACAAAGCCGACCCAGCACTCCGTTAGGATGCTCCGCGAGGCAGGCGTTGAGCCGGACATGATAATCTGCAGGGCAGAGGAGCCCCTTCAAGAGAAGACCAAGAAGAAAATCGCACTCTTCTGCAATGTGAAGGAGGAGGCAGTAATCAGCGACCCGGACATGGAAAGCATTTACGAGGTGCCGCTTGTCCTAGACGCCCAAAAGGTCGGCGAAGTCATCCTTCGCAAGTTCCACCTCAAGTCAAGGCGCTCGAACCTCAAGAACTGGAAGCAGAGGGTCAACCGGCTCAAATTCCCAAAAAAGAAGGTCACCATTGCCATGACTGGCAAATACATGAAGCTCCACGACGCCTACGTCAGCATCGAGGCGTCGCTCACGCATGCGGCTGCGGAGCTTGGCCTGGACGTGGACATCCTCTGGGTGGACACGGAAGAGTTCGAAAAGGACAAGTCAAAGCTCTCAACCCTGAAAGGCGTGGACGGAATAATCGTTCCAGGGGGCTTCGGGAAGCGCGGCACCGAAGGGAAGATAATGGCGATAAAATACGCAAGGGAGAACAACATCCCCTACCTGGGGCTCTGCTTTGGGATGCAGCTTGCAGTCGTCGAGTACTCGCGGAATGCAGCCGGCTTAAAGAACGCGAACTCAACCGAGCTCGACAAAAAGACGCCGTTCCCTGTCGTCGACATCCTGCCTGAGCAGAAGAGCATACTTAAGATGGGCGGCACAATGCGGCTAGGCGCTTACCCTGCCGACCTCAAGCAGGGCTCCCTTGTGAAGAGGCTTTATGGGCGGGCAAGGATATCCGAGCGCCACAGGCACAGGTATGAGATAAATCCCGACTACATAGGCCAGCTTGAAAACGCCGGGCTGGTTTTCTCAGGGCGCAACCCCCAGAGCCCAGTGATGGAGATATGTGAATGCCCGAAAAACGACTTCTTTGTCGCATCCCAGTTCCACCCAGAATTCAAGTCAAAGTTCGAAAAGCCGCTCCCGCTTTTCCTTGGGTTCCTGAAAGCCGCTTCCAAGAAAAAATGAAATACGCACTATTCGCATTGCTCCTGTTCGCCTCCTGCGTATTTGCTATAGACTCCCCAAAGACACAGGAGATCGACGTAAGGATAGACTTTACCAGAACACTAACTGCCGAGCGGGAAATTTCAAGCGCGACGTTCACCTCTTACGAGTTTCCGGTGGCACAAGTGACTGTTCTCTCGCCGGTCGAGTATGTAAAAGGGATAGATGCCTATGGCAACACCTATCTGGTTAGGGAATGGGAGTCTACGAACGACCTATCCTACTCGCTCTCACTGAGGGTAAAGAACAAAGCTGCAGTCAACTCCATTAGCGTCCCGCCTGCGTTTCCATACGCGCCAGAGGACTATCCAGAGTACCTTGCAGCAACAAAATACGCCCCAATCACCCCTGAGATAGCCCAGAAGGCGCGCGAAATAACCGATGGCTCGGAAAATGCCTTCGACGCAGTTTCACGGATAGCCTACTGGATAAACCAGAACATAGAATACACGCTGTCTTATGGCTCCATAATAGAGCCTGCAGATGCCGTCCTGCGGGACCGGAAGGGCACATGCGATGAGTTCTCCCACCTTTTCATAGCAATGGTCCGCTCGCTTGGCATCCCTGCGCGCTACGTCTCAGGCATCACATACGGGATTTTCGGGGTTGACAGCGGCGGCGAGGCTGACTGGTACAACCACGGCTGGGCGGAAGTCTACTTTGGGGAATGGGTGCCGTTTGACCCGACATACGGCGAGTATGGGTATGTGGATGCTACGCACATCAAATTTGCCCACGGCCCAGACCAGGAAAAATTCCTTTCCGTTCTTAGCTGGAAGCCAAGGACATTTGAGCCTGACTTGAAGCCACTGGCTTACACAATAGAGATACTGGACTCGTCAGAATTTGCGCAGCCGGTACAAAAGATTATCCTTTCCCCCAAAGAGTCAAGGATTTCCCCAGCCAGTTCCGTTAAGCTCGGCGCCGAGCTATCCTCCCAAAGCTGCATAGCCTCCGAGCTGAATATAGTGTATGAAGACAAAGACCCCTCCACCCCGAACCTTAAGCTCACGCTAGGCAAGCCCTCAGCCCTCATCTGGACATGTTCCGGGGCAAAGGATGTTTCCTATACCCTCCAGCCCCCAGAAGGCTTGGACGAGGGTTACATCTACTCCTTTGAAACAGTAGTCCACAACATTGCAGAGGAGAAGAAGGCCAAGATAGATGTTGACCCGACCATGTCCTCCGGCGGCTCAGTCCGCGGCGGAGCCTCACCTGCGAGCATTATCTCCGGGATTATAGAATCCATCAAGCGGCTTTTCTCTTCACTGTTCTGAGCCGACGAAAAGGTTTAAAACAACCTTTTTCCTTCGCTTCGCTCGGCAACCACAAGGATGCAATCCTTGGGGCCCCGGCGAGCTAGACTCGCCGTGGAAACGTTGGCGAAAAAGTTTAAAAGGCAGCCGTCTACTATATCCCCAACATGGGATTCCCCGAAGCTGAAGCAAGGCTGTTTGGCATGAAGATCTGCAGGAAATGCAATGCTAAAAACCCAGTCAGGGCGACGACCTGCAGGAAATGCAATTACTCCGGCCTGAGGATGAAGCACAAAGACGTAAAGGCTTAATCCGGCTGCTTGTTTTTCAGGTATTCATCCATCGCAGCGGCAGCAATCTTGCCGGCGCCTATTGCCTGGATAACAGTCGCCGCGCCAGTGGTTATGTCCCCCCCTGCGAAGACGCCCTCCCTTGAGGTTTTTCCGTTAGCGTCAACCTGTATGTGCGACTTCTCGTCCGTGTCAATCCCCTTAGTAGTATCTTGGATAAGCCTGTTGCAGACCTGCCCGATTGCAGTTACAATCGCGTCCGCCTCTATCTCAAACTCGCTGCCCTCAATAGGGACCGGCCGCTGTTTGCCGTTTATCTCCTTCAGCTCGGTAGCCTGGCACCTTATCCCCTTGACCCAGCCGCTCTCGCCCTTTATCTCAAGCGGTATGGTTAGGAAATGGAATTTGATTCCCTCCTCCTTAGCGTGCTTTACCTCTTCGACCCGCGCAGGCATCTCCTTTTCAGTTCTCCTGTAGACCACGGTCACGTCTGCTCCGAGCCGTTTGTAGCAGCGCGCCGAGTCCATCGCAACGTTTCCGCCGCCTATCACTGCGACCTTTCTCGCCTTTATCACCGGGGTGTCGTACTCAGGGAACTTGTAGGACTGCATCAGGTTGCACCTTGTCAGGAACTCGTTTGCAGTCATCACGCCGTTGAGGTTTTCTCCCTGGATTCCAAGCATCATCGGCGCCCCAGCGCCGCTCCCGATGAAGACTGCCTCATAACCCTCGTCAAACAGCTCATCAACCGTTATAGTCCTCCCGGCGACCACGTCAGTCCTGAACTCCACACCAAGCGTTCTTATGTCAGCAATCGTACTATCCAGAATGTCCTTTGGCATCCTGAACGCCGGTATGCCGTACCTCAGCACCCCACCAAGCTCGTGCAGCGCCTCAAAAACAGTAACCTTGTAGTCCTTCTTCGCAAGCTCGCTTGCAGCCATCAGCCCAGCCGGCCCGGAGCCTATCACCGCGACCTTTTTGCCCGTCGGCTTTCCGTCACCCGTGCCTGGCTTTCCATGGTCTGCCAGGAACCTTTCAAGATAGCCTATCGCAACCGGCTCTCCCCTTATGCCAAGGACGCACTTCGCCTCGCACTGCGTTTCCTGCGGGCAGACTCTTCCGCAGACGGCAGGAAGCAGGCTGTCTTCCTCCATTATGGCGAGCCCGTCATCGAACTTCCCATCTTTTACTGCCTTTATGAACTGGGGTATCTTCAGCCCGGCTGGGCACCCGGTTACGCACTGCGGGTTCTTGCACTGGATGCAGCGCGATGCCTCCGCAATTGCCGCGTCTTTGGAGAGCCCCAGGTTTACCTCCTCGAAGTTCGTGCCCCTTTTCTCCGGCTCCTGCTCTGGCATCTTAGTCCGTGAGGCCAATTCTGCACCTCCCCTCGTGCATTTCAAGCGACTCTTTTTCCTGGCGTATGTACGCCTTCTTCCTTAGCATGAGTTCGTCAAAGTCTATCTGGTCGCCATCGAAATGCGGCCCGTCCGTGCAGGTGAACTTCGCTTTTCCGCCTACCATCACCCGGCACCCGCCGCACATTCCAGTCCCGTCAATCATTATCGAGTCCAGGCTGACTATTGACCTCACCCCAAACTCCTTCGCAACCTTGGCGCAGTACTTCATCATTACGACCGGGCCTATTGCAATTATCAAATCCACGCCGCCCTTTTGCAGCAGCTCCCTTTCCGCGTCAGTGACCAAGCCTTTCCTGCCGTAGCTGCCGTCGTCGGTCATCACGATAACCTCGCCGCTTACTGATTTCATGTCCTCTTCCAGAATAAGCAGGTCTTTCGAGCGCGCGCCAAGGATTGACGTCACCTTGTTTTTGCCCTTCAGCGCCTTTGCAATCGGGTAAATCGGCGCAATGCCGACGCCTCCGCCAATGCAGACTACGTGCCCGTACTCCTCGTCCTGGAATGGGTGCCCAAGCGGACCGACAAAGCTGAATACGCTGTCCCCCTCGTTCATGGAGCCAAGCTGCTTGGTCGTCTTTCCGACCTTCATGAAAACTATGGTGACTGTTCCCTTGGATGGATTCGCGTCTTTGACCGTCAAGGGAATCCTCTCTCCAGTCCGGTCAACCATCAGAATGATGAACTGCCCCGCCTCCGCCTTTTTGGCGACGAGCGGCGCATCTATGTCCATTTCAGTTATGTCCTTGTTTAGCTCTCGCTTTCTGGTTATCTTATAACTCATCGCAATCTTACTATCTCAAGGTCCTGCGGCGCTATTGCGTCTATCCCGCCCCGCCTTATTGAGCTGGCAAGGTCAAGGCACTTGGAGTTTTCGCCGTGGCCTATTATCACCCGTTCCGGCCGCGGGTGGGAGCGCATTATGTAGCCCATGAGCTGCTTCCTGTCTGAGTGGCCTGAGAACCCCTCAAGGGTGTAGATGTCCATGTTGACAGCTACCTCTTCGAGCTTGCCCTTCCCGTTTGAAATCGGGACCTGCCTCCATCCCTTTTGTATCCTTCTTCCCATCGTTCCCTCTCCCTGGTAAGAGACGAACACAAGCGAGCTCTTCGCATCGCCTGCGAGCATCCTGAGGTACTCGACGCTCGGGCCGCCGGTGAGCATGCCTGATGTGGCCATTATTACGCACGGGTCTGTGCCCTCAACTATCGTCTTCCTCTCGTCCTGGCCGGCTACCTTCTGGAAAACCTCTGACAGGAACGGGTTGTAGTCCTTTCTGAATATCTGGTTCCTGAGCCTCCTTGACAGGTACTCCGGATACGTTGTGTGGATCGCATTAGAATCCCATATCATCCCGTCGATATAGCACTTCAGCCGGGGTATAAGCTTGCTCAGGTAGCACTCCTCAAGGAACGCCATAAGCTCCTGCGCCCTTCCGACTGCCAACACAGGTATCAGCACCTTTCCGCCCCGCTCAAAAGTCGTTTTTATTATCCTTACAAGCTCGTCCTCAGACTCCATGCGCGGCGGCTGGAAGTCCCTTCCGCCTCCGTAGGTGCTTTCGGTTATCAGCGTCTCAACACGCAGGAAATCAGAGTGCGCCCTTTCAAGAAGCCTGCTTGATGCGTACTTTACGTCGCCGGTGTAGACTATGTTGTGCAGCCCGTCACCCACATGTATGTGTACGATTGACGCGCCGAGTATGTGCCCTGCGTTGTAAAGCGTGAGCTTGGCGTCATTTGTTATGTCCGTTACCTCGCCCCACTGGAGCGGGACGCAGTGCTTTATCACCTTCTTTATGTCGTTCTTCGTGTATGGGGTTTCTTTGCCTTCCTTCTGCGCTATGTCAAGGTAATCAAGCTGGAGAAGCGTCATCGTGTCCCTTGTGGGGGGTGTGCAGTATACCGGCCCCTTGTACTGGTACTTGTACAGGTATGGCACAAACCCGGAGTGGTCCAGGTGCGCGTGGGTAACAATCACTGCATCAAGCTTCTTCAAGTCGAATTCCGGGGCGTCAAGGTGCGGGTAGGCGTTCTTTCCGCTTGCCGCGACGTTCAGCCCGCAGTCGAGCATTATGTTGCTGTTTGGCGTCTGGAGAAGCAGGCAGCTCCTGCCGACTTCCCTGAACCCGCCGAGTGCGCACAGCCTTATCCACTCAGTCTCGGACTCCTTCTCCTCGTGGATTTTCTTGCCCATGTCCTTGAGGAACTGGCGCCTGTCCTTGCTTTCGGCAATCAGGGTCTGGCGTATGGTCTCAATGACCTTTGATGGGATGAGCGGAGTCCTTTTTACCTCTGGGAGCCACCTTATTTTTCCCTTTATGTCAGAAAGCGTCGTGCCGGCCTTGCCTATGATAAGGCCTGGCTTCTCAGCTTCTATTATGACCTTGTTGAAGTCTGGTATGAAAGAAATGTCGCTGATGTTTGACTCAGGCGGGACAATCTGCCGTATCATCTTCTCAGCGGTGTCTATGTCTATCAGTATGCTTGAGTCCGGCCTGACCTCGACCCTCTTCTTGTAGGTCTTCACGAGGTCCCGTATCACGTCGTTCGTAAAATACTCCGGGTTCTTGCTGTAGATTATTACCTGCGGGCCCTCGTAGTATATCTCGGTTACCTCACTGTTGTCGGGTAGTTTCTCTTTAACCTGTTTTAATACATCCATCCGTTCACCTTTATTCAATCAACGTTTTTTTGCTAAGCAAAAAAATGCTGTCCTTAACCTGCTGCTGGGCACTTCCGCCTAAAAACAAAGCACACAGCTACTTTAGGGCTTTAATCTCCTCGTCGGAGAGCACCTTAAATCCATCCTTAGTTACCACGGCCATCGCGATGTCATTGCCTGTTGCGGCGTCCCTCTGGAGTGCTGACTTCAACGCCCTTACCGCGACCTTCTTGGCTTCGGGAAGGGTCAGCCCCTTCTTGAACTCCGCCTCAAGCACACCGTACGCTACCGGAGAGCCTGAACCTGTTGACGAGTAATCCTTCTGGGTCATGCCGCCGACCATGTCCATTTCAAAAAGCCGCGGCTCAGTGTCATACCCGCCGATTATGAGCTGGGTCATCAATGGGTAATACCTCTGCTGGTTTAGGATGTTGCTGAGCAGTGTCGCTGCAGCTTCGACGGGCATCGCCTTGTACTGCAGCTTGTAAAGCGCAGCTTCAGCCCGCATGAGCCTTATTATCGTCAGGTTGTCGCCGACTCCGCCGGCGATTGTGAGCCCTATGTGGTCGTCAATCTTCCAGACCTTCTGGGCCTCCTTGTCGGCAACGAGGTAGCCCATCGTGCTCCTCTTGTCTGCCGCAAGTACGACGCCCTCCTGGCAGGCTATGCCAACGGTCGTTGTCCCTTTCAAATGTTCTTTAAGTTTTTCGTCCATTAAACGTCACCAGAACGAGTGAGTAGTATTTGGAAGAATCTCTTAAATACTTTTCGGACAGCCATGCTAGTACGCGCGCCCGAAGTAAGCCACCATCTTAGCCTCTTTCCCGCACTTGACGCACTTGCCGAACGCCTTTTCCTTCTCATCCTCGAACGGCACGCACCGGATTGTCGCACCTGTCTCCTCTGCAATTTTCTCCTCACAATTAGGGTCTCCGCACCAGCAGGACTTCACAAGCTTCGGCTTGCCCTCGAAAATCTTCTTAAACTCAGCGTAATCCGAGACCTTGACAATATTCTCCTCAAGGTGCTTCTTGGCTTTTCTGAACAGGTTCGCCTGGATGTCGTCAATCAGCTTGCCAACTTCTTTTTCAGCATCCGCAATTTTGACCGCCATTTTCTCCCCAGTGTCCCTTCTAGCGAGGACGACCTGCTTCTTCTCAAGGTCCTTCGGGCCTATCTCCACCCGTATCGGGATGCCCCGAAGCTCCCACTCGTTGAACTTCCAGCCGGGCTTGTAGAGGTCACGGTCGTCAAGGTGGACGCTGAACTTCGTTGAGAGCCCCTTCTGAAGCTCCCGCGCCTTCTTCAGCACGCCCTCCTTGTCGCTTTCATAAGTTATCGGGACTATGACCACCTGCGTCGCAGCTACCTTTGGCGGAACGACAAGCCCCTTGTCGTCGCCGTGGACCATTATCATCGCGCCTATCATCCTTGTGGAAATCCCCCAGCTCGTCTGCCAGACCGGTGACTTGCGCTCCTTTTCGTCAAGGAACGTTATTTCGAATACCTTTGCGAAGTGGTCGCCCAAGTGGTGGGACGTCCCCATCTGGAGCGCTTTCCCATCTGGCATCAGCGCCTCAATCGTCGTCGTGTAAAGCGCGCCGGCGAACTTTTCCCTGTCCGTCTTCATCCCCGCAACCACCGGTATCGCAAGCAGCTCTTCAGCGACCCGCCTGTACAATTCAAGCTGCTGCCTGACCTCCTTTGCCGCCTCCTCGCTGGTGGCGTGGGCAGTGTGCCCCTCCTGCCAGAGGAACTCCCTGGTCCTGAGGAACGGCTTGACCGCCTTGGTCTCCCACCTGACTACGGAGCACCACTGGTTGAGCAGGACAGGCAAATCCCTGTGGCTTTTTATCCAGTCCTTGTACATCGAATAGATTATCGTTTCGCTCGTCGGCCTTATCGCAAGCCGCTCACCGAGCTTGGTGTCTCCCCCGTGCGTCACCCATGCGACTTCGGGTATGAACCCCTCGAAGTGCTCCGCCTCCTTCTTCAGGAACCTTTCAGGTATGAACATGGGGAAATAGGCATTCCTGTGGCCGGTCTTCCTTATCTCGGCATTGACGAAGTCCTGTATCTTTTCCCAAATGGCGTATGAATTCGGTCTGAAGACTATGCACCCCTGTATCGGTGCGTAGTCCGCCATCTCGGAGCGGACTATTACCTCCGTGTACCATTCGCTAAAACTTTTTTCCTTGGAGGGGAGTCTCTCTACCATGGATTCACCTAATCTCCCTGAATATTAAACTCTTTCGACCGTTTGGTCGCTGCTTCGACGCATCTGACGAAAGCTTCCCGGACTTTGTACTTATCCAGGACTTTCAGCCCTTCCACCGTCGTCCCGCCGGGAGTTGCGACATCATTTATCAGCTTCGCAGGGTCTTCGCCGCTTTCTTCAATCAGTGTCGCCGCCGCCTTTACAGTCTGGCAGGCGAATTCTACGGCAGTTTCCCTGTCCATTCCGGCATTTACCGCAGACTGTGCCAGTGAATCAGTTATCAAATATATGTACGCAGGGCCGTTGCCAGCCATGCCAGTTATCATGTCCAGCTGGCTCTCATCCACCTTGTGGCAGATTCCCAGCCGGCTGAACATTTTTTCAAAAAGCTGGGCATCCTCTCCGTTAGCAGTCTTGCCAAGGGTGTAAGCCGTTGCACCCAAGCCTATCCGGATTCCCATGTTGGTCATTGTCCGTATCACTCGCGTTCCGGGAGCCTTCCCCTCCATGTATCCAGTAAGTACTCCTGCGGCAGGCGAAATCAGCAGTTTTTTGGCGGAGTCCACCCGAATCTCGTCTAAAACCGCCCCAATCACCTGCGGCTTTACTGCCGTTACTATTATGTCTGATGTCCTGGCTGCTTCCCTGTTGCTCTTTGCAGCCACAAAACCGAGCTCTTCAGAGAGGATGGATAGCTTTTTATCATCGGCATCCGAGACGATTATATTCTCTGCCCCAAAAACATCCTTGTCGAGCAGCGCACGGACGAGGGCCTCGCCGAAATGCCCCATGCCTATCATGCCAAGTTTTTTATCAATTATCATAGCCAGTCCTCCAAGCCAATCAAACAAAGGGAAAAAGAGGCAAATCTGGGATAAACCCCTTCAAAGCGGAAGGCAACCACTTTTTTCTTCCATGATATTTCCATGCCTTGCTGCTTTATTTAAGTTTTCTCCCGGTTTTCGTTCAAGAATAGGTTTATATTGGTAAACGTAATAAAACTAATACAAGGATGAAGAACTCAGACTATGCCGAATCAGTTACCCACGCGCTTCGCAGGGTGCACTATCTCCTGGATGGCGTCCGCCATGGGGTTGACCGCGAGCAGAAGGAAGTAGCCGCGCTCCAGTCCTACCTGGTGCACGAGCTTAGGAAGCTGCGCCACCAGCTCTGGGACTACAGGCACGACGCCCATCTCTACCGGGCTCTGGATCAGCTTGAAAAGGCGGAGGTCGCAATCCGCGGGCGGCTTTTCGAGGACGCGTTCCTCCACATGAACTCCGCTTACGCCCTCATGTCCCGGCTTGCGGTGCGGACCGACAACCTTACTGAGGAAATGGAGTCGATATCAAACGACACCTGGTCAGTTGGCGTGTCCTCGGGATTGATGACCGGCTTCCTCCTTGGCATCTCAGTTTTCATATTCCAGATAATTCTCAGGGTCATCGGATATTGATAAACTTCTTAAAGAGCAAATCCCATAAAGACAGTATGAAGTACGCAATCCTCTTCGTCATCCTGATGTCCTGCGTAGCCCTTGCGGCAGACTGCAAGGTCTCGCTGGTTTCGGAGCTTTCGCCTTCCGGCTCAAATGCCGGGGTAAAAGCCACTTACAAGTTCGACTGCACGAGCGATTCCTATGTCGGCCAGATAACCAACGTCCGTTTCCAGTTCCCTGAAACCGTCAAGGACATAACTCTCCAGGACGGAGCCGGCCAGCTTATCCCAGAAACAGATGACCCCGAGTTCTACAAGCTCACGAAAAAGGACAACTTCTGGGTTCTATCCGTCAATCCGAGAACCTCAATACTCATCGCCCCGTACGGCGCGACTTACGACCTGACAGTCCAGTACACCCAGAAAAACATGGTCTCAAAGACAGACCAGATAGGCACAATGGAGCCCAAGTCGACCGTAGTCAAGCCGATACTCACGAAGGTAGTCCAGAACACAAAGACAAAAATCGACTCAGACATTGACGTCTACACCATAATCCTTGACCTCCCGGACGGCTCGGAAATAAAGGAAATCTCCCAGCCATGCACCGTGAACGAGAACAAGTTCGCCTGCGACGCCTCTGACATAAGCTCCCTTACAATGCAGTGGCGCGAGAAAGCCATCCCTGAGCAGATAGCCCAGAAGGGCTGGCCTTGGGCGATACTCGGCATAAAGTCCGCATTCGGCAAGGTTTTTGGCGGCCTGCTATGAACTACATTTCGTTTATTGCCATAGCCTCGGCAGTCGGAGGCCTCTTCTACTATGCATATTTCCGCGACAGGCAGACTGCGAGCCGCATGCTCCAGCCGGCAGCCCAGTACCAGCTAAACCCAATCCCCCAGCTGCGCGACCTGTTTTCACAGTCCTCCCGCCGCCCCGCAAGCATTGAGCCGGCGCGCCCGAGAAACATTAAGGAGTCTGCCCCGCTTTCCGGCGTCTGTGCATCATGCAGCAAGAACATAGCCCTGCCGTTCAGGTGCAGGTATTGCGGCGAGCTCTTTTGCGGCGACCACCGCATGCCCGAGGACCACCACTGCGACACTTTTTAAGCTTATATACTGGATAGTCTAAATATTTCCAATGGGCAACTTATTCAAGTATTCGCTGTCAAGCTTCGGCTGGCAGTTTGCAATAGGGATGTACATGCCGTTTCTTGTCTTCTTCATAAAGGACATGCCGCGCGGGAGCATGACCACCGCAGGCATTCTTCTCGGGGGCTATTTCGTCCTTGCAGCCCTTTTTACCTATCCTGCCGGCTGGCTGTCTGACGTTGTCGGGAGGAAGATGCTGATATTCATCGGCTCTGCCGGAGGCGCTTATATGCTCTACCAGCTTTCCTTCATCAGCAGGATAGCCGACCTTTACCTAATCGTGCTCCTGGCAAGCCTCTTCTACGCCCTAAATCAGGGCGCAGCGCATCCTATGCTCTATGAAATCGCAGAAGGGGAACGGCAGGGCACCCTAATCAGCTCGGTGCGGCTGTTCAGCACCGCAGGCATGGCAATCGGCACCCTTTCCGGCGGCTACCTTGCAGAGCTGTACAGCATCCAGCTCTTACTCCAGGCAGCAGCGGCAGTTTCATTTTTGTCCGCGTTCCCAATCCTTTTTGTCGGGGGTAAAAAATGAGCCTCGCACTCCTGACATTTGCGCTTGCAGTCTCAACGATGTTTGCGTCTCTGATCGCGCCGTTCTTCCCTGTTTTCATAAGCGGCATAGCAGGCGGCAGCCTGATAGCCGTCGGCATAGCCCTTGCAATAACGAAGTTCTCCACAGTTGTCCTTGCCATTCCCCTAAACCTTCTTGGCGACTCGCTTGGCAGGAAGCCGCTGATGGTTGTCGGGAGCATCGTCGGGGCGTGGGCATTCTACCAATACTTATTTGTCTCAAGCGTGGAGCAGCTCTATTTCCTTGCCCTGGTGGTAGGACTTGCAAATGCACTGACATCCGTTGCCGAGGCAGTCCTTGCCTCCCTTACTTCCGGCGAAAGGCGCGGCACAAAAGTCGGGAAGTTCGGGATGCTTGTCGGCATTGCCGGCGCGGGCGGCACCGTCGCAGGCGGGTACCTTGTAGACACCCTCGGCTTTGACACACTGTTCATAATAATCGCCGGCGCCTACCTGCTTACCGGCGCACTATTTCTGCTCGTAGATACCGGCCAGAAAGAAACCCAGGCTCCTACAAAGGGAGGCTAAAACCATTTCTCAAGCTTTGACTGTATGCCAGAATTCATTCCGTGCTCGAGCTTGTCCAGGGTGTTTTTCACCCGCTCTTCTGAAAACTCGTGCCTGTCGCACAATATACCCTTTATTTTTTCCCGGTCAGGCTGGTTCCAGGCAAGGGAATAGCCCGCGTCGGCAACAGGCTCTGTGAAAATCTTTTCTATTTCCTCAAGGTGCGATATCTCCTTCAGCTTCTCCCCGACCTCAGAGGATGCCACAAGCGTCTCAAGCGAGGGGTACTTCCTCACGAGGTCAAGCGCCTTTTTCGGGCCTATGCCCTTTATTCCTGGCTCGTAGTCATTCCCGACAAGAAGGCTTATCAGGACAAGCTGCCGCTGGCTTATCCCGTTTGAGCCAAGGACAGACGCTATTTCTATTATCTCCGGCACGACATTGACATACTGGTCCCTGCCTGGGAGCTTCCTCTTTCCTGAGACCGCCATGTTCTTCAAAAGCCGCGGCGCCCCGTAAACCAGTGCATCGTAATCCTGCGAGCCGACAGCCCAGACGTCGCCTTTAATGCACATGACACTCGCCTGTGCCTCACCCTCACCAGGCGCCTGCACCCATGGGATTCCCATGGCGTCAAGCAGCTCCTTCGAGCCGGTTATCATCTCCCCAGTCAGCCTGCTCGCAGCCTGGGCGTATTTCCTTGCAGAGGCAAGGTCGCCGCTATCTTTGGCTTCTTTCCACTTACCTTCCGCAGCCTCGCGCACCTTGCGCCTTTCTTTCTGAGTCTCTGCCTTTTGCAGGGGTGACTCCCCATCAAAGACGTATGCCGGCTTTATGCCGTAGCCGACAAAATTCGCAGTCCTGTAGAAAAGCCCGGACAAGTGGGACGTAACCCTCCTCTTGGAGTCCATCAGCGGGGTGCCGTCCCTCTGCCGTATTATTGAAAGAAACTGGTAAATCGTGTTGAACGCGTCTATCCCTATGACTCTGCCGGCAAGCTCCTCGAAGCTGATGCCCCTGCTCTCGACGATGTTGGTGAGCTGTACGCCCATAAAAACAAAATGGCTGTTTTTATTATAAGCTTACTCTACCAATAGCCAGTTGCGCGCTTTTTTGCCATTTCGAGGTAAAAGAGGCTGTTAAGAAGAACCCTATGCCTCAGGAGCGTCTCGTGCATCTTTCCATTGTCAATGATGCTTCCGTCCGGCTTCATGCTGATGTATCTGTCAATCAGCCAGTTTCCGCATGAGGCGAGGATAAACCTCTTTGCAAACCTGAGCTTCAGCATGTCCATGAACTCCCTTTTCCACAGAGCGTCGTAGTCCTTTCCTTGTGCAACCGCCTCTGCCGCAAGCCGCCCTGACAATAATGCGAACTCCATGCCGAACCCATACGCTGCGTCCTGGAAGCCGGCCGCCTCGCCCACGTAAAGCCTTCCACCATGGACGCAGGTCTTTGGCATTTCTGCGTTGCCTATCCCTGCCACGTCATAAATTGGGGTGGCGCCTTCGACTATCTCTTTCAGGCACGCGACCTCTTTCAAGCCCCTGTGGTATAACTCTTTGACCTTTTTCAGGTGCGGATCTGACACGCAGTTTACTATCTCGACCATGCGCTTCCCGTGCGGCATCGCGTACATGTACCAGGCGCGCGGCGAATACCTGTCCGAGTAAACAAGCGTTATCTGGTCTTTCGGGAGGTTTGCGTTTTCGAAGACCTGGCCGTATGCAACCGCGTCCGCCCTGTACGGCCCCGTCGCGACAATATCCGCGTCGCCCTCCTGCTTTTCCGCGTTGAACTCGAACTGAACCCCTTCTTTCCTGGCTATCCTGCAAAGGGAGTACTCAAGCGAATTCTTCCCGCCCCGCTCTATCAGCTGCCCAGGCGGCTTCAGCTCAAAAACCCCCTCTCGCTTGTCTGTTGCTATCCTAAATCTTGAAAATTCATCATCCTGCACCTTCGCGTCCGCAAGGTTGCACCTTTTCAGAATGCTTTTCGTATACTCCGCCCCGCCGAATATCGCCTGCCTGCTGTTCGCGTGCCGCTTTCCTACGTCGCCGCGCTTTTCAAATACCCTGACGCTCTTCCCGAACCTGGCAAGGTTTATTG